>CANJOB010000170.1 GCA_947475655.1 Caulobacterales bacterium | reverse complement strand
GATTGAGGAATTGTGATTAAGACAGGGGGACGAAGCCATCGCGGCGGAAGATCGCCGCCCCCGCCGGGGTCTTCAGAAAGGCCATGAACCGCGCCGCCGCCGGGTTGCGCGAGCTCTTCAGCATGGCGCCCGGATAGACGATCTTCGGATGGCTGCCGGACGGGAACATGGCGACGATGCGCACCCCCGGATCGGCCTTGGCGTCGGTGTCGTAGACGATCCCCAGCGGCGCCTCGCCTCGCGAAACGAACATCAGGGCCCCGCGCACATTGTCGGCAAGGGCCAGGCGGCCGCTGACGCTATCCCAGACGCCCAGGCTTTGCAGCGCCGCGCGGCCATAGCGGCCAGCCGGCACCTCCGGCCCGGCCATCGACAGCCGCCCTGTTCCCAGAGCCGCCGCGAGAGGCATCCCCAACTCGGCCCTTAGCGCGATTTTCGATGATCGGGGCGCGATCAGCGCCAGGCTGTTGGTGACCAGGTCGCGGCGGCTGGCCGGGTCTATCAAGCCCTTCATCGCCACATAATCCATCCAGTCGCTGTCGGCGGAGACGAACAGATCCGCCGGCGCGCCGGCCTCGACCTGTCGCGCGAGGGTCGATGAGGCGGCGTAGGAGAAGCGCACCGGCGGCCCCCCAGCGCGGGTGAAGGCCTCCCCCTGCGCATCCATCACCTCCTTCAGCGAGGCGGCGGCCAGGGCATTCAGCGGCGCCTGGGCGGCGGTGGGACCGGCCAGGGCCAGCAGGGCGAAAAGGGCAAGCAGGGCGCGACGCAACATCATGGCGGCATAAGACCCCAGAAACGCGGCGAGACAAGGGTGCTGGACAGGGCCGCCGATGGCCGCCAGCTTCTCGCTCCATGGCACGCTTGAAGGTCTTCGGCTGGTCGGACGGTCTGCGGACCTATGTGGTCGCCGCCACCTCGCGGCCCAAGGCGCTGCAGGCGTGGGGCGTGCGCCAGGACCTGTTCAAGGAAGGCGTCGCCCGCGAGGTCGACGATCCCGATCTGGTGAAGGCGGCCCTGGCCCAGCCGGGCGTGGTCCTGGGCGGGGCGGTCAGGGGCGGGGCGATCAAGGCCCTGGCCGCCGCCAAACCGCCGCCCAAGCCGAAGGGACCTTCGGCCGCCGAGCGCGAGGTCACACGTCTGCGCGAGGAGATGGGCCAGCTGGAAACCGCCCACGACCACGACCTGGAAGATGTCGCCGACCGCCACCGCGCGCTGGATCGGCAAGAGGCCGCCCTGACAGCGGCCTTCGGCAAGGCCCGCGCCGCCCTGGAGGCCCGGCTGGCGGCAGCGAAGAAGAAGACCCCGTGAGCCGGCCCCAGCTGCTGCTCCTGCCCGGCCTGCTCAACGACGCCGAATTGTGGCGCGACCAGATCGCCGGCCTTTCCGATATCGCCGACTGCGTGGTCCCGGATATCACCCAGCACGCCACCTTGCGTGAACTGGCGCAGGCGGTGCTGGCTGTGGCGGCGCCCAGCTTCGCCCTGGCCGGCTTCTCCTTCGGCGGCTACGTGGCCCAGGCGGTGTTGCTGGCGGCGCCGGAGCGGGTCGAGCGCCTGGCCCTGCTCGACACCGGCATCCGCGTCGACAATCCCGAACGCGCTGAACGGCGCCAAGCGCTGAACAAGGCGGCGGCGGGCGCCACCGGCCGCTTCGTCGGCATGACCGAGCGGATGCTGCAGAGCTACGTCGACCCGTCGCGCCTGGGGGACCGTGAACTGATCGATCGCATCCAGACCATGACCGCGCGCCTCGGCCGCGAGGTGTTCCTGCGCCAGAACAGCGTCGAACGCGAGGACGGCGAGGCGGTGCTGCGCGCCTATGCCGGACCGGCGGTGGTCATCTGCGGCGAGCACGACGCCATCACGCCTCTGCCCGCCTGCCGGGAGATGGCGGACATAGCCAAGGCGCCCCTGGTGGTGGTGGAGGGCGCCGGCCACATGACGCCGATGGAGAAGCCGCAGGCCGTCACCGCCGCCCTGCGCAAATGGCTGCTGGCGTAAGCCGGTCTCTGAACACACTTCATAAACGCCGTGGCGCTAGGGTTTAACAACCGAAATCCCGAGACCCACCGCCGCCATGTCCGACGTCCAGATCTTGCACCCGGCCGAGCTGGCGCCGGTGGACGCGCAGGCGTGGCGCGAGATCGCCGCCGAAGCGCCGGCCTTCGCCAACCCCCTGCTGGGCCCCGATTTCGCCCAGGCCGTCGGCGCCGTGCGGCCCGACGCCCGGGTGGCCGTCTGGCGCCGCGGCGGCAAGCCGGCGGCTTTCCTGCCGCACCATCCCGCGCCCAGCGGGCTGGTCCGCCCGATCGGCGGCGCCCTGTCCGACTATCACGCCCTGATCAGCCGCGGTCAGCGCGGCCTGAGCGGCCCGGCCTTGTTGGGCGAGGCGGGCCTCGACGGCTGGCGCTACACCGGCTTGGTCGATCCCCATGGCCTGTTCAAACCGGCGACGACCCGCGAGGCCCACCGCATCGTGCTGGATGGGGACGCGCAGGCCTATCTGGAGGCGGTTCGCGCGGGCAGTCCGAAGAAATTCAAGAACTACCGCCGGCTCGATCACAAGCTGGAGCGCGAGGTCGGCGAACTGACCCTGGTGGCGCGGGACGTCAGCCAAGCGTCGTTCGACCGGCTGCTGGCGTGGAAGGCCGACCAACTGCGCCTCACCGGCGCCTTCGATTTCCTCAGGCCCGCCTGGACCCCCGCCCTGCTGCAAAACCTGTTCGAGCGCCGTTCGGGTGAGTTGCAGGGGTTGATGATCTGCCTCTACGCCGGCGGGCGGCTCGCGGCGGGTCAGTTCGGCGTCCGCCTGGGCGATGTCTACCACCCGTGGATCGCCTCCACCGATCCGGACCTGGCTGCCTGGTCGCCCGGCCAGCTGTTCCTGCTGCGCGCCATCGAGATCATGCCGGCCCTGGGACTTGAGACCTACGACCTCGGCCCAGGCCACGACCACTACAAGCGACCCTACGCCCTGATCCAGGTCGCCATCGGCGAAGGCGCCGCCCTTGCGCCCAACGCCGGCTGGCTGCCGGGCGCCATCGAAGGCGCCTGGAGCCTGGCGGGCGCCAGCCGCGGCGGGGTGATGCAGCGGGTGCGCCGGCGCATCGACGCCATCAGCGCCGCAGAGACCACGTCCACCGCGCGTGTCCGCGGCGTCCTGGCCGCAGCGGCCGCCCGCGCCACGCGCCCCCGCGCCTCTGCCGGCCCGCTGGAATAGCGCCATGGCTGTGATCACCGACTGGACGCCTGCGAAAGCGAGCGCCTTCACCCACGAAACGCTGGAGTTCCAGCACCGCCTGCACCGGCGGCCGATGTTCAGCGACGCGGGGCTGATCGATCTGCTCGACCGCTATCCGCGCGACAAGCTCGGCGTCTTCACCATGGGCCACGACCCGGTCGACTGGACCACTTGGCGGCGCGGCTCACCCGGGCGCCTGAGCGGCGCGCAACTGCTGCAGGCGGCCCTTGAGGGCCGCATCTGGCTCAACCTGCGCCAGACCAATCTGCACCTTCCCGAATATACCGACCTGGAAGAGGAGATCTTCGCCGACAAGGCCAGGGCGTCAAAGGTGCGCACCTTCAAGCACGACCTCGGCATGCTGATCTCGTCGGCCAACGCCCATGTGTTCTATCACCTCGACGTGCCGCTGGTGTCGCTGTGGCAGCTGCGCGGCGAGAAGCAGGTGCTTGTCTATCCGCCGCGCGCCCCTTTCGTCGGCGCGCAGGACCTGGAACGCATCGTTATGCGCGATACCGCCGAGCAGTTCGCGTTCGACCCGGCTTGGGATGCCCAGGCTCGGTCGGTGACGCTGACGCCCGGCGCCATGGTGACGTGGCCGCAGAACGCCCCGCACCGCATCGTCAACGGCCCGATGCTCAACGTCTCGCTGTCGATCGAATTCATGACACCGGCGGCCTTACTGCGCGCCAACGTCATCTACGCCAACGGCGTGCTACGCCGCCGCGCCGGCATCGACCCGGCGCTGGAGAGCGGCGCGGGCCCCGCCAACATGGCCAAGCTGGCCCTGGCCCGCATGGTCAAGGCCAGCGGCCTGCAACGACCCAATGCGCGGGTGACGCCGGTCAGCTTCACCCTCGACCCGCGCTATCCCGGCGTGCCGCAGCCGCTGGATCGCGCGGCCTAGTTGGGGCGCGCGGCGCCCAGCTTGCGCCCTAGCAGCTTCCGTATCGCCGAGGCCGGCTTGCGCGCGGTGATCGGCAGGCCGTGATGGTGCGGCGGGAAAACGCCCCATTCGGGAACTGCGCCACCGTGCACCTCGATGTCGACAAATCCCGCCGCCGCCAGGTCGGCGATGACGCCGGCGCGGCTGAAAAGGCGCAGCTCCAGGGTGGAGCCCGGCCCACCATGGAAGACGGGGTTGGTGTGCAGGGCCAGGCTTCCGTCGGCCGAACGCGCCACCACTACCCATTCGCCGTCGAGCTCCACCACCGCGAAGCTGCGCAGATCCGGATAATGCTCGATGGTGTCGGGATTGTCGGCGAAGGGCACGGTCAGCACCAGCAGCCCACCCGCGCGCAACAGGGCGAAGGCGTTGTCGAAGGCGCGCGAGGCCGGCGGCGGCACATGCTCGAACACGTCCGACGACATCAGGAAATCGTATTTTCCCAGGTGCTCCTTGCCCGGCGCGCAGATATCGAGGCGCGGCGCCTGGTGATAGAAGGTGTTGGTGTAGGCGAAGGCGCGCGACAGCGGCGCGGCGTAGCCTTCCCAGTCGCTCAGGCCCACGCCGGTGGTCCTTCGCCGCTTCAGTCCGGCCAGGCCGGGCGAGCGGCCGAGCAAGCCATCCAGCAGATAGTGGATCATGCTGCGCATCCGAACCGATGAGCCGCAGCCGTCGCAAGACGGTGCCTCGCGCCAGTCGCCAACCGGATCGAAATGGCCGGCGTGGCCGCAGATATTGCAAGTAAATGCCGCACCGATCATTGGTCCCCCTGGCGATATGTCTATCAGCCGGCAAATGCTTGGACACCCCCGCTGTGCGGTTCAGCTTGGAACGCGCAACCCAAAGCGCGGTTTGTTGTCTTATGACAATCAAACAGGCGACCTTGTCCGACCAGGACGCTCACACCGCGCAACCCGCCTTGGGCGCCCGCAAGGCCCTGATCACCGGCGGGACCACCGGCATCGGCCGCGCCATCGCCGTGCTGCTGGCGTCCTATGGCGTGAAGGTCTTCATCTGCGGCCGTGACCCGGCCCATCTGAAGGACGCCCTGGAGCGCATACGGGAGGTCGGCGAGGGCTCGGGCGTCGCCGCCGATGTCACCAAGCCGGCGGGCCTGAAACGCGTGTTCGACAAGGGCGAGGCCTGGCTCGGGGGCCTGGACATCGCCGTGATCAATGCCGCCGTTCCGGCCGACGCCGTGGCGGAGATGAGCGAGGACGAGCTGCGCTACGCCGTGGCCACCGACTTCACCGCCTATCTGGCCAGCGCTCAACTCGCGGCGGCGCGGATGCAGGCCGGCGCCGACATCGTGATGATCGGATCGATGTCCGCCT
>CANJOB010000169.1 GCA_947475655.1 Caulobacterales bacterium | reverse complement strand
CGGTTCTGATGGATCATCTGAACCGCATCAGAAGGCTCCATCTCTAGATTAGAGCCCCAGCGGGCGGCGAAACCGCCCACACTTTCGCCTGACGGGCTCTAGCCAATGCCGACCGTTGGCGTAAAGAAAGCCGCGATGAACCGCTTTATCGACCGCCTGAAAATCGTGTTCGTGGTGATCTTCTCGATCTGCTGCGTCGCCGTCTGGACCCTGCACCTGGTGTGGATCTGGCCGGGCAAGCGCTGCGAGGCGCGCGAGATGTGGTGGGACTGGCGCACCCGCGTCTGCGCCCTACCGGTGCCGCTGCACGTCTTCACCGGCCGCAACCCGCTGGAAAGCGAAATCAAGGCCGCGCCGCAGCCGATCGCCCCCAAGCCCTAGGGCCGCTAGCGGTGGCGCGACCGCCAGTAGAAGGCGGTGACCAGCACCAGTATGGCCACGAACTGCAGCAACACGCGCAGCCGCATCAGCTTGTTGGAATAGCTGCGCCCGAAGTCGCCGCCCTTGAACAGGGCGAACAGCCCGACGCCCAAGGCGGTCAGCACCGCCGCCAGCGACAGGGGAATGAGCACGTCGAACAAGTCCATCGGCCCCATCTAGGCCTGGGCCCCCTCGCGCGCAACCAACCACCCGGGGCCGCGTTCACCTTGTTGCAGTTCGTCGATCATGTTCGGTGAGTGCATTTGTCACATGTTTCTCAACCACCACGCGAACTATTGTGGAGCTTAGAGAAGGCGATGATCCGCCTTCCGCCAAGCCGGTCGTCCTCCTCACCGCGGACCGGCGGGGTCCTCCAGCGGGGAGGCCAAGGAGTTAATCATGGCTGTACTTGCCGTTTCCCCCGAAGCCGCCCGCGAAGAGGCGCTGACCGAAGTACGTCAGCTCATCACCGACCTGCGCGACGCCACCCAGGACGGCCGCAACCTGGCCAAACGCTACGCGGAAGTGTTGCAGAACGTCGTCGACGAGTACTGCCTGGAATTCGAGCAGCGCGCCGAGGCGGCGCTTGAGAAGCTGGAAGCGCTCGGCTAGACGCGCCGATCTCGCGCGGCCAATTGCCGCAAAACGGTTCCTGTTCACCTTATCATTGATATCTTTCGGCTAGATCATCAGGAGTGGCCGTGGACAAGCGGCCGCTTCGCCCATAAGGCCTGAGCGATCAGACTGCGGGGGCGGGTCCTGGGGCGGCGGCTTGGCCGCGACGTGGGGAATATCGGTTGGGCGTTCGAGACATACAGAAGCAGGAGACCCGCGACCGCGTCCTCTCGGCCGCCCGCGACCTGTTCGACGAAGTCGGTTACGAGGGCGCCACCATCCGCCTGGTGGCCCAGCGCGCCGGCGTGTCGGTCGGCAGCGTCTTCACCACATTCTCCTCCAAGGCCGACATCCTCAGCCAGGTGATGCAGGAACGGCTCGACCATCTGGTGGCCGAGATCGACGCCATGCCGCTGGACGGCCCGGCGTTCGAACGCGTCAAGGCGATCATGGGCGTGCACTACCGGTTCGAGATGCGCCGGCCCAAGCTATTCCTGGCCCATATCATCGCCGCCTTCACCCCCGACCTCGAGACCGGGGTGGTGCCGTTCGGCCAGACCCCGCGCACCATCACCGCGGCGCACCGCGCCCTGCAGGACGGCATCGACCGCGGCGAGATCGACCCCGCCACCGACATCGAACTGGTGATCGACGTGCTGCGCGGTGTCTATGCCTGGAACTACCGCCTGGCCGCGCGAGAGCCGATCGACGCCGAGGCGCTGGTCGAACTGGGCAACCGTCAGGCCGACATGCTGTTAGAAGGCATCAAGGCGCGCTGAGGCGGGTCGAGGAAAAGTGCGCAGCGGTTTTCCGCCCGCGACCTGCCTCTATCAAGAATCCTACCTCGGCCTGTAGGGCTCGACTTCAATCGTCACGTGGCTGAGCGTCGCGATCCCGGCCAACCGGGCGCGATAGGCGCTGGGCGCCAGGTCGTGAGGGCTGAACACCACCATGGAGGCGGCGTTGTGGCCGGGGCCGACGCGCCAGACGTGCAGGTCGGCGATACGGTCGCCGTCAGTCTCGATGCGGCGACGGATGGTCGCCGCCAAGGCCTGGCCGGGATTCATGTCCAGCAGCACCCCGCCGGTAGCCTTCAGCAGGCCCACTGACCAGCGCGCGATGACATAGGCGCCGACCATGCCCATCACCGGGTCCATCCAGTTCCAGCCGAGCTGACGCCCGGCCAGCAGGCCGACGATGGCCAGCAGGGACACCGCCGCGTCGGCCACCACATGCACATAGGCCGCGCGCAGATTGTGGTCGTGGTGGTGATGATGCTCGTCATGATCATGGGCGTGATCGTCATGGTCATGCGCGTGATCGCCGTGATCGTGGGCGTGCCCGTGGTCGTGCCCATCGTCGTGCCCATGGTCGTGCCCATGGTCGTGACCGTGATGATGGTGGCCGCCGCCGTGCAGCAGCCAGGCGCTGACCAGATTGACCACAAGGCCGAGCACCGCCAGCGGGATCGCCTGGTCGAAGGCGATTTTCTCGGGGTTCAGCAGCCGCTCAATGCTCTCGATGAAGATCAGCAGGCTGGTCGAGGCCAGGAACACGCCGCTGGCGAAGGCGGCCAGGTCGCCGATCTTGCCGGTGCCGAACGAGAAGCGCGGATCGCTGAGGTGCTTGCGCGAATAGAAATAGGCCGCCGCCGCGATCAGCATGGCGCCGGCGTGGGTGGCCATGTGGATGCCGTCGGCCAGCAGGGCCATGGAGCGGAAGACAATTCCGCCGCCGACCTCCAGCACCATCATGGCGCCGCAAAGCCAGATCACCGCCCAGGTGCGGCGCTCGTTGGCCGCGTGGCTGGCGCCCAGGAACACGTGCTCGTGCCGCATGGCCTCGAACGGGTCGCCCGGCCCACCGTCGTGGTCATGGTGGTCGTGATCATGATCATGATGATCGTGGTCATGATGGTCGTGGTCGTGTCCGGGACGCTTAGAGCTCATGCGCCCTGTCTATACGCTTCATCGCCGCAAATCACCTTGGCGATCAGGACGCCAGGGCGGAGGCGGTGTGGAACACGATGAAGGAGGCGATGTAGGCCAGGGCGACCATGTAGACGAACATCACGATCGGCCATTTCCAGCCGTTGGTCTCACGCTTCACCACCGCCAGGGTCGAGGCGCATTGCGGGGCGAAGATGTACCAGGCCAGGAACGACAGGGCCGTGGCCAGCGGCCATTGCCCCGCCAGGGTGGTCCCCAGCGCCGCCGGGTCGGCGTCGCCGCCGACGGCGTAGACGGTGCCGAGCGCCGCCACAGCCACCTCGCGCGCGGCCATGCCGGGCACCAGGGCGACCACCATCTGCCAGTTGAAGCCGATCGGCCGGAATACCGGCTCGAGAAAATGGCCGATGCGGCCGGCGAAGCTGTAGTCGATGGCCGGTCCCGGGGCGCCTGCGGGCGCGCCGGGGAAGGTCGACAGCACCCAGATCAACAGCGACATGATCAGGATCACCCCGCCGACCCGGCGCAGGAAAATCTCCGCCCGCTGCCACAGGTTGCGCGCCACGTTTTTGATGTCGGGGGCCTTGTAGGTCGGCAGCTCCATGATGAAGGGCTCGACCGCGCTGCGCCAGAACACCTTGCGCAACACGAACGACACCGCCAGGGCGCTGACGATGCCGGCGGCGTAGAGGCCGAACATCACCAGCCCCTGCAGGCTCACCCAGCCGTACAGATGGGTGTTGGGAATGAAGGCGGCGATGATCAGGGTATAGACCGGGATGCGCGCCGAACAGGTCATCAGCGGCGCCACCATGACGGTGGCCAGCCGGTCGTGTCTGGAATCGATCACCCGGGTGGCCATAATGCCGGGGATGGCGCAGGCGAAACTGGAAAGCAGCGGGATGAAGGCGCGGCCGTGCAGGCCGGCGCCGCCCATGATCTTGTCCATCAGGAAGGCGGCCCGGGCCATGTAGCCGAAGTCCTCCAGCAGCAGGATGAACAGGAACAGCACCAGGATCTGCGGCAGGAACACCAGCACCCCGCCGACCCCGGCGATCAGGCCGTCGGTGATCAGGCTGCGCAGCAGGCCGTCGGGCAGGACATTGACCACCAGGCCGCTCAGGGCCCCGAACGCCGCCTCGATCAGGTCCATGGCCGGGGCCGACCAGGTAAACACCGCCTGGAACATCACGAACAGCAGGCTCAAGAGGATGATCAGGCCGGCGACGGGGTGCAGCAGCACGGCGTCGAACCGCCCGGTCCAGGTATCGGGCCGCTCCGGCGGGCGGACGAAGGTCTTCATGATCTGCTCGGCCTGGCGGTGGGCGGCGCGCAGCTGCGCCGCGTCCGGCTCATGCCAGAGGTTCTCGGTGGGCGGCACGCTGTCGGCCACGGTTTCGACCTGGGCCACCAGGTCGTCCAGCCCGCGCTTGCGGGTGGCGACGGTGGTCACCACCGGCACGCCAAGGGCCCTGGACAGCCCCTCGACGTCGATGCACAGGCCCTGCCGCGTGGCGATGTCGAACATGTTGAGCGCCAGCACCAGTGCCGCGCCGGTCTGCTTCAGCTCCAGCACCAGCCGCAGCACCAGCCGCAGGTTGGTGGCGTCGGCCACGGCGACGATCACGTCGGGCCGCGTCTCGCCGGTCAGCCGCCCCAGCACCGCGTCGCGGGTCACCGCTTCGTCGGGCGAGCGGGCGCGCAAGGAATAGGTGCCGGGCAGGTCGAGCACCGAGATCGATCTCCCGCTGGCGGTGCTGAAATGGCCTTCCTTGCGCTCGACGGTGACGCCGGCGTAGTTGGCCACCTTCTGCCGCGCCCCGGTCAGGGCGTTGAACAGGGCGGTCTTGCCGCTGTTGGGGTTGCCGACCAGGGCGGCGCGGATAACGGCCGCGTTCATGCGATGTCCTTGGGCGCATCGTCGATCTGGATCATCACACCGTGCGCTTCGCGCCGGCGCAGAGCCACCCGCATGTCGTCCAGCCGCACCGCGATCGGGTCGCCGCCCAGCGGGCCCTCATGCAGCAGGGTGACGCGCGCGCCCTCGACGAAGCCGGCCTCCAGCAGCCGCCGCTCCAGCTCGGCGCAGTCGACTCCGCCGACGGTCGAGGACGGGTCGGCCGAGACACCGACGATCAGGCCGGTCTGACCGGCCGCGGCCGCGCTCAGCCGCGTCGGCGCGGCGGTGTCAGGAAACGACGAGGTGGTCATACAGGCTTCCCCGGGGACTTGTTGCGACCCGTTATCATCAAATGGGGAGCGACGCAGGCCATTTCATGGCGGCGCTCAAAAAGCGCAGGCGCCGCGTCGGCGCGCAGGTACGATCAAGAAGGGGAATGGTGGCGGACGCAGTCCGCCACCCACTTTTCTCTGCTTTTCCCTGTTTTCGAAAATATTTTTGGTCGGAAAGCCGCATCGGCCACTCCTTTTCTCTATCCAACGTGCCAGGTCACGGGGCTTTCCGATAAATGCCCCGGTGATGCACCACCGTGTTCCGGACACCGGAACAGGGAATTCAATTCGCGGTATCAGGACAAGGTCGCT
>CANJOB010000168.1 GCA_947475655.1 Caulobacterales bacterium | reverse complement strand
GGCCCCCGGCGAAGCCCAGGTCGCCGCCGACCGGGCGCAGATCCCGCCGCTTGAAGCCGAACTGGCCCGGGCGCGTCACGCCCTGGCCCTGTTGGTCGGTCAGCCGTCGGGCGCCTGGACCGCGCCGGAGTTCGACCTGGCGTCCTTCACAGCCCCCGCGCGCATTCCGGTCAGCCTGCCGTCGGAACTGGTGCGCCGCCGGCCAGACATCCTGGCGGCGGAGGCGGCGCTTCACGCGGCCACGGCCGACATCGGCGTCGAGACGGCCAAGCTCTATCCGAGCCTGCGCCTGGCTGCCGGCTACAACCAGGGCGCCCTCGATGGCCGCAACATCTTCAACTACGACTCCAGCGGCTGGAACTTCGGGCCGCAGCTGAGCGTGCCGCTGCTCGACGGCGGCCGCCGCAAGGCCGGGCGCGACTCCGCCGTGGCGGAAGCCCGCGCCGCCGACGCCCGCTACCGCCAGACCGTGCTGACCGCCTTCACCCAGGTGGCGGATGCCCTCGACGCCTTGGGCCGCGACGACGAACTGCTGGCGGCGCGGAATGCTCAGGTGGCGGCGGCGCAGAGCAGTTTCGACTCCGCCCGCAAGGCCTATGACCTCGGCGGCGGAACCCTGCTGGCGGTGGTCGACGCCCAGCGTCAGCTCAGCCGCGCCCGGCGCGACCTGGCCCAGAGCCAGGGCGATCGCTACGCCCACGTGGTGCAGCTGTTCACGGCCGTGGCGGCGGACTGGCGGACGGCCTGAGTTCGCGTCCGGCGCCGAATCTTCTTAACGCGGACCGATGAGGTTCACCCTAGTCCTCGCTGCGGCCCTGTCCGCCGCCACCGGCGCCGCGGCCCAGCCGGCCGGCAAACTATTGCTGGATTCCCGCCTGCGCTATGAGGCCGTCGAACAGGCGGGGTTTGCCCGCGAGGCGGAGGCCCTGACCTGGCGCAACCGTATCGGCTTCGAGACCGCCGAGAAGCATGGGCTGCGCGGGTTGATCGAGGTCGAGGACGTCCGCCGCCTCGGTCTCGAGCACCACAACATTACCATCGCCAGCGGCGCCAGCGTGAACGGTAGGACGCAGTATCCGGCCATCAGCGATCCTGAAACGACCGAACTCAACCGGGCACAGATCAGCTGGAAGGCCAACGACCACCTGGCCATGACGCTCGGCCGGCAGCGGGTGGTCATCGATGACCAGCGCTTCGTCGGCAGCACGACGTGGCGCCAGGACGATGTCAGCTACGACGGGTTCAAGGCCGATGTGACGATGGGCAAAGTCACCGGCGTCTACGCCTACCTGGCCCACGTGAACCGCAGCCAGGGGACCAAGGCCGACGTCGATCTGGACACCCACGCCTTCAACCTCGGTTACGCCTTCAGCAACGCGGCGAAACTGCAGGCGTTCGCCTACCTGGAAGATTTTTCCAACGCGCCGGTCAGCAGCAACCAGACCTATGGCGCCAAGCTCTCGGGCCGCGCCAAGCTCGACGAGACGACGCTTGCCTACAACGCCACATTCGCCAACCAGACCGATTATCGCGGCAATACGGCGCCGTTCGACCTCAACTACTACGGCGGCGACCTGACCGTAGCGCACGGCATATGGGCGGGCAGGGTATCCTACGAGGTGCTTGAGGGCGACGGCGCGCGCGGCTTCATCACGCCGCTCGCCAGCAACCACGGCTACCAGGGATGGGCCGACGCCTTCTCGGCGGTGGGCGGGGCCAAGACCTTCGTCGACGGGATCGAGGACCTGAACTTCCAGGTGGGCTTGAAGCCGAGGTTCAAGTCGGCGCTTGTGTCCAACCCGGTGTTCATGGCGCGCTACCATGACTTCGACGCGGTGCGGACCGGGGCCGACATCGCCCACGAGTGGAACGCCGAGGCCGGCTTCGCCATTACCCCGAAACTGAACTTCAGCTTCCAGTACGCCGACTTCCAGACCTCGCTCGTGCGCCTGCCCGGAACCGCCGCCCCGCCAGCGTCGCGCACCAAGTATTTCGTGATCCTGGAATATAAGCTTTAAGGCCCCGCTAGGACGCCATGAAGCCTCCGGTGGCGACCACGGGGCCCATCGGGTCGCCGGTGGGGGAGCCGCCCATCTGTTCGACGGTGATGGCGAGGATGGACGTGCCCTGACCCGGACCGGTCAGGGCGGCGGGCAGGGGCAGGCGGCGTTCCTGCCCGGCTTCGATCACCCCCAGCGACTGCGGCTTCTGGCCGGCGGGAATGACCCACAACTCGGCCGACTTGCCAGTTTCGATCTCGACGCTGGCGGCGGTGAAGATCAGTTCGCCGCGCGTGCGGTCCAGGGCGGCGGCGACCAACGGCCCGGCTTCGCCGGGCTTGGGCTTGATGAAGCCGGTCAGGATCGGAAGCGGCGCGGCGGGGCGCGCGGGCGTGGGCGGCGGCGCGTCCGGAACGATCAGGATCACCGCCAGGCTGGCGGCGGCGAGCGCCAGGGACGCCGCCGTTGCGCCGCGCCAGAAGTTGACGCCGCCAAGCAGGCTGGTGCGGGTGACGATGCGCGCCTCGACGCGCGGCCAGACCGCCGCCGATGGCTCGACCGGCGCGATGTCGCCCGCCAGCGGCGCCAGCCGCGTTTCCCAGGCCATCACCGCGTCATCGAAGGCGCGGTCGTGGTCGCGGCGAACTTCGGCGACCGCGCGCTCTCCAAGACTGTTGACGCCCAGCACGTGCTCGGCGGCGGCGATGTCGTCTTCGTCCTGGGGCGCGGGAATATCGGTCATGACTGCAGGCAGCCGCGCAGGGAGATCAGGCTGCGGCGGATCCAGGTCTTCATCGTGCCGACCGGTACGCTGAGCGAGTGGGCTAAGGCCTCGTAGGTCACGCCCTGGAAGAAGGCGGTGCGCACGGCGCTGGCGTGCTGCGGCTCCAACTGGTCGAGACAGCTTTCGAGTCGGGCGCGGTCGGAGGCAGCTTCGAGAGCCATCTGCGCGGACGGCGCGGGGTCGGCCACGGCGGCGGCGGCCTCGATCGGCGCGGTGCTGCGGCGGGCGCGCAGGCGGTCGATGGCGCGGTTGCGGGCGATGCTGACCAGCCAGGTGATCGGACTGGCGCGCTCGGCGTCGAACCGGTCGGCCTTGTTCCACACGGTGATGTAGACTTCCTGCAGCACGTCCTCGGCCTCTTGCCTGTCATGCAAGATACGCAAGACGACGCCCAATAGTTTTGCCGAGGTGCGGCGGTAGACTTCGCGCAGGGCGACGGCGTCGCGGGCGGCGACGCGGCTGAGCGCCCGCGTCAGGGCGGCCCGTTCCAGATCGGCGGTCATCAGATGGTTCGCCCGTGTCCCAGCAGCATGACGCGGACGGTCGCATGCGTCAGCCAGGTTCGCAACGCCCGATGGGTTCAGCCTTTGAGGCGTGTCAGCACCAGGCAGCCGACGGCGGCGGCCACGCCGGTGGCGAAGGCGCCCCATCCCATGTCGAACAGGGTCAGCTTCCAGGCCCAGGTCTTCAAGGTGGCGGCGTTGGTCAGGTCGTAGGTGGCGTAGGCCACGAGGCCGAACACGGCGCCTGTCAGGGCCGCCTTGGGAATGCCGCCGGCTCGGGCGGCCGGGTCGGTGACCAGGAACGTCACCCCGGCGATGTAGATCAGGTAGAACAGCACGGCGGGCGCCAGATCGACCTTGTCGGCCAGCAGCGGCCCGAGCACCGGCCGGTAGAGCTTGGGACCCATCAGGGTCAGCCAACCGCCGTCCAACAGCAGGAAGGTCGCCAGGCTGGCCACATAGGTGAGGAGGTAGGGCATGGTTCGGCTCCGTCAGGCGGGCTTGAGCAAGTGGTGGCTGACGCCCCATTCGGCGCCGCGGCGGTCGCCGAACAGGCCGGCGGTGGCGAGGAAGAACAGGCGCCAGCGGCGCTTCCACAGCTTGGCGTCGGCGCCATAGGTTTCCACGAGCGCCGGCCAGATCACGTGCTGGCGGGCGTCGAAGTTTTCCAGCCATTGCAGGGCGGTGCGCTCGTAGTGGGCGCCGCTCCAGCGCCAGTCCTGTTCGACGGCGTAGAGGTCGGAAAAGCCGCGGATCAGGTTGTGGCTCGGCATGACGCCGCCGGTGAAGAAGTGCTGGGCGATCCAGTCGTTCTTGTCCGTCACTTCGAAACGGTACGGCGCGGCGACATGGCTGAACACATGCAGGAACAGTCGCCCCTCGGGCTTGAGCCACGCTCGCGTGCGCTCCAGCAGGCCGCGCCAGTTGGCCATGTGCTCGAACATCTCCACCGAGACGATGCGGTCGAAGGTCTGGTCGATGGAAAAATCGTTCATGTCGCAGGTGATGACGGTCAGGTTCGTCACACCCAGTTCGCAGGCCCGCGCATTGATGAAGGCGCGCTGGGACGCGGAGTTTGAAACGGCGGTGATTCGCGCGTTGCGATAGTGCTGCGCCATCCACAGCGACAACGAGCCCCAGCCGCACCCGAGTTCGAGGATATGCTGGCCGTCTTCGAGTTTCGCGTGCTCGCAGGTTTCCGTCAGGGCGATCTCTTCGGCGTCCGCCAGCGTCTCCTTGCCGGTGCGGTAGAGGCAGGAGGAATATTTCAGCCGCGGTCCCAGGCAGGCCTGGAAAAAGGCGGCGGGCACTTCGTAGTGCTGTTCATTGGCGGCCCGGGTGTGTTCCGCGATCGGACGCTCGGCCATGTCGCGGGCGAAGTCGCGCTCCGCGTGCACGGGAATGTGGGCGAGCTTGCGCCGCTGCGTGGCGACCAGCAGGCCGATGGCGGCCCGCGCCAGCGGATCGGGTGTCGGCGCCTTCTCGGCGAGTACGTGGATCGCGTCGCGGATCAGGCTCATCGGGCTTCTCTTTTCGGGGGCAGTGGGAAGAAGGCGCTGACGCGCTGCTGATAGCGGCGGTAGGCGTCGCCCTTGGAGCGCATTTGCGCGGCCTCGTTAGGCGGCACGCCGGTGAGTTGGGTGAGCACCTGATACATGACGATGGGCGCGATCAGGCTGGCCCAGCTCCAGGCGTCGTTCAGATGCACTGCCATGACCGGATAGGCGATCCAGCCCAACCATTCGAAGAAGTAGTTGGGATGGCGCGACCAGGCCCAAAGGCCGGTGTCGATCACCTTGCCCGCATTGGCCGGATCGGCCTTGAAGCGCTTCATCTGCCGGTCGGCCAGGGCCTCGCCCCCGATCGCGACAGCTAAGATGGCGATGCCGGCGATGTCGGCGAGCCGCAGCCAGGGCGTCCCCTCGTGCGCGGCCAGGACGATGGAGATCAGCAGCAGGGCGCTGGCCGGAGGCTGGACGATGGAAAGCCGAAACATCGCCGTCTGGAATTTCGCGCCTTCGGTTTTGCGCATGCCTGCGTAGCGTGCGTCCTCTCCGTCGCTGCGCGCAACGCGGAAGGCGACGTAGAGGCCAAGCCGCAGCGACCATGCCGCCACCAGGGCGGCGACGATCATCTGCCGAGGGCCATAGCCGACCGGGTCGGGCCAAAGGGCGGCGATGGCGCCGCACGCCCCCGTGCCGAGGGTCCAGAACACGTCGGTCCAGCCCGCGTTCCCCACCTGGCGCTGGAACATCCAGCTGGCGGTCATGACCAGCGCCATGACCGCCAGGCCG
>CANJOB010000167.1 GCA_947475655.1 Caulobacterales bacterium | reverse complement strand
CGGCCGGGCGTTCTCGCCACGCTTTCTGTGGATGTGGCCCAACGCTCGCATCGGCGTCATGGGCGGCGAACAGGCCGCGTCGGTCCTGGGACAGGTGCGCCGCGACGGCATGGAGGCCAAGGGCGAAACCTGGACGGCGGAAGAGGAAGAGGCGTTCAAGGCGCCGATCCGCGAACAGTACGAGACGCAGGGCCATCCCTATTACGCCAGCGCCCGGCTGTGGGACGACGGCGTCATCGATCCGGCCGACACGCGCATGGTGCTGGGGCTCGGGCTGTCGGCCGCCCTGAACGCGCCGATCGAGGACACACGCTTTGGCCTGTTCCGGATGTGATCGATGACGGCTAGCCTCCTCATCGCGCTGGACGAACGCGGCGTCGCCCGGCTGACGCTGAACAAGCCCGAGTTGCACAACGCGTTCGATGAGGTGCTGATCGCGCAGTTGCGCCAAGCGCTTGCCGATCTGGGGGCCGATCCAAGGGTCCGCGTGCTGATCCTCACGGGCGCCGGCAAGAGCTTCGCCGCCGGAGCGGATATTCAGTGGATGCGCCGCATGGCGCTCAACGCCCGCGACGAGAACCTGAGGGACGCCGCTGAGCTGGCCGCCCTGATGCATGACCTCGACCGTTTCCCGCGCCCGGTGATCGGCCTGATCAACGGCGCGGCCTACGGCGGCGGCGTCGGCCTGGCGGTCTGCTGTGACATCACCATCGCCTCGGAGCGCGCCGCCTTCTGCCTCAGCGAGGTGAAACTGGCCCTGATCCCGGCCGCCATCAGCCCCTATGTCGTCGCCGCCATCGGCGCGCGGCAGGCCCGGCGCTATTTCCTTACCGCCGAGATCATCACGCCGCAGCAGGCCCTGAGCATTGGGTTGGTGCATCAGGTCGTCGCTGCCGAGAACCTGGAGGCGACGGGCGAGGCCATGGCCGCCACCCTGCTGCAGAACGCGCCGCAGGCGATGCAGGAAGCCAAGGACCTGATCTTCGCCGTCGACCGCCCGCTCAGCGACGCGGTGATCGCCGACACCAGCCGCCGCATCGCTGAGCGCCGCGCTTCGGAAGAAGGCCGCGAGGGCCTGTCGGCCTATCTCGAGAAGCGCGACCCGGCCTGGCGCGCCACGGGGCGGCCGGCGTGAGCATCACCAAGCTTCTGATCGCCAACCGGGGCGAGATCGCCTGCCGCGTCATCCGCACGGCGCGGCGCCTGGGGATCAAGACCGTCGCCGTCTATTCGGCGGCCGACGCCGACGCCCTCCATGTGACCCTGGCGGATGAGGCCTGGTGCGTCGGACCGGCTCCGGCGCGCGAGAGCTACCTGGATTCGGGTAAGATTCTCGACGCCGCGCGCGCCGCCGGCGCCGACGCTATCCACCCCGGCTACGGCTTCCTGTCGGAGAATGCGGACTTCGCCCAGGCCTGCGCCGACGCCGGGATCATCTTCGTCGGCCCGCCCGCCAGCGCCATCCGCGCCATGGGGTCGAAATCCGCCGCCAAGACCCTGATGGGAAAGTCCGGCGTGCCGCTGACCCCCGGCTATCACGGGACAAGTCAGGACGCGCAGGTGCTGCGCAAGGCGGCCGCCGACATCGGCTATCCGGTGCTGATCAAGGCCTCGGCCGGCGGCGGCGGCAAGGGCATGCGGGTTGTGGAGAGCGCCGCCGGCCTCGACGCAGCCATCGCCTCGGCCAAGCGCGAGGCGGCCGCCTCCTTCGGCGACGATCAGGTGCTGATCGAGAAATACCTGACCCAGCCCCGGCACATAGAAATCCAGATTTTCGCCGACACGCACGGCGAGGTCGTCTCCCTGTTCGAACGCGACTGCTCGATCCAGCGCCGGCACCAGAAGGTGATCGAGGAAGCGCCGGCTCCTGGGCTTGATCCTGAGCGGCGCCAGGAGATGGGCGAGGCGGCCAAGGCGGCCGCCCGGGCGATCGGCTATGTCGGCGCCGGCACGGTCGAATTCATCGTCGAAGGCGACGCCTTCTACTTCATGGAGATGAACACCCGCCTGCAGGTGGAGCATCCGGTCACCGAAATGATCACCGGGCAGGACCTGGTCGAATGGCAACTGCGGGTGGCGGAGGGGCAGCCCCTGCCGTTGCGCCAGGAAGACCTCGGCATCACCGGCCACGCCATAGAGGTACGGCTCTATGCGGAGGATCCGGCGCGCGATTTCCTGCCTTCGATCGGCACGCTGGTCCACCTTCGTGCGCCGGCGGCAAGCGAACATGTCCGCGTCGACACCGGTGTGCGCGCCGGCGACCGCATCTCGGTTCACTACGACCCGATGCTGGCCAAGCTGATCGTCTGGGACCAAAGCCGCGAGGCCGCGGTGCGGCGGCTCTCGGCCGCCCTGGCCGAATACGAAGTGGTCGGGGTGCAGACCAACCGTGATTTCCTCAAAGCCCTGGTCGACCATCCGGCCTTCGCCGCCGCGCAGTTCGACACCGGCTTCATTGCCCGCCATGCCGACGACCTGTTCTCGGCGCCGGCGCCGGCGCCGCCTGCCGCCCTGGCCGCGGCGGCTCTGCAGGTGCTCCAAACCTGCCGCCGGCACACCGCCGTCGTCGCTAAGGGGTCGGCCGATCCCTGGTCGCCGTGGAATGATTGCGGCGCCTGGCGGATGAACGGCGCGGGCCGGCAGGATCTGGTCCTGGTCGAGGGCGATGCTCATCACGACCTGCACATCATCGCCCGTGCGCCCTCGACTTACAGGCTCAACCTCGCCGACCGCGCCTTCGACCTGACCGGGCAGGTCGCGGACGACGGCGACATCACGGTCGTGCTCGACGGGGTGCGCTTAGCGCTGCGCGTCGTCGCCGTCGGCAGCATGCTGCATGTCTTTTCCAGCCAGGGCGCCTGGGTGCTTGAGCATGTCGATCCGCTGGCGGCGGCGGCCGGCGTCGCCGTCGGCCTCGACCGGGTCATCGCGCCCATGCCGGGCCGGATCGCGCAGATCATGGTGCGCGAAGGCGACACGGTCGAAGCCGGAGCGCCGCTGCTGATGATGGAGGCGATGAAGATGGAGTACACGGTCGCTGCCCCCCGCACGGGCCGCGTCGCGGAGGTCCGCTACCAGGTCGACGACATCGTCGACGAGGGGACCGAGCTTGTCGTCTTCACCGAGGACGCCGCCTGATGTCGGCTCCCGCGGTCCGCATTGTCGAAGTCGGGCCGCGAGACGGCCTGCAGAACGAGGCCGCGCCGGTCCCCGTCGAGGCCCGCATCCGGCTAATCGAGGATCTCGCCGACGCCGGCCTCAAGAGTATTGAGGCGGGCGCTTTCGTCTCGCCCAAGTGGGTGCCGCAGATGGCCTCCACGGCTGAAGTGCTGGCGGGGCTGAAGCGCCGGGACGGCGTCACCTATTCGGTGCTCACCCCCAATATGATCGGGCTCGACGCCGCCAAGGCGGCCGGCGTGACGGAAGTGGCGGTGTTCGGCGCCGCTTCGGAGACCTTCAGCCAGCGCAACATCAACTGCAGCATCGCCGAGAGCATCGAGCGCTTCGAGCCGGTGGCGCGGGCGGCCCTGGCGGCGGGCATCCGGGTGCGCGGCTATGTCTCCTGCGTGTTGGGCTGCCCCTACGAGGGCGATGTTCCGGTCGCCCAGGTAGTGAAGGCCGCCCGGGCCTTGAGCGACATGGGCTGCTACGAGATTTCGCTCGGCGACACCATTGGCGTCGGCACGCCGCGCGCCGCGCGCGTCATGGCCGCCGCCGTGGCCGACGCCATCGGCATCGAGCGCGTCGCCGTGCATTTCCACGACACCTTCGGCCAGGCCCTGGCCAACATCCTCGCCTGCCTGGATGACGGCGTCGCATGCGTCGACAGCGCCGTCGCCGGCCTGGGCGGCTGCCCTTACGCCAAAGGGGCTTCGGGCAATGTGGCGACCGAGGACCTGGTCTACATGCTGAACGGCCTGGGTGTTTCGACCGGCGTCGATCTCGACCGGCTCGCGCGGGCCGGCTGGGCCATCACCGACCTGCTCGGCAAGGCTCCGTCGTCAAAGGTATCTCTCGCAATTCGGGCAAAAACTTCGGCCGGAACGCCATCATGAACACCCCCAGCTACGTCAGCGGTACCTCCGACACCCCCCTGATCGGCGAAACCATCGGCCGCTATTTCGACCAGGCGGCGCGGCGCCTGGCGGAGCGCGAGGCGCTGGTGTCGCGCAAGCAGGATCTCCGCTGGACCTACGCCGAACTGAAGCAGCGGTCGGACCACCTGGCATCCGGCCTGCTGGCGCTGGGCCTGGTCCCCGGCGATCGCATCGGCGTCTGGTCGCCCAACAGCGCCCAATGGGTGCAGCTGCAGATCGCCACGGCCAAGGCCGGGCTGATCCTGGTGACCATCAACCCGGCCTATCGCCTGTTCGAACTCGAGCACGCGCTGAAAATTTCCGGCTGCAAGGCCCTGGTCACGGCCAGCCAGTTCAAGACGAGCAACTATCTGGAGATGATCCGCACCCTGGCGCCGGCCCTGGCCAAGGGCGAACGCGCCCTGCAGGACCCGCGCCTGCCCGACCTGCGCTACGTCATCCACCTCGACGAGCAGCCGCAGGCCGGAATGATCGCCTTCGCGGAAATCGAGGCCATGGGCCGCGCCGCGGACCCGTCCCAACTGGCTGAGATCGGCGCGGCGCTGCAGTTCGACGACCCGATCAACATACAGTTCACCAGCGGCACCACCGGCCTGCCCAAGGGCGCGACGCTCACCCACCACAACATCCTCAACAACGCCTATTTCGTCGCCGAGACTATGGGCCTGCGCGCGGGCGACCGGCTGTGCATTCCCGTGCCACTGTATCACTGCTTCGGCATGGTGATGTCGGTGCTGTCCTGCATCACCCGGGGCGCCACCATGGTGTTCCCGGCCGAGGCGTTCGAGCCGCTGTCGGTGCTGGAGACAGTGGAAGCCGAACGCTGCACCCACCTGCACGGCGTACCGACCATGTTCATCGCGCAGCTGCAGCATCCGGAGTTCAACCGTTTCGACCTGACGTCCCTGCGCGGCGGAATCATGGCCGGCTCTCCCTGCCCGATCGAGGTAATGCGCCAGGTCAATGCCAAGATGAGCATGGGTGAGGTCACCATCGCCTACGGCATGACCGAGACAAGCCCGGTCAGCCTGCAGAGCAGCACGGACGATCCGCTCGAGCGTCGCGTCTCCACCGTCGGCCGTATCCTGCCTCACCTGGAGGTGAAGATCATCGACGCCGACGGCCGCGTCGCGCCGCGCGGGCAGGCGGGCGAACTGCTGACCCGCGGCTATTCGGTCATGCGCGGCTACTGGAACGAGCCGGAGCGCACCGCCGACGCCATCGACGCCGCCGGCTGGATGCATACGGGCGACCTCGGGGTGATGGACGAGGAGGGCTATTGCAACATCGTCGGCCGCATCAAGGATCTGGTGATCCGCGGCGGCGAGAACATCTATCCGCGCGAGATCGAGGATTTCCTGTTCCGGCATCCCAAGATCGAGAGCGTGCAGGTGTTCGGCGTGCCGGACGCCAAGTTCGGCGAGGAGCTGTGCGCCTGGGTTAAACCCCGCGCGGGGGAGACCCTGTCGGAGGATGAGGTCAAGGCCTTCTGCCAGGGCCAGATGGCCCACTACAAGATTCCCCGCTACGTCCAGTTCGTCGAGGAATTTCCGATGACCGTCACCGGGAAGATGCAGAAGTTTATCATGCGTGCG
>CANJOB010000166.1 GCA_947475655.1 Caulobacterales bacterium | reverse complement strand
CTACGGTTTCAACTACAAGGATTTCGGCCTGACGGGGATCTCCCAGGACCTGACCTCGGTCGACTATTTCCTGATCCGGCCGACGCTGGAGGCCTTCGCCGAGCGCCAGATATTCCGCGCCACCACAATCCGGCTTGAGGTGCAGAACATCGCCGGCGGGGAAGAGCGCCGCCGCCGCATCCAGTACGTCACCAACGCCTTCGACGGCACGCCGCGCCGGCTCGACCAGTTCCTGGAAAAGCGCGACCTGCGCTTCGCCTTGCGGCTGCGCGGGCGGTTCTAGGGCGCGCGCGCCAGGAACGCGAGGACTGGGCCGGAAACCGTCTCGTCGGCGGTGTTGACCGAATAGATCTCGGACATGTGCGCGTGCTGGCCGGCGATCGCCAATTGGTGATCCCGTCCGCCTTCGGTCAGGGCCATGTCCAGCTGGCGGGCCTGGGCGACCATCTCGACCGGGTCGAGCTCCGCGGCCAGGACCAGGACGGGCACCTTGGACCTGACCAGGCCCTGCACCGACGAGCGCTCGGCCAGCCCCGCGACGGGGCCGAAGTAGACATGGTCCTGCGGGTTGCCGGCCATGTCGTAGACGCCGGAATGCAGCACGGCCGCCCTGACGGGCTTCTGATCGATGTCGCGGTAGGTTTCCGGGTGGGCGAGAAAACTCGCCACGTGCGATGCGCCCGCCGAATGCCCCCAGAGGATAACCCGGTCCGGGTCGCCGCCCAGGGACGCCGTATTTTTCCGGGCCCAGGCGACGACGGTGGCTATATCGCGCTGCGCGTCGGGGAAGGCGGCCTGGGGCGCCAAGCCGTAGTTCATGTTCACGCCGACCATCCCGTGGCCGACCGCCCAGAGCATGACGTTGTCGTAGAACGGGCTGCGGCTGCCGTCGGCGAACCGGCTCTTGTCGTCCCGCATGAAGCCGCCGCCGTGCACGAAGATCAGGATCGGGCGCGCAGGGCCTCGTGCGGCCGGCGTGAAGACGTCCATGGTCTGTTTGACGCCAGGACCGTAGGCGGCGTCGCGCCGCACGCTCGCCTCCGCCGATATCGCCGGTTGCAGCGGCCCGTAGATCGCAGCGGTGGCGGGCGGGTTGATGGCCCGGCCGAGGGCCGCGATCCGCCCCGCCAGCTCGGCTGGCGGCTGCGCCCACGCGCCGCCGGCGACAGCCGCGCCGGCTATCAGCCCGGCATAAAATCTCGTTCGAAAATTCAGCACGCCGCCTCCATTCCCCAGGTCGCGATACAGCGGACGGCAGACTGATGCATGCCGGGCCCTCTGCCTACCGCATTATGGACGGCCGGGAATCTCAGGTGCGGGCGCGAGCGGAGCAAGGCGCGGCCGCGCGGGATTGGGACGCAGACCAGGCGCCCCTTCAAGAAATTGAATTCGCTCTGGAAAAACAAGCGAGCTGGCTCCGCGGGTAGGATTCGAACCTACGACCAGCCGGTTAACAGCCGGCTGCTCTACCACTGAGCTACCGCGGAACAGCGCTCGAAGGTGGGGGGCTATACGACGCCCCCCGGGCAGGCGCAAGCATCACGAAGCCGCAGGACGTTCGGGTTCCGCGAACCGTCTGCGCAACAGGCGTTCGGCGGAGAACACCACCAGGGCCCAGGCCGCCCCCAGCGACCATCCGGCCAGGACGTCGGACGGCCAGTGCACGCCGAGATAAACCCGGCTGCATCCGATCAGCAGCACCAGCACGACGGTGACGACCATCAGGTAGGCGCGCACGGCCAGGCTGGCCTGGGTGCTGGCCAGGGTGATTCCGACGGTGAGGTAGATCGCCGCCGAGACCATGGCGTGGCCGCTGGGAAAGCTGGAGTTCGAAACCTCGGTCAGATGCGGCACGATGTCGGGCCGGGTGCGGTGGAAGATCGATTTCAGTCCGGCGTTCAGCAGGGAGGCCCCGATCACCGAGACGGCCAGGCAGGATGCTTCGACCCGGCGGCCGATAATCCCCAGGAACGCGATCGTGGCCCCGCCGAGCAGCCACAGCACGGTGAAACCACCCAGGGCGGTGATATCGATCGCCGACTGCCGCAGCCAGACGGGGCCGACCGGAACGGCGGGGTTGGCCGGGTCGCGCAGGGCCAGCAGGATGGCGGCGTCGAAGCCGAAGGTGTCGCCCTCGGCCACGTCCTCGATCAGTTTGGCGGCGACGCCCAGGGCGCCGACCAGGGCCAGAATCAGCAGCGGCCACAGCCAGCGGCCCAGGCCGGAGCCGGTGCGCGTCTTCAGATCGGTCATCGCTGCGCGCCTCCTGCTGCCCGTTCAGGACAATCCCGCGCTGCGGTGAAGGTTTCACCCGATCACGTCTGGAAGTCCAACAGCCAAGCTTTTGTTGACCGCCCCCGCCTTTGACCTAGGCTGGCCGGGCTGGCCGGGCTGGCCGGGCTTGGCGGGCGTCCCGCCCGGAAAGGCCCATCGACATGATGACCACCGCGTTCTGGCGCGCGCCCTTGGCGGGCGCGTTGGCCGTTGTGGCCGCCTTGGCCGCAGCCTCGCCCGCCCTGGCCCAGTTCGTTCCCGACCAGGAGATCGAATACCGCGACGGCTCGGCCGGATGGACTGAAGGCGTGGCGGTTCGCATGACGCCGAACGGCTCCCAGGTGGTGATCCGCCAGAAGCCGACCACCTATTTCCCGGAAGGGTCTCAGCGCGCCTATGACGTGGCCGATATCCGCCCCCGCCAGCCGCCGCAGCCTGTGGCCGCCGCCCCGGCGCGCGCCGCCGCCCCGCCCGCCGCGGCCGTCGCGCAAGGAACCGGCCTGCTGAACCAGCAGCAGATTCTGGCCTATTCGCGCCAGGCGCTCGGCCCCAACCCCTACGCCAATCCCAACCGCGAGGCGGCGCTCGCCGAGATCCGCGACTACATCAAGGGCCGGGGCGTCAACTTCCGCTCGACGCTGGATTTCGACAACCAGATGGGGGCGATCGGGGCCAATTCCGTGCACATCTCGTACGCGATCGGCGACAACTACGGCGCCGCCCCCCGGCAGCAAGACTATTTCGGCGATTTCAACCTGACCTCGCAGAACCGGGGCAGCAGCAGCGTGCAACAGGCCGGCGGGCGCCGGGTGATCGAGACCACCGACTCGGCGGCGCGGCTCGGCAGCCTGAAGATCAATCCCGGCGGCACCTACGTCTGGAACGTGCTCGGCGACGGTAAGACCATCCAGGGGACCTGGCGCACAGTGCGCGAGGACGAGAAACAAGCGTGGGAAGGCGGCCCGGCCATATGGCTGCTCAACGCCCGCGGCGGCCAGGACTACCAGGTGCGGGGCGACCGCCAGCCGGGATGGACCGGTTGGATCGACATCGGCATCGGCAAGGGCCGCCAGGCGGTGCAGTACGGACAGAAGCGGTAGGCCGGGGAGGGGCGAAAATACCCGGCGACCCCTGGGGGCAACTAGGTTACGGCTAAGCTATACCCGCACGGTCTTCTTACCTCGTGCGCGTTTTTCTCTCGGTACGCGCCTCAGACGGCGCCTTGCCACGCGTAAGCCTGCTCTGCCGAGACGACGGCGCAACGGCGCCGGCGCAATCCTTAGCCAAATTCCAGACAAGGAACGTCCAATGGGTACGACGCGTGGATTCATCGTCGCCGGGGCCGCCCTGGCCGCCGCCCTGACCGGCGCGACCGCCGCCCAGGCGCAAAACTGCCTCGATCCCTGGATTACGCAGGCGATCCGTGAAGTGACCGGCAGTGCGCCCAAAGACAGCGGTGAGAGGGGCGTGTGCACCTACACCCAGTACAACAACGGGCAGTGGAACAACTACGATGAGCTGAAGGCAGCCGTGCAGCGCAAGCTCGGGCGGATCACGGACCGGGGCACCTTCACCATGAGCGTCCCCAAGAACCAGCTTCCCAGCCTGCCGAGCCGGTCGATAAACGGCCAGACGCAGTACATGGTGAACGGCAAATGGGGCCGGATCGTCGGCCAGGACGCCGCCTCCTACAACCTGATCGGGGATGGCGGGGGCACCTGAGGCCCCGCCTGCCATCTCGCGGCTTGTGGACTATCACCCGGTTTCATAGCCTTCCTCGCCGGGGCGACGGTCCCTGGCGAGGAGCCTCGGCGACATGAAACACGCCCTTCCTGCCTTGATCCTGACGCTCTGCCTCGCCGCCGGATCGGCGCTGGCGGGCGAAATTGTCGTCTTCAGCGGCGGGGCCATGGCCAACCCCGTCAAGGTCGCGGGGGCGGATTTCACCCACACCACGGGCGGCCAGCTGAGGTTCGTCAACGGCACCAACGGCGCAATTCTGGGCAAGGTGCGGGCGGGCGAGCCCGCCGACGTGATCGTGGTCAACAATGAGGGCGCCGGCGCCCTCCAGGCGGAGGGCCTCACCGCCGGTCCGCCGGTTCCCATAGCCAAGGCCATCATAGGCGTGGCGGTCAAGGCGGGGGCGGCGAAGCCCGACATCTCGACCCCGGACAAATTCAAACAGGCGATGTTGCGGGCGTCGTCGATAACCTACCCCGACTCGAAGACCGGGGCGGCCACGGGCATCTATCTTGTCGGCCTGTTCGAAAGGCTCGGCATAGGCGAGGCGATGGCCGCCAAGGCCAGGCCCAGGATTAGCGGCGCGGAGGCGATCGACGCGGTGGTGGCCGGTCAGGCCGAGGTGGTTCTGACGGTGACCACCGAATTGGTGACCGACCGGCGACTGGATTTCGCCGGCCCGCTTCCGGAGGCGATCCAGAATCCGATGCTGTTCGCCGCGGCGGTTTCGCGCCGCGCGGCCGACCCGGCCGGCGCGCGCGCTTTCATCGCCTTCCTGATCAGTCCTGGCGAGAGGGCGGCGCTGAACGCGGTCGGCGCCGCGCCGCCTTAGGCGGCGCGCTCGTATGAAGAAATTGGAGGCCTGGCCGAGAATCGAACTCGGGTGCACGGATTTGCAGTCCGCTGCGTAACCACTCCGCCACCAGGCCGCGCGGGGCTATTAACTAACCCCAGGGAAGGCCGGAGCGCTATCAGACGCCACGTCCCCGGGCAATGCCATAACGGCCCCGCATTGCATTGGGGTTAAGCCCCGCCCTATAAGCGCCCCAGCCGTATTTAAGCCCGTCTGGGCTCGACTTTGAGGACCGCCATGGCTTCCGACTTCACGCTCGCCCGGCTCAACATGGTGGAGAGCCAGATCCGCACCGCCGACGTCACCGACCTGCCGCTGCAGGACGCGCTGCGGGTGGCGCCGCGGGATGTGGTGGTGCCGTCCGACCGCGCGCACCTGGCCTATGCCGACGCCGAGGTCGAATACGCGCCGGGCCGCTGGCTGTTGCGCCCGCGCGACATCGGCAAGCTGCTGCAGGCGCTCAAGCCCCGCGCCGGCGAGAAGGCCCTGGCCATCGCCGCCCCCTACGCCGCCCTGGTGCTGGAAACCATGGGGCTGGAGGTCGACCGCATCGACGGCGAAGACCTAAAATCGGTCGCAAACGGCGGTTACGATCTGATCGTCTGCGAAGGCGCCGTCGACCGCGCCCCGACCGCCTGGATCTCCGCCTTGGCGCCAAATGGCCGTCTGGGCGTTGTGGAGCGCGCGGGGCCCGTCGGCCGCGCCGTGATCTATCTGCAAGGCGAGGAAGGCGCTGGCCGGCGGAACCTGTTTGATTCGACCCCACCGGTCATGGCCGGTTTCGAACCTCAGCCGGGCTTTGCCTTCTAAACCGCATCAAGGGCGAAACAACTACGCAACGTAGCTGTGTGAGAAGCAACGCTTTCGTCGGCGTCGCCGCCGGCTTCTGAGGATACTGGATGTCGAATCGTTTACGGGCCCTCCTGCTGGCCGGCGCCTGCGGGATCGGAATGATGGG
>CANJOB010000165.1 GCA_947475655.1 Caulobacterales bacterium | reverse complement strand
GTCTCACTCCACTGCTTCAGCGCCCGAATCGAAAACACCGCGTCGCGCAGGCCCAGCTTGCTCAGGCGCACGCTGGCCTTGCCTTCGATGCCGTAGCGCTTGGCCTTGTCGAGGTTGCCCTGGGCCGAATACAGGAACCCGCTGCGGTCGCGCAGCGGCGCCTTGTCGATGGCGTCGGTGATGTCGTCGTAGAAGGCGCGCGCTTCCAACAGGCCGCCGTCGCGCGGAAGGCGCCGTTCGTAACCGGCCTCGAAATGCCAGGTCTTCTCCGGCTCCAGGCCCGGATTGCCCGCGTCGACGCGGTCGTCGAGCAGGTTGTAGGCGGGGACGAAATTGGCGAAGTCGAGCTGGCTGATCGTGCGCTCCGCCAGCAGGCGCAGCTGGTCGGCGGTCGAGGGCTTATAGCGTGCGTCGAAGCGCGGCTTGATGAAGCCCAGGGTGCGCGCCGGCTGGCCCGGATAGTTGGTGGTCAGTTTCGAATATTCGTAGTTGAGCGAGCTATCGAGCGACAGCTTGTCGGTCACGGTCCACTTGTGGTTGGCGAACAGCTCGCCACGCAGCTCCTTCACCTGCGGCTTGGCGATCGGGATGACGATCGGCTCAAGGGTGCCGTTGCGGTCCAGGTCGAAGAAGGCCTGCAGGTCCTGCTTCAGGGTGTTGCGCGCACCCTCTCCGCCCAGTTCCAGGGTCTGACCCTTCATCACCGGCAGGCTGTAGGAGGCGCGCAGGATGTCCTCGCCCGTCTTCACCACCGCCTCGCTGCGGCTGACCTCGACGGTGCGGGTCGGTTCGAACCGCGTGCGGAAGTCGATCGACGGGCTGCGCTGGCGCCCCAGGATCCATAGCGCCGACAGGTTGCCCGGGCCGATGCCGGAGGTGTATTCGCCGCTCAGTTCAAGCGTCAGGTTCGGATCGACCAGGCGGTCGTGCAGTTCGCGGGCGCGCAAAGTCTCGACCCCGGTGGGGCTGTAGCGCGTCACCAGCGTCTCATCGCGCTCGTCGACGACGCGGGTCTCGTACAGGGCGTTGAGGTTGATGCGGTCGCTGTTGGGCAGGTCGTAGGTCAAGGCGCCGGTGTAGATCCACTTGTGGTGGAAGCGGTCCCACACCTGCGGCCGCAGCTCCTGCGGCGCCCCGTTGGGATAGAAATAGGCTTCCGAGCGCGTGCGGCGCGTCCAGCGCACGTTGCCGGCGTTCACCGGCGACCAGACGTTGCGCTCCAGCCCCAGGCTGTAGGTCAGGGCGCCGTAGGTCTTGCTGTAAGAAACCAGGCCGTCGAACTCGAGATAGTCGTGGTCGTTGAAACGCGCGTTCAGCTCGTAGGAGCCCGAGCCGCCGATCGAGGCGCCCGGCTTCATGATCAGGTTGACGACGATGCCCTTGCTCTGCACGTCGATGTCGTCCGAGGCGCCGCGGATCAGTTCGACCCGCTCGATGCTGCTGGCCGGGATACGGCGCAGGGTGGCGGTGATCTCGTTCGACTTGCCGGGGAAGCGGCGTCCGGCGATCAGGATCTGCGAGCCGCCCGAGCCGAAGCCGCGGTCCTGGCCCTGGTTGGTGTTGGTGTCGAGGATGGCCGGCACGCCGGGGATGCGCCGCAGCATGTCCTCGGCGGTGTTGGTGCTGTAGCGCGCGAAGAAGCTCTGGTCGTAAACGACGGTGTTCGACACCGACGCGGCCGGAGTCGTGGGGGAGACCACCTGCTCCTCCTGGGCCAGGACAGGCGTCGCCACGCTGAGCGCGATCAGGCTCGATCCGACGAGAGCGGCATACTTCGAAATCATAGGACTAAGTTTCCCCCACCGGTGCTGTGCCGACCCGGTCTTGTTGCGGCGCACCCTGCCACAGGATGGCCCTACACGGTAGAGCCAAGGGGCTGAAACCCGCTTGCGCGGCGGCGCCGTGGAATATCAATCTTGCCCATGACCCCGCTGAAGACGCCGCCGTTCGCCCTGGGCTTCGTGGCCCTGGTCGTGCTGGTCCTGCTGGTCGTGCTGAAGATTCTCGGCGCGTTCTAGCCGGCGAAGACCAGGGCGATGGCGTTGGTATCCATGACCCGCCAGGCGCCCGGCGCCAGGTCGTCCGGCAAGGCCAGGGCTCCGATCCGCTCCCGGTGCAGAGCCGTGACGTGATTGCCCACCGCGGCAAACATGCGGCGCACCTGATGATAGCGCCCCTCGGTGACGGTCAGGGCCGCCTCGCGCTCGCCCAGGACCTCTAGGATAGCGGGCGCCAGGGGCTTGTCCTCGCCCTCCAACAGCAGGGTTCCGGCGGCGAACACCGCCGTCTCATCACCGGTCAGGGGCCGGTCCAGGGTGGCCAGATAGCGTTTGGGCACATGGCTGCGCGGCGAGATCACCCGGTGCAGCAAGGCGCCGTCGTCGGTCAGCAGCAGCAGGCCGGAGGTCTCCTTGTCGAGCCGGCCGATGGTCGACAGCGCCGGCTCGCGCATCCGCCAGCGGGCGGGCAGCAGGCCATAGACCAGCTCGCCGGTCTCCTTGTGCGAACAGGTGACGCCCAGCGGCTTGTGCAGCATCAGGGTCAGGCCCGGCGGCGGGTCGAGCGGATCGCCACGCACCGTCATGCGGGCGCTCAAGCTGGGGTCGACGGCGATGCGCTGATCGGTCTTCTCGACGCGCTGGCCGTCCAGCACGATCCAGCCGGCGCGGGCCATCTGCTCGATCTCACGCCGCGAGCCGTAACCCATATTGGCCAGCAACCGGTCCAGGCGCACCGCCTTGCTCACCTGCGCGCCTCATAGACCTTATAGAGCCCGGTCTGGGCTTTGAGCGTCACGGCGGCGAAGCGCGGCGCCAGGACCTTCTCGTAAGGTAGCTGCCGGTTGGCCACCAGCCAGCAGGTCCCGCCCTTGCGCAGCGCTGCTGAGGCCTTGTCGATGAAGGCGGCGCCGAGGCTCGCGTCGGCCTTGCCGGCCTCGTGGAACGGCGGGTTCATCACCACGAAGTCGAGGTCGGCCAGGGGAACGGAGCGCACGTCGGCCCACAGGATCTGGGCGCGCGGATCGGTGACGTTGCGTCGCGCGGCTTCCACGGCGCGGCGGTCGATGTCGATCAGGGTCAGGGCCGTCACCTTCGGCGAGACCAGCAAGGCGGGGGCCAGTATCCCGAGGCCGCTGCCGAGGTCGGCGCCCTTGCCGCTGAGCGGCGGCAGGGTCTTCAACAGCAGCGCCGTGCCCGGATCGAGCCGGTCCCAGCTGAACACGCCCGGTTGGCTCCACAGGCCGTCGGGGAGCTGGCGCGGGCCGCCGGCGGCCAGGGCCTCGTCGACACCTTCCGGCTGATCGGGACGCGCCGCGACGCAGATGCGATGGTGGGCCTTGAAGCACTCCTGCACGGCGCAGCCGAAAGCTTCCAGCTCGGCCTTCAGCCGCGCGCCGCCGGCGGTCTTGGGCGCTAGGGCGGTCAGGGTCCCGCCGGGCGCGAGGGCGCGCAGGGCGGCGGCCAGGACATAGCGTCGCTCCTGAACTCCGGGCGGCGCCAGCACGGTCAGTTGTGAAAGGCTTTCGGGCGGCAGGGCTTCGATCGCCTGCGAACCGGGCGTCAGGGGCGATAGCTGCGGTCCCGCCGCGGCCGCCAGCCTGTGCGGCGGATAGCCGTAAACCGCCTCGCTCATTCGCCGATTTCCAGGGCGTGGCTGCCGCGGGTCTGGCGCCGCCACAGCGAGGCGTAGTCGCCGTTGGCGGCCAGCAGGGCCGCGTGGTCCCCGCGCTCGACGATGTGGCCGCGCTTGACCACCAGAATCTCGTCGGCGTCGGCGATGGTCGACAGGCGGTGGGCCACCACCAGGGTAGTGCGCCCGGCGCGGGCCCGGCGCAGGGCGGCCTGGATCGCGGCCTCCGTCTTGCTGTCCAGGGCGCTGGTGGCCTCATCCAGCACCAGCACGCGCGGATCGGCCAGCAAAGCCCGGGCAAGGCCCACCCGTTGCCGCTCGCCGCCGGACAGTTTGAGGCCCCGCTCCCCGACACGCGTCTCCATGCCCTCGGGCAGGCCGGCGATGAAGCCGCTCAGTTCAGCCTGATCGGCGGCGGCCTCGATCTGCGCAGGGGTGGCGTCGGGATTGCCGAAGGCGATGTTGGCGGCCAGGCTTTCGTTGAACAGAGCCACGTCCTGCGGCACCAGCGACACCGCCCCACGCAGGGTTTTGTGGCTTAGGTCCCGCAGGTCGACGCCGTCGATGGTCACCCGGCCCTCCTGCGGGTCGAGCAGGCGCAGGGCCAGGCGGATCAGGGTGGTCTTGCCGGCGCCGGACGGGCCGACGATGGCGGTGGTCTTGCCGGCCCGGGCGCGGAAATCGACGCCGATCAGCCCCTCGGACCGCGCGCCGTGGCGATAGGAGACACCCTCGAACGCCACCTCGCCAGCCGCCGCCGCCGAGCGCACCGGCGGCAGGGGGAGCGGATGCTCCGGCTCGGCCAGGTCGGGCGCGGTGCGCTTCAGCTCCTGCATGGCCTCCATGTCGATGAAGGCCTGGCGGATTTCCCGGTAGGCGAAGCCGAGGAACTGCAGCGGCTGATACAGGTTGACCATGATCAGGATCGTGGCCGTGACGTCGCCCGGCCCGATGCGCCCCGTCGCCGCCGCCGCCCCGGCCAGCACCGCCATACCCGCCAGACCGACGCTGAGGATCGCCGACTGGATCAGGTTCATCACGCCCATGGTGTTGGAGGCCTTGACCGTGGCGTCGGCGTAGCGGTCCAGGGCCTCCTCGTAGCCGCCCACGGCCCGGCGCTCGGCGCCGAACGACTTGACCGTCTCGTAGTTCATCAGGGCGTCGACCATGCGGCCGGACGCCTCGTTGTCGGCCTCGTTCATGGCCCGGCGATAGGCCAGCCGCCAGTTGGACAGCTTGAAGGTGACGAAGCCGTAGATCACCACCGTGGCGACCGCCGTCGCCGCGAACCGCCAGTCGAAAGCGTGGGTCAGGACAGCGGCGGCCAGAATTAGTTCGACAAACGTCGGCCCCAGATTGAACACCAGGCCGCGCAGCAGGAAGTCCACCGCCCGGGAGCCCCGGTCGACGATCCGCGACAGGCCGCCGGTGCGCTTGCTCTGGTGATAGTCGAGCGACAGCGACAGGGTGTGGGCGAAGGTCTCGCTGGCGGCGCGGTTCTGGGCCGCCTGGCCCACGGGGGCGAAGATCACGTCGCGCAACTGCGGCGCGGCGCTGGCGAAGAAGCGGATCGCCGCCCAGCCCACCGCCAGACCGGCGAAAGCCAGGATCACCTGCTCGACCGGCTCCCGGCCCGCCGCCAGCCGGTTGACCGCCGCCCCCAGCAGCAGCGGCGCGGCCACGCCCAGGAGCTTGCCGGAGAAGGTCAGGATCACCGAAGCCGCCAGCCGAAGTTTCAGTTGCGGCGCGCCCGAGCGCAGGATCAGGCCCCAGAGTTCCTTGAGCGCGGCGACGCGGTCGACCTTGGCGGGCGTGGGCGTCTTGGCCGCCTCGCGCGCGCTGGCGCCGGCCTCCCGGTCAGCCTTGGCCATGCCCCTCATGCGGCGATCAGGGTGGTCTGCACGCCGCCGCCTGGGGTGATCCAGTCGATGCGCCAGCCGAAGGCGGTACGCTGCGCCCGCATCGGCGCCGCGCCCAGCGGCGGGGCCCGGGTTGCGTCGATGGTCGCCACGGCCTCGCCATCGCCCCCGACCAGAATCTGGTGCGACTGCGGCGACAGGGGTTGGCTGGCGGCGATCGAGAACCGGCCTTGCGAGTCGGCCGCGCCCTGGCTCTCCACCCCGTCGATTCGAAGCACAAGGTTGGAACCCGGCGTCGCCAGGCCGGAAACCATGGCCCCGCCGTCGCGGTCGTAGTCGATGGCCAATATGCGCAGGCCTCCGCCGGCCGCCGCCAGGGGCGCCGCCCCCGCCGCCGCCTGCAGCCGCACCGCC
>CANJOB010000164.1 GCA_947475655.1 Caulobacterales bacterium | reverse complement strand
TGTTCGGACCAGTTCTCCCCCTGGGCCAGGGGGATGGTCAGCAGGCCGTCGAGGCCCGGCGTCGGCTGGCTCGCCAGCTCCCTCTGCCGGGCGAACACGTCGACCTGGTGGTAGTGCATGGCGTGCAGGGTGGCGGCGGTCGGGCTGGGCACCCAGGCGGTGTTGGCCCCGGCCTTGGGATGGGCGACCTTCTGCTCCAGCATGTCGGCCATGCGGTCGGGCGTCGCCCACATGCCCTTGCCGATCTGCGCCTTGCCCGACAGGCCGCAGGCCAGGCCGATCTGAACGTTGCGGGCTTCATAGGCGGCGATCCACGGCTGGCTCTTCATCTGCGCCTTGCGCACCATGGCCCCGGCCCGCATCGAGGTGTGAATCTCGTCGCCCGTGCGGTCGAGGAAGCCGGTGTTGATGAAGACGATCCGATGCTTCACCGCGGCGATGCAGGCGGCGAGGTTGGCCGAGGTGCGGCGCTCCTCGTCCATCAGCCCCAGTTTGAGGGTGTGGCGGTCCAGGCCCAGCAGGTCCTCGATGGCGTCGAACAGGTCGTTGGCGAAGGCCGCCTCCTCGGGGCCGTGCATCTTCGGCTTGACGATGTAGATCGAGCCCTCGGCGCTGTTCTGGAACGCGCCCAGGCCGCGAAGGTCGTACAGGCCGATCAGGGTGGTGATGATCCCGTCGAGAATGCCCTCGAAGACTTCGGAGCCGTCGGCCAGCAGTATGGCGGGCGTGGTCATCAGGCAGCCGACATTGCGCACGAACAGCAGGCTGCGGCCGCGCAGGGTCAGGGGCGATCCGTCCGGGGCGGTGAAGGCGCGGTCCGGCTCCAGGGCGCGGGTCAGGGTCTTGCCGCCCTTGTCGAAGCTGGCGGTCAGGTCGCCCTTCATCAGCCCCAGCCAGTTGGCGTAGGCGGCCTGTTTGTCGGCGGCGTCGACGGCGGCGATGGAGTCCTCCAGGTCGACGATGGTCGAGAGGGCGGATTCCAGGATCACGTCCGCCAGGCCGGCCGGATCGTCCTTTCCAATCGGATGATCCCGGTCGATCACCAGTTCGATGTGCAGGCCGTTGTGGCGCAGCAGGACGGCGGCGGGCGCGGCGGGGTCGCCGCGATAGCCGGCGAAGGCCGCGGGGTCGGCCAGGGCCGGCGACAGGGCGCCGTCCTTCACCGCATAGGCGGCAACCCGCGCATGGCTTCCGGAGGCGAGCGGAACGGCCTCGTCCAGAAAGGCCTTTGCCGCCGCCACGACCTGGGCGCCGCGCGCCGGATCATAGCCGCGGCCCGTCGCCGCGCCCGGCAGGGCGTCCGTGCCGTAGACAGCGTCATAGAGGCTGCCCCAGCGGGCGTTGGCGGCATTGAGCAGGAAGCGGGCGTTGAGCACCGGCACCACCAGCTGCGGCCCCGCCAGGCGGGCCAGTTCGGCGTCCACCTTCGACGGGGAGATCGTGAACGGCTCGGGCTCATCGGCCAGGTAGCCGATCTGGCGCAGGAAGGCCTGATACTGAGCCATGTCCACCGGCGCGCCTCGACGGTCCTGGTGCCAGGCGTCGATCCGCGCCTGCAGGCTGTCGCGCTTTTCAAGCAGGGCCCGATTGCGCGGCGTGAACCGCGCGTAGATGTCGGCCACCCCGGCCCAGAACCCCTCCGGCGCCATGCCGAGGCCCGGAAGCAGATCGTCATCGACGAAGCGGGCGAAGGCCGCATCGACCTGGAGGCCAGATTTGTTGGTCCGGTTTTCGGTCACGACGGTCAGCCCTGCGCCTTGAGGCCCGCGGCGGCGATGCCGGCCAGGGCGCATAGTTCGTCGTTGTCGGAGGTGTCGCCGGTGACCCCCACCGCCCCGATCGGCAGCCCGTCGGCGCCGGCCACGATCACCCCGCCGGCCGCCGCGATCACCCCCCCGGGCGCCGAGGCCGCCAGTCCGGCGAAGAAGGTCGGCCGCTCCACCGCCAGTTCGGCCACCTTGCGCGAGGAGACCCCCAGGGCCAGGGCGCCGGCCGCCTTGCCCGAGGCGACCTGGTAGCGCGCCAGCGAGGCGCCATCGGCGCGCTGGAAGGCCAACAGGTGCCCGCCGGCGTCGAGAACCGCCACGCTGAGCGGCTTCATGCCCTTGGCTTTGCCCTCGGCGAAGGCGGCGGCGATGATCGTATTGGCTTGTTCAAGCGTGATGCGGGACATGACTGACTCCGTTGGACACGAGATGGGAAATCGAGGCGGGAACCGGGCCGCCGGTGGCCCAGTCGAGCAGTTCGACGGTGTGGATCACCGGCGCGGCCGCGCGCAGGCCGATCTGGGTGGCGCAGCCGATGTTGCCGGTGGCGATCACGTCGGGGGCGAGCCGCATCAGGCTGGCGGTCTTGCGCTCGCCGAGCTGGCCGGCGATCACGGGCTGCAGGATATTGTAGGTACCTGCCGAGCCGCAGCACAGGTGCGCGTCCGCCGGAATGAGCACCTGAAAGCCGGCCTCGGCCAGCAGGCGCTTGGGTGCCTCGGTGACCTTCTGTCCGTGCTGCAGCGAACAGGCCGAGTGATAGGCGACGCGAAGGTTGCGGCCGTTCGCGGGAGGAAGCTCGATCCGGGCCAGCAGTTCGCTGACATCGACGGCCATGGCCGAGATCCGCGCAGCCTTCAGCGCATAGTCGGGGTCGTCCCGCAGCATGAAGCCGTAGTCCTTGATCGTCGTGCCGCAGCCCGAGGCGGTGATGACCACGGCGTCGAGCCCCTGCTCCGCCAGCCGATGCCAGGCATCGACATTGCGGCGCGCCGCCTCAAGCGACGCCGCCGCCCGCCCCATGTGGTGCACCAGGGCCCCGCAGCAGACCTCGCCTTGCGCGAACACCACGTCATAGCCGGCGCGGTTGAGCAGCCGCACCGTGGCCTCGCGGATCTCCGGCCGCAGCACCGGCTCGGCGCAGCCCCGCAGCAGGGCGACCCGGCCTTTCGAAACAGGGGCCGGCGAGGACTGGGCGGATGCCTTGCGCGCGGCCTTGGCGGGGGTCAGGGCCAGCATCGCGGCGAGGGGCTTGAGCGCGGGCGCGCGGGCGAGCAACGGCCTGAGCGGCGTCGCCAGCCTCGCCAAGGCCAGGGCAAGCCGGAAGCGGCCCGGATGGGGCAGAACGGCGGCGAGCAGGCCGCGAAACATCCGCTCGATCAGCGGCCGCCGATAGCGCTGCTCGATGTAAGCCCGGGCATGATCGACCAGGTGCATGTAGTTCACGCCCGAGGGGCAGGTGGTCATGCACGACAGGCAGGAGAGGCAGCGGTCGATATGCTTGACCACCTCGGCGGTCGGCTCGCGCTCATTCTCGAGCATCTCCTTCATCAGGTAGATGCGCCCGCGCGGGCTGTCGAGTTCGTCGCCGAGCAGGACGTAGGTCGGACAGGTCGCGGTGCAGAAGCCGCAGTGCACGCACTTGCGGATCACAGCCTCGGACGCCGCCATGGCCGGATCGGCCAGGAGTTCGGGCAAAAATCTAGTCTGCACGGGGCTGCCCTTCCAGAAAGCGGCCCGTCTCGAACACGCCAGAAGGATCAAACGCCCGCCGCACCCGGGCCTCCAGCGCCGCGACGCCGCCCGACGGGGGATGCAAGGCGCAAACCCGGGCGCGCAGGTCCGCCGGGGCGCGAACCAGGGTCGCGTGACCGCCGGCCGCCTGGGCGGCGTCACGCAGCAGACGCGGATCGCCGTCGAAGCTCAGCCAGACCAGGCCCCCCGCCCAGTCGAACAGCCAAGCGGCTCCGAGCGGCTCCAGGGCGGCGACCACGGCGCAGCCGCCGCTGGGCGGAACATTGACCCGCCAGAGCGGGCGGCCGTCGGCGATCGGCGTGAGGTCGCGAACCAGGGTCCAGAAGGACTTGGCCTTGTATTCGTCCGCCTCGAACAGTTGAAAATCCGGCTCGCCCAGGGCGACAAGCATGCCCGTGCGGGCGACGACCGAGGGGCCAAAGCCCTCGAGCCGGATCGCGGTAAGCGATTCCTGCCCCGCCGGAACGTGGGCGGCGGCGGAGACATCGGCCTGTGAAGCCATGGCGCGCGCCATGAGCGCATGGGCCTGCTCGGGCGTGAGGTTGTGGGCGAACAAGGTCGTTTGCGTCCGGCCGCGGGGCAGAACCTTCAGCGTGACCTCCGTGAAGGCGGCGAGCCGGCCCCAGCTGCCGGCGGCGATCTTGGGCAGGTCGTAACCGGTGACGTTCTTGACCACCTTGGCCCCGGCGACGAAGGCCTCGCCGCGGCCCGACACCGCCTTGAAGCCGAGCAGGTGGTCGCGCGCTCCGCCGCCGGACACCCGGCGCGAACCCGCGACGCCGGCCGCGACCACGCCGCCGATGGTCGCGGCGCCCGCGGGGCGGCCATAGATTGGACCGTGGTCGAACGGCTCGAAGGCCAGCATCTGGTTTTCCGAGGCGACCAGGGCCTCGATCTCCGACAGCCGTGTTCCGGCCCCTGCGGTCAGCACCAACTCGGCCGGGTCATAGTCGATCACCGCGCCAAAGCCGGACATGTCCAGCACGGCGGCGTCCACCGGCGCGCCAAAATCGGCCTTGCTGCCGCCGCCGCGGATCTCCAGGCGCGCGCCCTTGTCGGCCGCGTCGCGGATCGCGTCGATGACATCGCCCTGGGTGGCGGGAGACAGGATGGGTTGCATTCAGAACCGCGGCAAATCTGGGAAGCGGGTCTGGCCGGCGTGGACGTGCACGCGGCCAAGCTCGGCACAACGGTGCAACTGCGGGAACACCTTGCCGGGATTGAGCAGAAGCTCCGGGTCGAAGGCGCATTTGACCCGCTGCTGGTGAGCCAGATCGACCTCGGTGAACATCACGGGCATCAGGTCGCGCTTCTCGACGCCAACACCGTGTTCGCCGGTCAGCACGCCGCCAACCTCCACGCACAGGCGCAGGATGTCGGCGCCGAAGGCCTCCGCCTTTTCGAGTTCGCCCGGCGCGTTGGCGTCGTAGAGGATCAGCGGGTGCAAATTGCCGTCGCCGGCATGGAACACGTTAGCCACACCCAGGCCATACTGAAGCGAAAGCTCTTCCATGCGGCGGAGCACTGCCGGCAGGCGTCGCCGCGGGATGGTGCCATCCATGCAGTAGTAGTCGGGCGCCAAGCGCCCGACCGCGGGGAAGGCCGCCTTGCGGCCAGCCCAGAAGGCCAGCCGCTCCTCCTCACTGGTCGAGATGCGGAGCGTGGTCGCGCCGTTGCGCATGGCGATGGCTTCGACTTCCAGAATCAGGTGGTCGCATTCGGCGGACGGCCCGTCGAGTTCGACGATCAGCAGGGCCGCGACGTCTAGAGGATAGCCAACATTGACGAAGGCCTCCGCGGCGCGGATTGCCAAGGCGTCCATCATCTCCATGCCGGCCGGAATGATGCCGCCGGCTATGACGTCAGCCACGCATTTGCCGGCGCTCTCCACGCTGGGAAAGCCCACCAGCAAGGCGCGGGCGTCCTGCGGCTTTGGCAGGATTCGCACGGTCACTTCGGTCACGACCCCGAGCAGACCCTCCGAGCCGACCACAACGCCCAGCAGATCCATGCCTGAGGGATCGAGCTGACCGCCGCCCAGGCGGACGATCTCGCCATCCATCAGCACCAGCTCGACCCCCAGCACATTGTTGGTTGTCAGGCCGTATTTGAGGCAGTGCACCCCGCCGGAGTTTTCGGCCACATTGCCGCCGATGGAGCAGGCGATCTGACTCGACGGATCGGGCGCGTAGTAGAAGCCCTCGCCCTCCACGGCGCGGGTGACCGCCAGGTTGGTGACACCGGGCTGCACCACAGCGATCCGGTTTCCGTAGTCGATCTCCAGAATCTTCTTGAATTTCGAGAGGCCCAGCAACACCGCGTCCGCCAACGGAAGCGCGCCGCCGGAGAGCGAGGTTCCAGAGCCGCGCGGCACGACCTTGACCCCGCGAGCGTGA
>CANJOB010000163.1 GCA_947475655.1 Caulobacterales bacterium | reverse complement strand
GGCCATGGGCGAACTTCGCGCGCTGAACGACGCCGGGGCGGTGATCGCCGTCTATCCGGCGACCATCGGCAGCAGCGACCGTCCGGCGCCGGACGGCACATGGGCGGTGCGGACCTTGGCCCCGGCGCCGACCTACACCTACGACCCGACGCGTCTGACGTTCGGCCGCCCGTCGCTGCTGAACGGCAAAAAAAAGCTGACCATCGCCGCCGGGCCGAACAATCCGGTCGGCTCGACCTGGATCGACCTGACCAAGGACACCTTCGGGATCCACGGCACGCCCGACCCGCGCCTAGTGGGCAAGCGCGCCTCGCACGGCTGCATCCGCCTGACCAACTGGGACGCGCGCGAGCTCGGCTCGGCGGTGCGCAAGGGGACGGTGGTGGTGTTCGAGGGGCGGGAAAAAGCGGTGAAGGCCTAAGAGTTTCACCTCACTTTCCCGCTCATCCCCGCGCAGGCGGGGATCTAGACCACTAGCCGCTCACGAGGCCAAACCCACCAAGGCGCCCTTCACTCTGGCTCCCCGCCCGTGCGGGGATGAGCGGGTTTTTTTCGCTAGAGCTTCATCGGCGCCGCGTAGCCGGTCAGTTCCAGGTAGCCGCGCGCGCCCGGCGCGGAGACAGCGCCCTCCCAATAGACGGGTCCGCCCGCGGCGCGGCTGTCGAGTTCCTGGTCGTCGAACAGGGGCTTGAGCCGCCAGGTCCGCGGGCCGCCCGGCAGGCGCACGGTCAGGCACGGCTCGACCGGATAGGACGCCCCGGAGCGCGGCGAGCGCCAGCGCCGGGCGTCGGCGAAAATGACGTCGCCAGGCGAGAGCTTGGTCAGTTTGCCGTCGGCGGACCGCAGCGAACCACCGGCCCACAGCGCCGCCCCCGATTTGTCGCGCACCTGAAAGGCAGTCAGGGCGCCACCGTCATCCAGATTGAGGCCGACCCAGTCCCAGCCCGTCGCCGCTGGGTCGAGCAGGGTGGAAGACCATTCGCGGTCCAGCCAGGCCTGGCCGGTGACGGCGATGCGCTGGCCGTCGCGCAGGATCGACCCTGTCACGGCCAGGTGCGGCAGGCTGTAGTAGTAGCTGGCCTGGCCGGTCTTCGGCCCCTTGCGGCTGAAACCGCCGTCGCCCTGCGGCAGCACGCCCTGGGTCGGCGCCATGTCGAGGTTTAGGGCGAAGTCCTCACCCGCCGTGCGGGCGCGGAAGCGGCCGTCGGCGCCGCGCTTGAAGGTCCAGTCGTCGATGATGATGTCGGCGTCAGTGGTCGAGGCGCGCGCCAGGCCGAAGCCCTCGCGGGCGATGCGCTGGTCGTGGCGCAGCCGCCCTAGCTTCGGGTCCGACAGGGCGGCGTGGGCGAACAGGATCTGCGCCGGGGCGAACTTGCTCGGGTTGCGCGGATCGATGGCCGGGCGCGAGCGGAAGAAGGTGACCTGGAAGCCCAGCTCCTCGCCCTGCGGCGTCTTCAGCCAGCCGGTGACGTACCACCACTCGGTGCGGAAGGCCGGATGGGCGCCGTGGTCAGCGGGGAAGCGCAAGGGCGCCCGCGGCACCACCGCCGGATAGACCGTGGTCTCCTGCCCCGGTGCGGGGCCGGCGAGGGCCAGGGCGGCGAGCAGGCCGGCGATGGCCTTGCGCATCACCAATCCTCCCGCACGGCGCGGATCGCCCCGGCCGACAGGGCGCTGCGCCCCGACAGCACGGCGGTCCCGGCCGAGGCGGCGACCAGGGCGCAGAACAGGGTTGTGAGAAGGCCGACCGGCCAGCGTGTGTCCATGGTCCAGTTGAACGACTGCGGGTTGATCACCTGGATCAGGATCTGGCCCATCACCGCGCCCAAGCCTAAGCCCGCCACCCCGCCGACCGCGCCGAGCAGGGCCCCCTCCAGCGCCAGCAAGCCGACGATCTGGCGTCTAAGCGCCCCGATGTGGCGCAGCATGCCGAACTCGCGGGCGCGGGCGAAGGTCTGGGCCGAGAAGGTCGCGGCCACCCCGGCCAGGCCGACGCCGATGGCGATGGCCTCCAGCGCATAGGTGACGGCGAAACTGCGGTCGAACACGCGCAGGGCGTAGGCGCGTAGGGCCTGCGAGCGGGTGAAGTCGGCCTGGTCCCGCATCCCCGGCGGCAGGGCGGCGCGCAGGGCGGCGATGATCGGGCCGGGCGCCGCGCCGGGGGCGAGGTCGACCGAGGCCTGCGTGCGTAAGGTGTCGCCGGTCAGGCGGGTGTAGTCGGCGCTGTCCATGGCGACGGCGCCGAACTGGTGGGCGTAGTCGCGCCAGACCCCGGCCACGGCCACGGGCCGCGCGGCGCCGCCCAGCGGCAAGGTGAGGGCGTCGCCGGGTTTGAGGCGATAGAGCCGCGCCATCGGCTCGGAAATCCACACCGGCGTCGCCCCGACGGGAACGGCGCGGGTCTGGCCGGTCAGGGGCATGGAGCGAGCCGGGTCTGCGCGGTCGACCGACGCGACCTGCAGCACCACCTCGGGCCGGTCGGCGGCCAGCCGCAGGCCGACCATCTTGCGGAAGGTGACGCGCCGCACCCCCTCCACCGCCGTCAGATCAGCCTGGGCCGCCAGGTCGAGCCCGCCGGTCTGGATGTCGGGCAGGCGCATGTAGAGGTCGGCGGGCAGCACCTGGCCGAGCCACTCGTCGACCGAGCCGCGGAAGCTGGCCACCATCACGCTCATGGCCACCATCAGGCTGACGCTGGCGACGATGCCGCACAGGGCCACCGCCGCCTGGCCCGGCGCCCCGCGCAGGCGGCCCAGGGCCAGGTGCGCCGCCGGGCCAGGGCGCCTCGGCCGCACGGGGGTCAGTAGGGCCATGGCCAGCCAGGGCATGACGGCGATGCCGCCGGCCAGGATCAGGGCGATGGCGGCATAGCCCAGCAGGGGCAGGCCGCCGACCGGGGGGCTAAGGGCCGCCAGGCCTCCGGCGGCCAGCAGGGCCAGGCCGGGCTTCAGCGGCGGGCGCGCGCGCGGGTCGACCCCGTCTCCGGCGCTCTTAAGGGCCACGGCGGGCTTCGCCTTGGCGGCGTGCAGGGCCGGGACCACGGCGCCGGCAAGGGACGCCAGCAGGCCTAGCCCTAAGAACACCGCCGCCGCGCCGGGGGCGAACACCAGCCGGGCATGGGCGCCCTGGAAATAGCCGCCGCCGAGATCGCCGCCGAGGACGCGCAGGGCCAGGCCCGCCAGCGCCAAGCCAAGGCCGACGCCGGCCATGCCGCCGATGAGTCCCACAAGGCCGCCCTCGGCGAAGATCATGCCCAGCAGCCGGCGGCGGCTCAGGCCCAACACCCGCAGCAGGGCGAACTGCGCCTCGCGCCGCGACACCGACAGCGACTGCGCCGAATAGACCAGGAAGCCGCCAGTCAGCAGGGCGACCATGGCCAGCATCTCCAGGTTGACGCGGTAGGCGCGCGATAGGGAATCGCCCCGTGTCGCCTGGGTCTGGCGGGTCTCGATGGCCGCGTCCGGCGGCAGGGCGGCGGCCACGGCATCCTGCACGGCGCGGGCGTCGCTGCCCGCCGCAAGCTTCAGGTCGATCCGCTGCAGCCGGCCGAGCTGGCCAAACCGCCACTGGGCGTCGGCGATATCGGCCACGGCGATCCTCTGCCCCTCGGCGGCGGCGGGCAGGGTCCCGGCGACGCGGAACGAGGCCGCCTGGCCGGCGGCAGTCAGTCTGATCGCGCCCCCGACCATCGCGCCGCTCGCTTGCATGGCCGCGGCGGAGAGGAACACCTGGCCCGCGTCGAACGGCGTCGTCCCCGCGCCGGCGGGGCCCTGGCGCACTCCGGCTAGGCTGGGCGTCACCTGCGCCGCGCGGAACACGTCCAGCCCCAGCAGGGTGATCGGCGGGCCGTCGGGGGAGGCGCGGGCGGTCAGCTCGACCACGGGGCTGGCGGCGCGCACGCCGGGGATGCGGGCCAGCGTCGGATAGAGGGTCTCATCGAAGCCGGCGGCGGAGGCGGCGCGCACCTGCAGGTCGGCGGCGCCGCTGACCGTCTGCACGGCGCGTTCGAACTCGTCGAGCGCCGAGCGGTTGACCAGATAGACGGCGAAGCCGAGCGCGACGCCGATGGCGATGGCCGCCGCCGCCACCAGCACCCGCGCCGGGTGGGCGCGCCATTCGCCCCACACCATCCAGCGCAGGGCGGCGCTAGCGGCCATGGCGCAGGCTGAGGCCGTTGGGGCTGAGCACCAGGGCGCGGTCGGCCACGGCGGCGACCTTTTCCGAATGGGTGACGATCACCGCCGCCGCGCGATGAGTCCGCGCCTGCTCGACGAACAGGTCCAGCACCTTTGCGGCGGTTTCGGGATCAAGATTGCCCGTGGGTTCGTCGGCCAGGATCAGGGCCGGGCGGTGGATCAGGGCGCGGGCGATGGCCACCCGCTGCATCTCGCCACCCGACAGCTGGGCGGCGTAGTCGCCGCCGCGCCCGCCCAGGCCCACGGCGTCCAGCAGGTCATGCGCCGACTTGAGCGCCTCAGCCGTCGCGGCGCGGCCGAGCACCAGGGGCAGGGCGACGTTCTGCGCCAGGGTCAGATGCGGCAGGATGTGGAAGGCCTGGAAGACGAAACCTACCTTCTCGCGGCGCAGGGTGGTGCGCGCGTCGTCGCTCATCTCGCCAAGAGCGGCGCCGCCGATCTCGATCCGGCCCACGTCCGGCAGGTCCAGGCCGGCGATCAGGTTCAGAAGGGTGGACTTGCCAACCCCCGACTCCCCCATGATGGCGACGATCTCGCCGGGCGCGGCGCTGAACTCGAGGCCCTCGAACAGCACCCGGCCGCCGGGGACGGACTTCTTCAGGCCGGTCAGGGAAAGGGCGGGCGCCGGGGACATCGATCCGACTCTAGCGCGCCCGCTCCGTCCCGCCATCGAAGTTCTCAGCCCAGGCGGCGGTATTCCATCACCGACTTGTCCTTCAGCCGTCCTCGCAGCCCGATCCAGACCCCGGCTTCGTCATAGGAATCGTCGATCTCGGTTTCGCCGCGGATCAGCCAGCGGTCGCCGCTGCGGTTGGCGGTGACCTTCAGCATCGACCCGGTCTGCGGGTTGAACAACGGGCCGGCGAAGGCGTCGCTGTTCCAATGGGTCAGGGGTGAGGCCCGCGCCGGGGCCGTCGTCATGCCCTTCAGCGTCTCTATGGCGACGCTGTCGCCCGACCGCCGGGCCGTCACCTGCTCGACCTTGCCGTTGCTGGAGGTCGAAGTCTCCAGCGACGAGAAGCGCCCGCCGCGCCACAGCTCGCGGGCTCGGTGGCTGTAGCGGTACACCGGCACCGGCCCCAGCTTCACGCTCATGGCGACCTGCGTCGTCACGGTGAGGTCGTCCCCGGCGCGGGTGAAGCCCATCTCGTGGTCGCCGACGCGCACCCCGTTGCGGAACACGGCGAAGCGCAGGCGCCCTCCGGCCGGGACGGCGGCGAAAGCGGGCAGGGGCAGCAGCAGACCCGCGCCGGCGATGATGGCCCTGCGGGTGATGACGGCGGTTGGCATGAGGCGTTCTCGCGTTGGGCTTCAGCTACGCGCCCGCCGTCCGGGCGGATGTTTCGCCAAACCATGGCCGCCAAGGCTTGGCCTGCCGCGAAATCCCTATAGGGATGGAGCTGAGCTTCAAGAAGACGAGGAACCCAGCCGGGATGGACGACGATTTTCGCAAGGCGGCGCTGGACTATCACCGCCTGCCGCGCCCCGGAAAGCTGACCATCGAGGCGACCAAGCGCATGGTCACCCAGCGCGACCTGGCCCTGGCCTATTCGCCGGGCGTGGCCGCCGCCTGCGAGGCCATCGCCGCCGACCCCGACACGGCCCGCGACTACACCGCGCGCGGCAACCTGGTGGCGGTGATCACCAACGGCACCGCCGTGCTGGGCCTTGGCAACATCGGCGCCTTGGCCTCCAAGCCGGTGATGGAGGGCAAGGCCGTCCTGTTCAAGAAGTTCGCCG
>CANJOB010000162.1 GCA_947475655.1 Caulobacterales bacterium | reverse complement strand
TGGTGGAGGAGATGTCCTCCGGCCGCACGATCCCGGAAACGGTCAGTTGCCGCAGTTCGGCGTTGGTGCGGACCTCCTGGTTGCCCTGGATGAACAGGTTGCCGTTGGGCATCACCGCCGTGACGATGGCGGCGATGGTCAGGTTGATCTTTTCGGCCCGGGTCACCGAGCCGGAGCCGGCGTTGGTGCTGTTTGAGGCGGTCTCCACCGCGTTGGCCGGATCGAAGCCGCCGGGCAGCACGCGGCCAAGCGCGTTCTCAAGGCCGAGCAGGTGCGGCACGCCCGCCGTCACGCCGGAAGCGCGGCTGCTGGTGCTGGCGTTCTGGGTGGTGGCCTTGTCGTCGATGTTGATCTGGATGGTAACGATGTCGCCCACCTTGGCGGCGCGCTGGTCGATGAAGAAGGCGCGGCCGCCGGCCCGCCACAGCGAGTTGGGGCCCGCCGCCGGCGGCACATAGGACACCGGCACGGCGCGGGACTGGGCCATGACCGGCACCGGGTCGGCGGCGCTCAGGGTCGGGCCGGAGACAGCCTCCTTGGTCGAGGCGCAGGCGCCGAGGGCGGCGCCTAAGCCCAGGAGGGCGATCAGGGGAAGGGTACGCATGACTTTTGGGCCTCTCAGCGGGCGGCGAAGCGAAGGTTGGAGTCGCGGGACGCGGTAGCGTTGGGGCCGACCGCGGCCACGCCGGGGCCTTGGGCCACGGCCTGGATAATCTTCTTCGAGGCGGTGTTCTGCACGGCGAACACCTGGCCGACGGCGGCGGCGCCCATGGCCTTGGCCTGCAGGGTCAGGCTGACCCCTCCGGCGGCGTAGGTCACGGCGATGGTGTCGCCTTGCTTGATCACCACCGGGGCGGAGACGTCGCGCAGCGCGGCGGCGGCGCCGGCGCGCATCGGCCGGCGGATTTCCATCCCGACCAGGGCGTCACTATCCTGCGGCGCGTCGACGGGCGCGCCGGCCAGCTTGGCCCAGACTAGGTCCTGCGCCTGCACCACCTCGCCGGCGTTCATCGAGCGGGCCCAGGTCAGCACCTCCACGCCCGCCTTGGGCGTGGTGGCCGAAACGGCGGAGGCGGGGGATGCCGCGGCGCCGCCACGGACGATGATCCGGCGCAGGCCCCGGGCATTGTCCCAGTCGAGACCGGCGCGCAGGGCGGCCATGCGCACCTGGCCGGCGTCGAGCACGATGGAGGCGCCGTTGCGAACGGCGACGGGCACGCTTGCGGCCGCGCCGGCGCCGTCGAACAAGTCACCCAGCGTCACCTGGCCGTCGGCGTCGGCGACGTCGGCGCGCAAGGTAACGGAGGTCGCGGCGAAGGCGGGGGCCGCGGCGGAAGCGAGCAGGGCGGCGAGGATCAGGGCGCGCATGACTTTAGGTCTTCAGCTGGCTGCTGGTGCGCAGCATGTCGTCGGCGGTGGTGATGACCTTGGAGTTCATCTCGTAGGAGCGCTGGGCGACGATCAGGGCGCTGATCTCGCTCACCGCGTCAACGTTGCTGGCCTCGGTGTAGCCCTGCAGCAGGTTGCCAAAGCCCGCCACGCCGGGAACGCCGGTGGTAGCCGCGCCGCTGGCGCCGCTTTCCATGAACAGATTGTCGCCGATGGCGTCGAGGCCCGCCTCGTTGACGAAGCCGGCCAATTCGAGCTGGCCCACCGTCTGCGGCGCGGGCGCGCCGGCGGTCACCGCCTGCACCTGGCCGCTCTTTGAGATCGACACCGAGGTGGCGTCGGTCGGAATGGTGATGGCCGGCTGCACCTGGTAGCCGTCCTCGGTGACCAGCTGGCCCTGGTCGTTGACCGAGAAGTTGCCGGCGCGGGTGTAGGCGGTCTCGCCGGACGGCATCAGCACCTGGAAGAAGCCACGCCCCTGCACGGCCAAGTCGTACTGGTTGCCGGTGCTGGTCATCGAGCCCTGGGTGGTGATGCGGAAGGTCGAGCCGGCCTTGACGCCCGCGCCCACCTGAACCCCGGTCGGCACCACCGTGCCCTGGTCGGACGACTGCGCTCCGGCGCGTTCCAGCGTCTGGTAGAGCAGGTCCTGGAACTCGGCCCGCTGCTTCTTGAAGCCGACCGTGTTCATGTTGGCGATGTTGTTGGAGATCACCTCGACGTTCAGCTGCTGGGCAGCCATGCCGGTCGCGGCGGTGCGGAGGGCTTGCATCTACTGGTCTTCCCTTAGTTCACCTTGCCCATCCGCTCGATCGAGCGGCGGGACAGGTCGGCCGTGTCGGCCATGAGCTTGCTGATGGATTCTTAGGCCCGGCTGACTTCGATCATCCGCGTGACCTGTTCGACCGACTTGACGTTGGAGCTTTCCAGCATCCCCTGGCGCACCCGGGCGTCCGTGGCGACCTGGGGCGTCTGGTTGGCGGTGTTGCGGAACAGGTTGTCGCCGTCCTTGCGCAGGGAGCCGCGGTCCTCGAACTGGAACACCCCGACCTTGCCGACCGGCAGGCCGGCCTGGCTGATTGAGCCGTCGGCGGCGATGGAAACCGGGCCCCGCGCCGCGTCCAGCGTGATCGCGGCCCCGCCGGCGTCCATCACCGGGGCGCCGCCCTGGGTGACCAGCTGGCCCTCGCCGTCGAGGGTGAAGCGGCCGTCGCGGGTGTAGCGCTCGCCGCCGGGGGCCTGGACGCGGAAGAAGCCCTGGCCCTCGATAGCCAGGTCGAACGGGCTGGAGGTGCGGTTCATCGCGCCCTGCGAGAAATCGCGGATGACCCCGTCGTCGAGCACGAAGCGGATCGGATCGGACTCCGGAGTGCGCGGAGCCGCCTTGGCCTCGGTGCGCGTGACGGCGTCCTCGACCTTGAATCCGACCGTGTCGCTGTTGGCGATGTTGTTGGCGATGATGTCCATCTCGCGACGGAGCGTCATCTGCCTCGACAGGCCAACATAGATCGCGTTGTCCATTTCCCGTTCCTCAGGGGCAATCGGTCGCACCAATGCCCGCATGGTGAACTGCAATCTTTGGGCCAGAAAAAAACCTAAGGAAAATCAGCAGTTAGAATGGTTAACGCGCGGCGCCCGGCGGGAATTTCCGGGCAAGTTCTGCAGTTGGCGAGAACGGACGCCGCGCGGCACAAACTGATCCTTAACCAACGCCGCGCATGCAGGGACGGGATAGACTCTAAGGAGCCGCGCGCGTGTCCAAGAAGCCGAAGAAGGAAAAGCCCGCCAAAGGCGGCGCTGAGGCCACGGAAGCCGTCGACGGCGCCGAGGGCGCGGAAGGCGTTGAGGGCGAAGGCGAGGGCGGCAAGAAGAAGCCGCCGCTGAAGATGCTGATCATCGCCGGCGTGGCCGCCGTGCTGGTGCTCGGCGGGGGCGGCGGCGCCGGCTACTTCTTTTTCCTCAAGCCCAAGCCCGCCGCCCACGGCGCGGAGGCCGGCAAGGAGCACGCCAAGGCCGAGAAGCCGAAAAAGAAGAAGGAAGAGCATGCCGAGGGCGGCAAGCCCGACCCCAACGCCCCGACCACCCGTGAGGGTCCGGAGGGGGTGATCTTCTACACCCTGCCGGATCTGGTGGTTAACATGCAGACCGCCGACGGCCGGCCTACCTTCCTCAAGCTGAAGCTGACCCTGGAGCTGCCCGACGAGGCGGTGGCCGAGGAGCTGACGCCCAACATGCCGCGCCTGCAGGACATGTTCCAAAGCTTCCTGCGCGAGCTGCGCCCCGAGGACCTGTCCGGCAGCCAGGGCAGCTACCAGCTGCGCATCGAACTGCTGCGCCGGGTTTCGCTGGTGTCCGCCCCGGCCAAGGTCAACGCCGTGCTGATCGAGGAGATGCTGATCAGCTAGGGCGGGGGCCTTAAGCGATCCAAACACGCATGGCGGAAGAAATTGACGATCAGGCCGCGATGGCCCAGTGGGCGGCGGAAAACGCCCCGCCCGCCCCTCCGCCTGGGCAAGAGGGTGCGGCCGATCCCGACAACCCCGACAGCTGGGGCGCGGAGGCCGGCGCCAACGAGCGCATCCTCAATCAGGAAGAGATCGACAGCCTGCTCGGCTTCGACCTCAACAACGACGACAGCGGCGAGCGCACCGGCATCCGGGCCATCATCAACTCGGCCCTGGTGTCCTACGAGCGCCTGCCGATGCTGGAGATCGTCTTCGACCGCCTGGTGCGGCTGATGACGACGTCCCTGCGCAATTTCACCAGCGACAACGTCGAGGTCAGCCTCGACAACATCTCGTCGATCCGGTTCGGCGATTACCTCAATTCCATCCCGCTTCCGGCCATACTGGCGGTGTTCCGCGCCGAGGAGCTGGACAACTTCGGCTTGCTGACCGTCGACTCCAACCTGATCTATTCGATCGTCGACGTGCTGCTCGGCGGGCGCCGCGGCACCGCCGCCATGCGCATCGAAGGCCGTCCCTACACCACCATCGAGCGGGTGCTAGTGCAGCGGATGGTCGAGGTGGTGCTGGCCGACGCCAAGGCGGCGTTCGAGCCGCTGACCCCGGTCAATTTCGTCCTCGACCGGCTGGAAACCAACCCGCGCTTCGCCGCCATCGCCCGGCCGGCCAACGCCGCGATCCTGGTCAAGCTGCGCATCGACATGGAAGACCGCGGCGGCCGCATCGAGCTCCTGCTGCCTTATGCGACGCTCGAGCCGATCCGCAAGATGCTGCTGCAACAGTTCATGGGCGAGAAGTTCGGGCGCGACAACATCTGGGAAAGCCACCTGGCCACCGAACTCTGGACCACCCAGATGGAGGTCCGCGCCGTGCTCGACGAGCAGCAGGTCGGCCTACACCGGGTGCTGAACCTTAAAGTCGGCGACACCCTGATGCTCAACGCCGGTCCAGACAGCCTGGTCGAGCTGCGCGCCGGGCAGATTCCGCTCACGCGGGGCCGGATGGGCCGCCGCAACCATCATATCGCCGTGCGCTGCGAGGCGCCCCTGACCCCCCTGGCCAAACAGGCCGTACAGACCGGCAAAGGATTTTAAGCCATGACGCTGGCCGCCTTCACGCTCAACGTGTTGCTCGCCATTCTGCTGTTCGCGGCGCTTGGCATGGGCTGGCGCCTGGAGCGCCGGCTGAAAGCCCTGCGAGCCAGCCACGACGGCTTCGCCAAGGCCGTGGCCGACCTGGACGCCGCCGCCCTCAAGGCCGAGCGGGGTCTGGCCGACCTGCGCGCCGCGACCGACGAGGCGGCGGAGAGCCTGGCCGAGCGGATCGAGTCGGCCCGCCGCCTGGCCATGCGCCTCGACAACGCCATGACCGCGGGCGAGGCCATAGAAACTCCCGCGCCCCGCACGCCGGCCCGCAGCCCGCTGCGCGAAACCCTGTCGCGTCCCGCCCCGGCGCCCCGCGCCATGGCGGCGCCGCGCCATTCCACCACCACGCCCGAACGCTCGCGCGTGCGTATCGACGATGACCTGTTCGACGGCGGCTCCGGCCTGCGTGCGATCCCCGGAGGCCGCCCATGAAGAACATCCCCCGCATCCTGCCCCTGGCTGGCGTCGCCGTCGGCGGCGTCCTCGCCCTCAACGCCCTGACGGGCGCCCGCTCCCTGCCTGAGATGGTGTCAGGCGCCCGCGCCTGGGCCGAAACCGTCGCCAAACCGGGCGCCGAGGACGAGGCCGCGGCCGCGCCGAAGTCGCCCACGGCGCTGCCGCCGGACGCCGCCATCGTCGGCCCGGCCAAGCCGGCCGTCTGCGCGCCGTCCGACCTGGATCTGGCCAAGGAAGCGGGCCTCTCGCCCGCCGAACTGCGCGTGCTGCAGACCCTGGGCGCCCGCCGCGGCGAACTGGACCAGCGCGAAGAGGACATGGACGTGCAGCTGCAGCTGCTCGCCGCCGCCGAGGCCAAGCTCGACGCCAAGGTCAAGGCGCTGGACGGCCTCAAGGGCGATATCCAGGGCCTGCTGGGCAAGGCCGACGCCGAAGCCGAGGCCGAGACCGTGCGCATGGTCGCCGTCTTCACCGCCATGAAGGCCAAGGACGCCGCCGCCCGCATGTCGGTGCTGTCCGACCCGGTCCGCCTGCCGATCGCCGCCA
>CANJOB010000161.1 GCA_947475655.1 Caulobacterales bacterium | reverse complement strand
CTAGATATCAACCCCAGATGAGGCCAACCCTCCGCTAAATCCGCGCCACGACTGTCTCAAAACTTCTGACGACGTACAATCCACGGTCGCGCGCGCAGCGTCAGGGCCAGGAGGGCGGCGACCCCCATGGCCGCCATGCCGTTGGCCATGGTCAAGGTGGCGAGCAGCAGCAGGGCGACGGCGCCGGCGAAGGCGGCGATCGTCCGCCGGCGATTCCGCGCCGCCGCGGCGAGGCGCAGCAGCATGAAGGCGCCCGTGGCCAGGGCGAAGACGCCAACGAACTGGGTCTGGAAGCCCCAGACCAGATTCTCCCATTGGCCCAGCGACAGCATCAGGCCTATGGCGGCGCCGGCGGCCGCCAGGGTGACGGGATTGCGCCACGGCCCGCCCATCAGCCGGATCAGCAGCGCCGCGTGCGTCAGTTGCACCGAATAGATCAGGGCCAGGTTGAAGCGGTTGGAACCGCCGAACACCGCGTAGTCCACCCAGAACAGTAGACGCGGCAGCACGATGCGGTGCTCGTTGTGCTGGGCGAAAAGATCGCTGAGCCGATAGGTCCCGGCCCGCAGCCTGGCGTAGTCGCGCAACGGCTCCCACTGGTCCCAGAACGGCAGGGGCGAATAGCCGCGGATCACCGCCATCAAGCTGTCGAAGGCGATGTAGAGGCCGGCGGCGCCGCAAAGGGCCGCCAGGGCCCACGCGATCAACGGCAGCCGCCGAAGGCTGATCAAAATACCGGCTCCCGCCGCGGAATGTGATCGGAGCCCACCGCAAGGGCCATCTCTTTGGCCAGGCGCGCGCCTTCGGAAACGCCCCGGTCCTCGGGATAGTAGAAGCAGGTGTCGGCCACCTGCAGGCCGCGGATCGGCGTGCGGATCGGCGGGATTTTGGCGGCGAAACCCGGCTCGCACAGCGGCTGGGCGTAGCGCAGGCGCCCGACCTTCGACGTCAGGCGGTCGGCCTCCGTGATCTGCGGATTGAGGCGGCGGATGTAGCCGAAGCTTTCGTCGATGAAGGCCTTGTCGGGCGCGGTCCACTTCGGATTGTCGGTCGGCATGTAGTAGGGCGCATAGACCACCGTGTGATCCATCGGGCGCAGGTTGGAGAACTCGATCACCCCGGGGATGTCGACGTCCTGGTCGACGATATTGACCCAGAAATGCGGGCTGACCGGCTTTCGAAGTTTGTGCACCACACAGACCACGCCGATGTTGCGGATGGCGTCATAGGCGTCCTTCGACGCCTGCGGTAGGTCGGGAACGAGCCCGCTGACGAATGGGGTCGGCACGGTGCAAATCACCGCGTCCGCCGGGAACAGCCGCCCGCCAGCCGCCACGGCGATCACTGCCCCGTCCTGCGTCTCGACCCGTTCGGCCGGGCATCCCAGATGGATCTTGCCGCCGTTGGCTTCGATCGCCGCCACCAGGGCGTCGACCAGAGTCTGCGAGCCGCCTTCCAAATAGCCCAGCTCCTCCTGGAAAAGCGATCGCCGCGAATTGCCGATGCGGCGCACGCGGGTGGCGATCCAGGCGGCGGAGACGTCGTCGGCGTACTGGTAGAACTTCAGCGACATCAGCCGGCGCCACAGTTTGTCGTAGACGCTGCGCCCGGAGCCCTGCTCGATCCACCGCTTGGCCGACACCGTCTCCAGATCGTCGAACGACTTGCGTTTCGAGGTGAGGAACATCTGCGCGCCGTAACGCAGCTTCTCGATCGGATTGAGCAGGGATGTCGTCAGCAGCGAGATGGGGTCGCCCCATTTGTGCATCACGCCGTTGACCCAATAGCCCATTGAGGTCGGCCGCCAGCGCAGGCGGTCGGCGATGCCCAACTCTTCCAGCAGGGCGAAGGTCGGCCGGTCCGGCTTGCAGATGAAATGGTAGAAGCGCTCGATCGACAGGCCGTCGAAATCGAAATGCGCCGCCATGCCGCCGGCCTGGGAATCGGCCTCGACCACCGTCACCTCGTGGCCGAGTTGCAGCGCGTAGAATGCGGCGGCCAGCCCCATGGCGCCCGCGCCGATCACCACCGTCCTGGTCACTCTAGAAATCCAGCACGACCGCGCCGTAGCGCGGATCGAGGAACGTCTCCTCGAAGGCCGCCCGCAGCGGGGTCTCGCGCACGCCGAAAATCTTGGGCCAATCGATCACGGGAAACACCTCGGGGATCACCAGCGCCTTGAGCTGATTGATGGTGAAGGGCGGGCTCTTGTCGACCAGGGCATATAGCAGCAGCAGCAGCCAGAAAAGGCTGTAGGGAATGCGCAAGATCGCCGCCTTCGCGCCGGTGATCTGCTTTATCAGGCGGATGATGTCGATGTAATCGATCTCGGTGCGGCCGGAGATATCGTAGGTCCCGGTCAGGCGCTTTTCCAGCGCGGCGGCGATGATGGCCGAGAAGTCGCCGGCGTAGAGCGGCTGGCGGCGGAACCTGCCCGTCCCCGGCACCGGGAACACCGGTGCGCGGGCCATGAAGCGGCGCAGCCAGCCCAGGTGTTTGCGGTCGAACCAGCCGAACATCAGTGTGGGCCTCAGCACGATGTGCGGAACCTCTACCGCATCGATGAACCGCTCCTGATCTGTCTTGGTTTCGACATAGAAATCCTCGGCCTTCGAGTTCACCACCGACGAGGAGATGTGGACCACATAGGGCACACTGTGCGCGCGCACCGCGTCGATGATCCGCATCGTCGCCGTGACGTTGTTGGCGACGAATTCGGAGCGGTCGAGTCCGCCGATCTGGGCTTGGTTCAGCACCACCGCGTCGGCGCCGGCGAAGGCGTCGGCCCAGGCGCCGGCCTTGGCCAGGTCGGCCTCGATCACGATGATGTCGGGATGCAGCGCCCGCAGCCGGGCGGTGTTGGCCGGGTGCTTGTCGATACCGACCACGCTCCAGCCCTTGGCCTTCAATCGCGGGATCAGATTCTGGCCCACCAGTCCGGCGGCCCCGGTCACGACCACCGTCGCCATCAAAGCGGCCGCTTGTGGAAGATCGGCGCCGGGATCACGCGGATGATCAGCAGGATGAAGCGCCAGAAGAACGGCGCGTAGATCACCGGCCCACCCGCGTCCGCCGCCTTGCGCACGATGGCCCCCACCGCGTCGGCCGAAGCCCACAGCGGTCCGCCCTTGGGCAGGTGGCCGGTCATCGGCGTGTCGACGAAGCCGGGCTTGATCAGCACGGCGCGCGCACCGCTGTTACGCAACGCCAGCCGGTGGGCGATGCCCTGCACCAGGGTCCCGAGGCCCGCCTTGGCCGCGCCATAGATGAAATTGGATTGGCGTCCACGGTCGCCGGCCACCGAGCCGATCACCACCAGCGACCCGCGCCTCTGGTCTTCCAGCAGGTTCGCCGCCGCCAGGCACCACTGCGCGGCAGAGGTGAAGTTCACGGCCAGCAGGTCGCGCGCCAGGGCGACGTCGCGCTCGGCCTGGGTCTGATCGCCCAGCACGCCATAAGCCAGCAGGATGTCATCCACCCCGCCCAGGCGCGCGGCCATCACCGCCAGTTGCGCCGACGCGTCGGTGGGCGCGCCCAGGTCCAGAACCTCGACCTCGACGGCGGAGGCGCCGCGGCCGGTCAGGTCGGCGGCGACTGTGTGCAGGTGCTGCGTGTTACGCCCGGCCAGAAGCAGATGCGCGCCCTCCCCGGCATAAAAGCGGGCCGTGGCCTGGGCGATAGCGGAGGTCGCCCCCAGGATGATGACGCGGCATGGCGTGGTCATGACTGCACTCGCTTCCAGAACCCCGACGACAGGCCGGGGTCGAGATGGCGCCGAAACGAGCTCAGGTTGGGATAGCCGTTTTCGAACATGGCGGCGCTGATGCGGCCGTCCTTGGCGGGATAGAGCCGGCCGCCGCCCTCGCGCACCACGGCGTCGAGGCGAGCCAGGAGACCAAGCGTGTCGTCGCCCTTGTTGGCGAAGTCGAGCGCCAACGTCGCGCCCTCCCTCGGGAAAGACAGCATCCCCGGCGAGGGCAGCGGGCCGAAGGTCTTCAACACAGCCAGGAACGAGCCCTGGCCGCTGCGGGCGATCTGCTGCAGCAGGGCGCGCACGCCGTCGCGGGCGGCGGGCGGCGGCAGCACGCACTGGTACTGATAGAAGCCGCGCGCCCCGTACAGGCGGTTCCAGCCTCCGATGGCGTCGAGCGGGAAGAAGAACGGCGCGTAGTGGGTGCGCCACATCCCGGCGCGCTGCGATTTAAGCGCGTAGCGTGTGCTGTTGAAGGCCTTCAAGGTCAGGGCGTTGAGGGCGAACGACGGCGCGTCCAGCGGCAGGGCTGGCGTCCGCTTCGCCGAATGCACGGTGCGGTCGGGATCGGCACGCCAGTTCCCGCGCGAGAACAGGCCGCGCCCCAGCGACGCGCCGCCCTGGGTGCAGTCGATCCATGCCACGGTATGGGCGAAACCCTCGCTGGCGGCGGCGATGTCGAAGAAGCCGTCGAGGTCGCCGAACGGCACGTCCTCGGCGTCGAGCCAGGCGCCCTGGACGGGTGTGAGCCGCAGCTCGACCCACTCGATCACCCCGGTCAGGCCAAGGCCGCCGACGGTGGCGCCAAACAGCGGGTCGGACGGGACGAGTTCGTGAAAGCTGCCATCGGTGCGGCGCAGGCCAAGGCGCGTGACATGGCGGCCGAAGGTCCCGGCCCCGTGATGGTTCTTGCCGTGGATGTCGTTGGCCACGGCGCCGCCGAGGGTGACGAAGCGCGTGCCCGGGACTACCGGCGGAAAGAAGCCGCGCGGCAGGGCCAGGCCGATCAGGGCGCCCAGCGACAGGCCCGCATCGGCGCACAGGATTCCCGTCGCCGTATCGAAAGCGTGGACCCGGTCCAGCCCCGCCATGCCGATCAGAGCGCCGCCGGGGTTGAGCCCGCTGTCGCCGTAGGAGCGCGACAGGCCGATGGCCAGGCCCTTGCCGGGCGTGGCGCCCGCCTCCGCCGCGAGAGCCGCCACCTGCTCGGGCCAGGCCGGGCGCGCCACCCGATGCAGGCCGCGCGTCACCCGGCCCCAGGAGACGACGTCGCCGGTGGTCTGGAAGGCGGTCACAGCAGAGCGAGCAGGAAGGCCAAGACGACCGCCCCGCCCAGCCCCAGGCTGATCTTGTCGGTGAGGGCGAACACCACAGGATCGTCGGTCATCTGGCCGCGATGGGCCAGCAGCCAGATGCGTCCGACCCACAGGAACACCGCCGCCGGCGCGGCCCACAGAAAGCCCGGCAAGGCGTAGAGGGCGGCCGGGAACACCTCGTCCATCAGGTACAGCACCAGGATCAGGATCGAGGCCATGGCGGCGCAGACCCCGATCGCCAAGGTGAGGTCCCTGTCGCCGACCAGATAGCCGCGCCCGCGCAGCACCGTCTCCCCTCCCGCCGCCGCGCGCAGCAGTTCGGTGTGCCGCTTGGCCATGGCCAGGGAGAAGAAGAAGAACATCGAGAAGGTCAGCAGCCAGACCGACCAGACCAGGCCCGCCGCCACCACGCCGAGGGTCAGACGCAGGGTGAACAGGGTCCCGATCAGGAAGGCGTCGAGCAGCGGCACGCGCTTGAGGCCCAGGCTGTAGGCCAGGGTCAGGGCCCCGTAGGCGGCCAGCACCGAGGCCACGGCGGGCGACAGCAGCCAGCCCAGCGCCAGCACCACGGGGATGCCGATTCCGGCGACGAACAGGCCTTCGAGCACCGGCAGGCCGCCCGCGGCGAACGGGCGATGGCGTTTGGACCAGTGTCGCCGGTCGGCGGTGAGATCGGCGATGTCGTTGAGCAGATAGGTCAGGGACGCCAGCAGCGACATCAGCACCATGGCGGCCAGCGCCGAAACCAGGCCGCCCTGGCTGAGCTGCGGCCAGCCCAGGATCACCGGGACCAGCACCAGCACGTTTTTCGACCATTGGTGCAGCCGCGCCGCCTTCAGCCAGCCGCGCACCCCCCCGCCTCGCCGCGTGAACCCCTGCTCGACCGCGTGGCCGGCGGCGCGCACCCGCCGCTCCAGGGCGCCGCCAGACACCACCACCACCACGGTCGTCGCCTTGGCCCAGACGGCCATGTCG
>CANJOB010000160.1 GCA_947475655.1 Caulobacterales bacterium | reverse complement strand
GGCGACCGCTCCGAGCGCATCCGCACCTACAATTTCCCGCAAGGCCGGGTCACCGACCACCGCATCAACCTGACGCTCTACAACCTGCCCAACATCGTCGCCGGCGATAACCTCGACGATGTGATCGCGCCCTTGATCGCGGAAGATCAGGCCGCCCGCCTGTCGCAGCTGGAAGACGATTTTTAGGCCTTGGGGTCTGGCTTCCCGTGCGGCCGCACGATCTTCTGCACCTTCTCGGTCAGGGCCTTCCACTGTTGCGCGACCTGGGCGCGCAGGCCGATGGTGTCGGCCATGGCGGCGCCGCGCTGGCCCATGGGCATGGGCGGGCCGGTGGTGGAATCCACCGCCGTCTGATGCTCGATCTCGGCGTTCAGCTCGGCGCCCAGCAGCAGCACCAGGACCGAGAACCAGATCCAGACCATGAAGGCGATCACCGCCCCGAGCGGGCCGTAGGTGCGGTCGTAGTGGGCGAAGTTGGTGACATAGGCGCCAAAGCCGAGCGAGCCGAGCATCCACAGCAGGGCGGCGACGCCTGAGCCCCAGCTGACCCACTGCCAGCGCGGCTTGGCCCGGCTGGGGCCGAAGCGGTAGACCACCGAGAACAGGCCGGTGGCCAGCAGCAGGGCGGCGAACCAGCGGGCGATGGCTCCGGCGATGCTGTCGCCGGCCAGGGCGGGCAGGGCGACCAGTAGGCCGGCCAGGACCCCGATCATCATCAGGAGCCCTACCGTGCCGCCGGTGGCCAGCAGGCTTAAGCGGACAAAGCCGCGCTTCTCGTCCTCGTCATAGGCGATGTTCAGCCCGTCGAAGAGCGCCTTCATGCCGGAACTGGCGCTCCAGACCGCCAGCGCCAGGCTGACCACGAAGGCCAGGCTGAGGTTCTGCGCCGGGGCGGCGGCCAGGCGGATCATCTGGTCGCCGATGATGGTCAGGAAGGCGCCGGGCAGGATGCCGATCAGGCCGATGAACTGCTCCTGCGCCAGCGTCACGTCGGCGAACAGGCCGTAGAGCGAGACGAACACCCCCAGCCCCGGGAAGATCGCCAACAGGGCGTAGAAGGTGACGCCGCCGGCCACGGCGGGCAGGCGGTCGTCGCCGACCTCCTTGATCACCCGCCAGACGATGTCGAGCCAGCCGCGCGGCGGGATCTGCGCCGGGCTTGTCGCGCCGCGGCCGCGGTCGGGCTCCTTGGCGCGGATGGCCTCCACGCTGGCCCGGACCGGCTCGCTGCGTCCCACCGGCGCCCCGCCGCGGCCCTCCGGCGTGGCCTTGCGCGGCCACAGCGCCGCCATCACCGCCACGATCGCCCAGGGCGCCAGCGTCAGGACGCGGGAGGGGGACCGTTTAGGGTGCGCTTTTCGCATGCTGAAGCTAAACACCGCGCCCTGGCGCCTGTTCCGCTTGCGGCGCCCCGTCCGCTCGGGCAGTTAAGGCGCGGTGTCCGGCCGCATCGCCTCGATCTATCGCCACCCGGTGAAGGGCTTCACGCCCGAGCGCCTGGCCACTGTGGGCCTGAGCCCGGACCTGCCGTTCCCCTGTGACCGCATCTACGCCGTCGAGGATGGGCCGAGCGGGTTCGACCCGGCCCATCCGGCGCACATCTCCAAGACCCGTTTCACCGTCCTGGCCCGGACCGCCCAGGTCGGGGCCGTCCGCACCGCTTATGACGACGCCAGCGGGACGTTCAGCGCCGCCGCGCCGGGCCAGCCTGAATTCCGCCACTCCCTGACCACCGAGGCGGGCCGCGAGGCCTTCGCCGCCTGGCTGGCCGCCTTCCTCGGCCCCGCCGCCGACGGGCCGCTGCGGGTGATCCCGGCGCCGGGCGGTCATCGCTTCCTCGACAATCCGAACGGGCAGGTTTCGGTGATCAACCTGGCCAGCGTGCGCGACCTGGCGGCCCGCATGGGCCACGCGCTCGATCCGTTGCGCTTCCGCGCCAACCTCTATGTCGAGGGCTGGCCGGCCTGGGCTGAGAACGAATGGGTCGGCCGGACGCTGATGCTGGGTGAGGCGCGCGCCAAGGTGTTCAAGCCGATCGTGCGCTGCGCCGCCACGGGGGTCGACCCTGCCACGGCGGTGCGCGATCTGGATGTGGTCAAGGGTCTGTTCGACAACCTTGGCCATGCCTGGTGCGGTATCTATGTCCAGATCACCGGTGAAGGCGCGGTGACGCAAGGCGATCCAGCGGAGGTGGAATGAGCGACGAGCAAGAGGCGCTGACCCTGGTCAAGGCCTGGACCGCCGGGCGGGCGCGGCTCAAGGCCGCCGGCATCGACCAGCCGGCCATCGACGCGCGTCTTATGCTGGAGGCGGCGGCGGACGCCACCCGCACCGACATCGTCACCGACCCCTACCGCGTCATCACGCCCGAACAGGCGGCGACCCTGGACAGCTACCTGGCCCGCCGCGAACGGCGCGAGCCGGTCAGCCACATCCTGGGCCGCAAGGGGTTCTGGAAGATCATGCTCAATGTGACGCCGGACGTGCTGACCCCCCGGCCGGACACCGAGACCATCGTCGAGGCGGCCTTGCGCGACTGGCCCGAGCATGAGCCCCGCACCGTGCTCGACCTCGGCGTCGGCTCCGGCGCCATCATCCTGGCGATCCTGGCCGAGCGGCCGGCGGCCAAGGGGCTGGGGGTCGATATCTCCGAGGAGGCCCTGGCCGTGGCGCGCGAGAACGCCGCCAACCTCGACCTGGACGGCCGCATCGCCCTGTTGCGCGGCGATTGGACCGGGGGATTGGCCGAGGAAAGCTTCGACCTGGTGGTCTCCAACCCGCCCTATATTCCGAGCCAGGACATCGAGACCCTAGAGCCGGAGGTACGCGACCATGAGCCGCGCCTGGCCCTGGACGGGGGCGCCGATGGGCTGGACCACTACCGGGTGCTGGCGCCGGAGATTTTGCGGGTCCTCAAGCCCGGCGGGCGGTTCCTGGTCGAGATCGGCCACGATCAGTCGCTCCAGGTCGAACCGCTGTTTCGGGACGCGGGGGGTGTCGAGGTGTCGACACTCAAGGATCTGTCCGATCGCCACCGCGTGGTCTGGGGCCGTAAAAAGCCCTTGGAAACTTGAGATCGCCGCGCTAGACCAAGTGCGTCTCTTCCAAATCACCGGAAAACAACGACGGCCAAAAGCCTGTCGATGACGTCTCCGGAGGCCATGCGGGATCGCCCGCACAGGCTTTGGGAAACTCGGGGAGACAAAACTACGACCACCTCTGGACACGAAACGAGCCGCGTCGCGGCCTAACCCCAAGAACAAATCCGACGCGCCATGGCCGTCGACAGGTTGATCCCAAATGCGTGATTTCAAGGGCATGAAGCGTCAGCGAGGCCGCAACCGCGGCTCCGGCGGCGGCAGTGGCGGCGGCGGCGGCAAGCCGCAGCACAACGCCAATCGTGCTTTCGACTCCAACGGCCCCGAAGGCATCAAGGTGCGCGGCGCCGCTCAGGGCGTCTTCGAGAAGTACCAGCAGCTGGCGCGCGATGCGCAGACCGGCGGCGACCGGGTGCTGGCCGAGAACTACCTGCAGCACGCCGAGCACTACTACCGCGTGCTGCGCGCCATGCAGCCGACCCGCCCGGCCAGCGAGATCGTCGGCCGCGACGGCTTTTCCTCGGTGCTGGAGATCGACTTCGAGGCCGAGCCCGAGGAAGCCACCGTCGAAACCCCGTCCGACTCCGAGAGTGAGGACGGCGAGGGCGGTGAGCGCCAGCAGGAGTTTCGCCGGGACGACCGTCCCCGTGATGACCGCCCTCGCGACGACCGTCCGCGCTACAACAACGACCGCCCGCGCGACGATCGCCCTCGCGACGACCGTCCGCGCGAGGACCGCCCGCGCTACAACAACGACCGTCCGCGTGACGATCGCCCCCGCGACGACCGGCCGCGCGAATACAACAACGACCGTCCCCGCGATGATCGACCGCGCGATGATCGACCGCGCGATGACCGGCCTCGCGACGACCGTCCCCGTGACGACCGCCCGCGCTACAACAACGACCGCCCGCAACGCGAGGAACGCCCGCGCGACGAGCGCCAGCGCGAGCGGCTGGAGCGCCAGGAGCGGTTCGACCGCGAACGCGGCGAGCGTCCGCCCGAGCCCGCGCCCCAGGCCGAGCCGCCCCCCGTCCGTGACGACGGTCCCCGCCTGCGCGGCCAGGACGGCGCCATCAGCGAGGCTCCGGCCTTCCTGAGCCGCGGCGCTCCTGAGCCGCGCGCTGAAACCGCCGAAGGCGGCGAGGCGGATGCGCCCAAGAAGCGCGGGCGTCCGCGCAAGGCCGCGGCGGCCGAAGAAATCTGATTCAGGATGGCGGCCGTGCGATCCTTCGCCCGCGCCGCCCTCCTGACCTTAGCGATCGCCACCCCGGCGCTCGCCCAAACCCCTCTTTCTGAGAAAGGGTGGCGCGTCCGCGCCGCGCCCACCGACCTGCGCCGCATCGAGCGCCTGCGTCCCGCCTGGAACGAAGCCCTGCCGCAGGCGCGAGCCGCTGACCCCGCCGCCATTCGCAGCTTTGGCGCGCTGATTGATCCCGCCCGCGCCCTCGCAACACCTCTTCCGCCGCTCGGGTCCTACCGCTGCCGCACAATCAAGCTGGGAGCACCTGAGGGCGGCCTGCCGTTCGTCGCCTATGACTGGTTCCGTTGCCGCGTCGAACGCTCGCCCGGCGGCGAGGTCACCCTGTCGAAATACACCGGCAGCCAGCGGTTCTTCGGCGTGCTCTACCCGGACGGCGCCCGCCGGATGGTGTTCCTCGGCGCGGGCTCCTTCGGCGACGAGGGCTGGCGGCCCTACCGGTCCGATCCGGACCGTGACGAGGTCGGGGTGCTGGAACGGGTCGAGGCCGGGCGATGGCGCCTGGCGCTGCCGTGGCCGCTGTATGAATCGAAACTGGACCTGATCGAAATCAAAAGGTGAGCCGCCGTCTTGTGTGACTATGGCGCCACACTACATCTGCACGGTCGGCGCGCTTCTTGGAGGCGCTGACGCACGGGCCTTCCGGTTCAGCGAAGCTGCACCGATTAGAAGGCTCGGTTCTATAGTCGCGCGCGGTGGCCGGCATCCGCCTACCGCGCGCTAACGTCGCCGAAACGGGACCGCCAATGAACATCGACGTCTATTCCGACCGCGCCAAACAGGCCATCCAATCGGCCCAGTCGCTGGCCCTGGCCCGCCGCCACCAGCAGCTAGCGCCCGAGCACCTGCTGAAAGTCCTGCTCGAAGAGAAGGACGGGCTGTCGCGCACCCTGATCGGCGCCGGCGCCGCCGGGGTCGACAAGGCCGTCGACGCCCTGCTCGACAAGCAGCCGAAGGTCGAGGGCGGCACGGGCCAGCTCTATATGAAGCCCGAGACCGCGCGGGTGTTCAGCGAAGCCGAATCCGGCGCCAAGGCTGCCGGTGACGCCTTCGTCACCACCGAACGCCTGCTGATCGCCCTGGCCAAGGAAGGCGGCGACGCCGCCAAGGCGCTGAAAGACGTCGGCGCAACGCCGTCGGCGCTGGAGACCGCCGCCGCCGCCGTGCGCAAGGGCCGTACCGCCGACAGCGCCAGCGCCGAGGAGGGCTATGATGCGCTCAAGCGCTATGCCCGCGACCTGACCCAGGCCGCCCGCGACGGCAAGATCGATCCGGTGATCGGCCGCGACGAGGAGATCCGCCGCACCATCCAGGTGCTGAGCCGCCGCACCAAGAACAATCCCGTGCTGATCGGCGAACCGGGCGTGGGCAAGACCGCCATCGTCGAGGGCCTGGCCCAGCGCATCGTGAACGGCGAAGTGCCCGATTCCCTCAAGGGCAAGCGCGTGCTGTCGCTCGACATGGCCGCGCTGCTGGCAGGCGCCAAGTTCCGCGGCGAGTTCGAGGAACGCCTGAAGGCCGTGCTGAAGGAGCTGGCGCAGGACGAAGGCCAGACCATCGTCTTCATCGACGAGATCCATACCATGGTCGGCGCCGGCAAGGCCGAAGGCGCGATGGATGCGGGCAATATGCTGAAACCTGCGCTGGCGCGCGGCGAGCTGCACTGCGTGGGTGCGACCACGCTCGACGAGTACCGCAAATATGTCGAGAAGGACGCGGCCCTCGAGCGCCGCTTCCAGAAGATCATCGTTGACGAACCGAGCGTGGAAGCGACGATTGCCATCCTGCGCGGCCTGCAGGAAAAATACGAG
>CANJOB010000159.1 GCA_947475655.1 Caulobacterales bacterium | reverse complement strand
CGACGTCGTGAACGACCAGCGCAAGGCCGTGTTCGAGCAGCGCCAGGAATTCATGGAGTCCGACGACATGTCGGGCATCGTCGAACAGATGCGCTCCGATGTGGTCGAGGACCTGGTCGCCCGCCACCTGCCGCCCAAGGCCTATGCCGAGCAGTGGGACATCGAGGGCTTGGACGAGAAGGTGCGCGAAATCCTCGGCATGGAACTGCCGCTCGCCGAATGGGCCGCCGAGGACGGTATCGCCAACGAAGAGATGCAGGACCGCATCCTGAAAGCCGCCAACGCCCTGGCCGCCGAGCGCGAGGCGATCATCAGCCCCGAGCAGATGCGCCGGATCGAAAAAAGCTTCCTGCTGCAGATGATCGACCTGCAGTGGCGCGAGCACCTGATGCACCTGGACCACCTGCGCAACGTCATCGGCCTGCGCGGCTATGGCCAACGTGATCCGCTTAACGAATACAAGACCGAAGCCTTCACCCTGTTCGAGACCTTGCTGGGCAATCTGCGCCAGAATGTCACCCGCTGGCTGATGACCGTGCAGATCGAGATGCAGCCGCCGGAGATCGAGCCCCAGCGCCGCGAGGGTCTGGTCGAGGTGCACCTCGACCCCCTGACCGGCGAGAACGCCGCCACCGCGGGCGTGCTGCCCGACGGCCTGTCGCCGGAGCAGCGCCAGGCCCTGCCGGTCTCGGCCCTGCCGGACAACTGGGAAGCCACCAGCCGCAACGCCGCCTGTCCCTGCGGCTCGGGCAAGAAATTCAAGCACTGTCACGGGGCGCTGGTCTAGCCGGCTCCCATGGTCACCCTGGTCACCTCGCTGAACGGAACTGACACGTTAAGTCGGCCAAGCCGGAATAGCCGCTCCCCGACCCCGCAGATCAGGCGGCGATGGTGGGGCAGTCGCCCAAGCCTCTTGAGTGACGGCTCGCAGGGTTCGTGTTCCGGGTCGGGCGATGAGATGGGGCCGGATATTGAAGGTGTTTTAGATCGGACCGCGACGGGAGATGAACCTCTGAGCTGAGCCCTGGGATTTAAACTTCTGCTGTTTTCGCTCTCGTCGTCGGATGGCCAGGTGAGAATTTTCAGGCCGGTGGGTTCTCCCGCATTCCGCCCGGTCGGTGACGACCCGTCAGTCCAAGATCGCGCAGCGCCACGCGGTATGAGGCCACGCCATCCGTGACGATAGCCTCAGGTGCTCCCCACTGCCCAACGTTGAGGCAATACCGGAGACAAGTTACAGTTAGACTGCCAGCACCATACGACTCATGTGGATAGAGGCTAGATCAGGCTCTCGCGGGCCGCCCGTTGCAGCATTTGCAATTTCCGGTGGCCCTTGTAGTGCGAGATGTAAGGCTGAACAGACGGGTTCTCGTATTCAGGCGGACAGGCATAGAGGCTTTCGGGCAGCGTGCCGACTGGGTAGCGGCCGGCGTCGATCACATTGCGGATCGCTTCCTGGTCGCCGTACCAAAAGTGGAACTTAGGGTCCAAGGCCTCAATCGCCGCCAAGCAGTCCGTCCAGAACCCCGGCCGTTCCAGCCGGGTGGTGCAGGCAACATAAGGATAGATCGAACCCATTGTGCGGCCCTTGTATTCGCTCATGTCCATGTCAGCGTAGGTGTGGTTGAAGATCTTGTCGCAGTCGAACTCGCGCAGGCAAACGGCCGCGGCGGCGGGCGTTTCAGCCTCGAATTCCAACATCCGGTTGCACAGCATGTCGGTATCGAGAAACCAGCTCGGCGCGTCGATGGCCAGCGCGGCGAAGCAGCGCATGCGGAATAGCATAAGGTTGCGGTCGCACAGCTGCTGACGAAATACCTCGTCGACGCCCTCGATGGCGGGGGAGACCGCGTCGGACATCTGGATGATGCGGGCGCGCGGGTTATGTTTGCGGAACGAGCGGGCCATTATGGTGGGCACCCACACGTCCGGCCCCACATGCATGAAGACGATGTTGGTCATGCCGGCCCCGGCCCAGAACCGAGCGGAAGACGCCGACGGAGAGAGGAATGCGCTTGTCCGCGGCAGCGATCCTGACCCGCGCCTGGCCTACGTTCAGCACGCACCCTTCGCCGGGCCCGCTCAGCGATCCGGCGAGCTTCGCCCTCGTATCTCATTGGATATCTAGGTTGTCGAATTTCGAGGCTCGAGGTCAGTGGCATTGCGCGAGCGATAAGGTGTTCGATCTGCGCCAGACGATTATAGTTCATGGTAGAGGGCAATCAGACGCTGATAGCCTACCCTATCTCACCGAAATGCTCTGGCAATAGAGCTTGAGCTTGCCCCTGCGCGCAAGAAGGCCGGCCGGTCCGCGCCGCAGGACTACACCGGCGGCAGCCCGCCGGCGTAAGCGCGCTACTGCAGGCTGCGGCCGATGGCGTAGAAGCGGTCGGCCCGCTGCTGGCGCAGGGCGTCGGGCGACAGGTTCATCAGGGCGCGCAGTTCCTCCTCCACCGCGTCGCCCACCGCGTTGACGGCCACGATGGGGTTTGAATGGGCCCCGCCGACCGGCTCGGAGACGATGCGGTCGACGATCTTCAGCTTGATCAGGTCCTGGGCGGTGATGTGCATGCCGTTGGCCGCCGCCTTGGCGTGCTCGCCGTCGCGCCACAGGATCGAGGACGCGGCTTCGGGCGAGATCACCGAATAGATCGAGTGCTCGAGGATCAGCACCTTGTTGGCCGCCGCCAGGGCGATGGCGCCGCCCGAGCCGCCCTCGCCGGTGATGGTGGCGATCATAGGCACCCCAAGCGTCAGGCCCCGTTCGGTCGAGCGGGCGATGGCCTCGGCCTGGCCGCGCTCCTCGGCGCCGATGCCCGGATAGGCCCCGGCGGTATCGACGAAGGTGATGACCGGCAGGTTGAACCGCTCGGCCATGTCCATCAGCCGGACCGCCTTGCGGTAGCCCTCGGGGCGCGCCATGCCGAAGTTGTGCTTGAGGCGCGTGGTGGTGTCGTGGCCCTTCTCGTGGCCCATGACCACGACCGGCACGCCGCGGAACCGGCCGAGGCCGCCGACGATGGCCTGATCGTCGGCGAACTTGCGGTCGCCGCGCAGCTCGACGAATTCCTCGATCAGCCCGCCCAGGTAGTGGTTGAGGTGCGGGCGCTCCGGGTGGCGGGCGACCTGGGTCTTCTGCCAGGCGTCCAGGCCCGAATAGGTCTTGCGGCGCAGGGTCTCGATCCGCCCGCGCAGGGCGTCGATCTCCGCCTCGAAGCCGCCCGAGGCGGTCTCGGAGAGCTTGGAGAGCTCCTCGATCTTGCCTTCCAGCTCGGCGATAGGGCGCTCGAATTCGAGATAGTGTCCAGCCATCAGCCCTTAACGCGCAGCCCATTAAACGGCGCCGAACCTAGAGCTTGGCGGTCGCCAGGGGAAGGCGTGTTATGCTCATCCCGCCGCTTCGGCAGCCGTTTGCGGCCTAGATCGAGCCGGTGCGGCGGGCGCGGGGCCTGGCCGCCGGCCGCGAAATTCGGGTGGTCTTGAGCACAACGGGGGGCGGGCCGGCGCTGCGCTGAACGGCCTCGTGGCCGGTGAGGAAGCGCTGGATGTCGGCGGCGCAGGCCGGCCGGCTGATCAGGAAGCCCTGGACCTCCGAGCAGCCGTTTTCGCGCAATTGCTGCATCTGCGCCTCGGTCTCCACTCCCTCGGCGGTGGTGACGATGCCGAGGCTGGCGCTTAAACCCGTGACCGCGCGGATGATCGCCAGCGCCTCCTTGTCCCGCGGCAGGTCGCGCACGAAGGCCTGGTCGATCTTGATCTTGTCGAAGGGAAAGCTGCGCAGGTAGCTGAGGCTGGAATAGCCGGTGCCGAAGTCGTCCATCGAGATGCGGACGCCCAAGGCGCGCAGCTGGTGCAGCTCGCCGATATTGGCCGCGTTGTCCAGCAGCAGCACCGATTCCGTGATCTCGACCTCCAGCCGCCTGGCGTCGAGCCCAGCATTGGCCAGGGCGGACACCACAGTCTGGATGAAGCCGGCGCTGCGCACCTGCACGGCGGAGATGTTCACCGCCACCCGCACCGAATCGGGCCACAGCGCCGCCTCCTCGCAGGCCCGGCGGATGACCCATTCGCCGATCGGCACGATCAGGCCGGTCTCCTCGGCGATGGGGATGAAGTCGCCGGGCGACACCAGGCCGCGCTCGGGATGGTTCCAGCGCACCAGCGCCTCGCAGCCGCTCACGGCGCCGGTCTGCAGGTTGAGCAGCGGCTGGTAGTGCAGTTCGAATTCCCCGGCCTGCACGGCGCGCCGCAGGTCCAGCTCCGTGCGCCGGCGGATCTGCAGCAGCTCGTCCATGCCCTTTTCGAAGAAGTGGCAGCCGCCGCGGCCGTTGCGCTTGACCCGGTACAGGGCCAGGTCGGCGTTCTTGAGCAGGTCTTCCGCCTCGACGCCGTGGTCGCCGTAGATAGCGATGCCGACGCTGGCGCCGATCACGACCTGGTGGCCGCTGACCTCAAACGGCTCGGCCATGGCCTCGACGATCCGATGGGCCAGCCGGGCGCAGGCGGCCTGGTCGGGGAAGCCCCGCTGCAGCACGGCGAATTCGTCCCCGCCCAGGCGGGCGGCCAGGTCGCCCTCGCGGACGCAGCGCTTGAGCCGCTTGGCCGCCTGTTCCAGCAGGGCGTCGCCCAGGTTGTGTCCCAGGGTGTCGTTGACGGTCTTGAAGTGGTCGAGGTCGACGCAGAGCACGGCCAGGGCGTCGCCGGTTCCGGCGGCGGCGGCCAGGGCCCGCTTGAACTCGGTCTGGAACAGCGCCCGGTTGGGCAGGCCCGTGAGCGGGTCGTAGTGGGCCAGTTGCTCGATCTGGGCTTCCGCCCGCCGCCGCGCGGTGATGTCCTCGCCGACGCCGACGATGAATTGCGGCCGCCCGGCGGAGTCATGCACGCCGATCTTGCGGATGCGCAGCAGCACCTCGGAGCCGTCGCGGCGGCGGACGCGGCTTTCATCCACCACCACCGGGTCGGCGGTCTCCAGGGCGGTGCGGTCGCGCGCCTCGTACTCGGCCGCGGCCTCGGGGGTGAAGAAGTCGGTTTCGCGGCGGCCGATGACGGTGCGGCGGCTGGTCTGCAACAGGTCCTCGCCGGCCTTGTTGAAGAGAACGTAGCTGTGGTCGTCGGCGCGTTTGACGAACACCATCGCCGGCATGCTCTCGATCACCGTGGTCATGAAGGCCTGGGCTTGGCGCGCCTCGGCGTTGGCGAAGGAAAGCTGCCGCGACGACTCGTCCAGTTCCGCCAGCCGGCGTTGGGTTTCGGCGTTGGCGTGCTGCAGCAGGCCCAGCGCCGTGCCGACCCCGAGATAGCGGCCGTTCTCGGTGACGATAAAGCCTTGCAGCAGGTCGGAGGGGCGCTCGGCCAGCATCCGGGCCATGAACACCCCGGTGTCGGCGTCCGCCTCGACGATCGGCGGGTTGGGCTCCATCATCAGCCGGATCGGCCGCCCGGCCAGCACGGCCCGCCCGAACTGGGCCGCCATGTGCAGGAAGAAGCTGTGGCGCTCCAGCAGGCCCACCGGCCGGCTGTCTTCCCCGACCACCGGAACGATCAGGGTGTCGGGCTCATTTTTGAATCGCTCGTAGAGATCGTCGCCCAGGTCGTCCGGGCTAGCCGGGGCAATATGCAACAATAAACTACGCAGTGTGGTCATAACGATCTCCGTTGCACGGGATCTATGATCGACCGAACTTACCAATGCTCTAATGACAAGAATTTCTAGGTCTTATCCTCGTAAAATACTTGAAACATTACTGTCATATATCCTAAGCGGCCGGAAACCATGGCCGCCCCCTGCGGGCTGAGGGCGGGCGGGCGTACTCACGGCTTGCCTCCCCGCGACTCCCTCTCTAAACGGGCGCCTTAACCTGCATTCTGTTCAGCGAGGGCGCGTTTCGCGCGGCCCTGGCCCCTGCGCGCGAGAGATCATGCCCAAACGCACCGATCTGAAATCGATCCTGATCATCGGCGCGGGCCCGATCATCATCGGCCAGGCGTGCGAGTTCGACTATTCCGGCGTGCAGGCTTGCAAGGCGCTGCGGGCCGAGGGCTACCGGATCGTGCTGGTCAATTCCAACCCGGCCACGATCATGACCGACCCGGACGTGGCCGACGCCACCTATGTCGAGCCGATCACCCCGGAGATCGTCGCCAAGATCATCGAGAAGGAGCGGCCCGACGCCCTGCTGCCGACCATGGGCGGCCAGACGGCGCTGAACACCGCCCTGGCCCTGGAGGCCTCCGGCGTGCTGGCCAGGTTCGGGGTCGAGATGATCGGCGCCAACGCCCAGGTGATCGACAAGGCCGAGGACCGGCAGAAATTCCGCGACGCCATGGACAAGCT
>CANJOB010000158.1 GCA_947475655.1 Caulobacterales bacterium | reverse complement strand
TGCTCGGCCTGGGCGCGCATCTGCTCCATCAGCCACGGGCCCTGAATCACCTCGGCGTAGCCGGGATCGTTCTCGACGTCGGTGGTGATGGTCAGCTGGCCGCCGGGCTGGATGCCGGCGATCATCACGGGCTTAAGCATGGCGCGCGCGGCGTAGATGGCGGCGGTATAGCCGGCCGGGCCTGATCCGACGATCAGGCAACGAACGGTGCGGGGTTCGGGTTTGCTCGACATGTGCGCTAATTTAGGGACGATTCCGTCCGAGCGCGACCGTCAGGCGGTAAGGAGTTGTTGATGAAGCGAAGCACGGTGCAGAGCGGGACGGCTGCGGCCAGCATCATCGGCGGGGCGGCCCTGGGCGGAGCGCTCGGCAGCGTGGCGCTAGGGCTGGCGTTCGGCGTCGGCCTGGGGGCGGTGGTGGCCTTCGCCCTGCGCAAGAAGCCGCCCGCCGCGTGAGGGTCCTTTTCGTCTGCGACGGCGGGCCCCAGGTGGGCGGCGGCCATGTGATGCGCTGCCTGACCCTGGCCGGCGCCCTGACCGACGCCGGCGCCGACTGCGCCTTTCTCGACAGCCATGCCGTCACCCCCGTGCTCGACGCCTTCGCCCCCTTTGAGGTGATGCGGGTGGCCGACGCGGCCGCCTGGCCATCCGGTTGGGTGGTGCTCGACAGCTACCGTTCGACCCTGGAGGAGGAGGCCGGCTGGCGCGCCGCCTCTCGCCTGGCGGTGGTCGACGACCTGGCCCGCCCGCACGCCGCCGACCTGGTGATCGATCCCAGCTTCGGCCGCGATCCGGCTGCCTACGCTCCCGCCGTCGCCCTGACCGGCCCGGCCCACGCCCTGGTGCGGTCGGACTTCGCCGACCGGCGGGAACAGGCGCTCATCCGCCGCGACGGCGAGGTGCAGCGCGCCCTGATCGCCTTCGGCCTCACCGATGTCGGCGGGATCACCGCCACGGCGCTGGAGCGCATCATCCCCCTGGCCGGTCCCGTGACCCTCGATGTGGTCGCTGGCTCCGGCGCGCCCAGCCTGCCAACCTTACGTGGCCTGGCGGCCTCGGGGATCATCGACCTGCACGTCGACGTGCGCGACATGGCCACCTTGAGCGCCGCGGCCGATATCGCGGTGGGCGCCGGCGGCGGCAGCATCTGGGAGCGGGCGACCCTTGGCCTGCCGTCGATCGTCATCGCCCTGGCCGACAATCAGATTCCCATGACCCGCGCGCTGGACGCGGCGGGCGTGCTGCTGGAAAGCGACCTTGAAAATCTTGGCGGCGCCTGGGCGCGGCTCACCGCCGACGCGGAACTGCGGGCCAGTCTTTCGGCGAAAAGCGCCGCCCTGTGCGACGGCCAGGGCGCGCGGCGCGCGGCCCAGGCCCTGCTGGCGGCCGGCTAGGCGTTCAGCCAGATCAGGCCAAGGCAAAGGCCGAGGGCGAACCCGCCGCCCGCAACGATCAGGATGACGAACAGCAGGGGCCGTGTCGGCGCGCGTGTCTCGATCATCCGGCCCAGGACCGGCTCGAGCGGTGCAGGGCGACGCGGGCGTCCAGCGTCAGAGCCCAGCGGTGCGACCCCTCGCCGAAGGGCAGGTGCAACATAGCCGGCCGGTCCTGTTTGATCGCCTGCTGGCAGTGGACCTCGAAGGCCTCGATCAGTTCGCGGGTCAGGCCTTCGGAGGCGATCTCGCCGCCGCGCCGCTGCGCCACCAGGTTGATCACCGCCGCGCGATGCGCCTGGCCGCCAAAACCGAGCAGAGCATCGGCGATCTCGCCGACAATCGGGTTTACCAGGCCGACAGATTTCAGCTTGCGGCTGCGCGCGGCAGACACTTCGTCCTGCTTCATCTCCACCCCCCCGCCGATCATGACAATCCTGTTAACCATTGTTGGCGGCGATGCGAAGGACAGGCGAGTCCCTGGCGGGCCGAATTCACAAGGATTCACAAACTATCCCCAAGCAGGGAGGGTCAGGACAGGGCGAACCCCTGCCGCTGCAGCCGCTCGACCATCCCCGGCCGCGCCGCCGCCCACTCGTGCGCGAACAGGCCCAGCCCCACCACGTCGTGCGCCTCTCCGCCCTTGCGGACGTGGTCGCGCAGCAGGGCCTCCTGGGTGAAGCCGAACTTCTGGTGCAGGCGCCACACTGCGGTGTTGGAGTGCAGCACCTCGCACCACAGCTTGGTCAGGCCCATCTCGCCAAAAACGATGTCCAGCACCATCAATTCGACCACCGCCCCGATCGACTTGCCGCGCACGGCGGGGTCGGCCAGGTAGTAGGCCCAGGCGCAGCGCCCGTTCATGACGTCGATGTCGGCCAGGTTGGCCAGGCCGACCGGGGCGCCGTCCATCTCGATGATCCAGTAACGGCGGCGCGGATCGTCCAAGGCGGCGGCCAGCCAGCGAGCGTGGTCGTCCGCCGCTATGAGCTGGTCGGTGTACATATAGGCCGAGACCTCGGGCGAGTTGCGCCAGGCCAGCACCCGGTCGCGGTCGTCTTCGGTCAGGGCGCGCAGGGCGACGTGGGCGGCCATGCGCGTAAGGCTAACTAGACTCGCCGGTCCCCGCCATACAGCGCCCACTGCGGGTTTTCGCGCACGAAGGCGCGGATGTCGTTGGAGGAGAACAGCGGGCCCTCGGGCTTGTAGAGGGCGTCATAGACGGCGGCGGCGAACTCGTAGTCGTCGGGCCGGTCGACGGTCCAGCGCACCTCGCCCTCGGCCAGGATTTGATTGTGGAAGGCGTCGCGGTAGTTCTGCGGCTGGTGGAACATGTCCCAGGTCACGTGCTCGACCGCCTGCGGGCTGGGGTCCGCCGCCGCCCGTTGCAGCGCCTCGATGGTGAAGACCTCCACGTCCAGCCCCTTGGGGAAGGTCCGCGCCGGCGGGGTGTTGGAGGCGTATTCGGCGTGTGCGTGCAGGCAGGCCTCGATGGTGGCGTCGATCACCTCGGGGTCGGCGAACGGGCAGTCTCCGGTCAGACGCACGATGTGCTCGGTCGGGCCGAAGGCGGCGGCGGCGCCGACGAAGCGGTTCAGCACATGGTCGAGCGGCCCGCGATAGACGTTGACGCCCTGGCCCTTGAGGAAGGCGGCCAGCGGGTCGTCGCTGGACTGGTCGCTGGTGGCCACCACCAGGTCGGCGATGCGCACGGACGCGGCGACCCTTTCGATCTGGCGTTGGATCATCGGCGCCCCGACCAGGGGGGCCATCACCTTGCCGGGCAGGCGGGTCGAGCTCATCCGCGCCTGCAGGATCGCCAGGATCATATCTTGTTCTCCCTAGGGAGGCGTCGCTCCCCATCGCGTCATATGACGCGATCGATCTCTAAGTTGAAAGCGGGCTGCGGGCTGAAAAACCGCTTCGCACTTTTCCTCAGCCCGCTTTGGCCATCATGCGCGCCAGCACCTCGGCCGCCAAGCGGTCGGTTTCGGCGACGGGCTCATAAGTCCAGCCATGGAAGGCGCCGCCGAACGGCCGGGCCGCCCCCTGCTGCTCCAGGCTTTCGTGGAACAGGCGGAATTTCAGGCTCGATCCGTCAACCTTCATGATGAAGACCGGCTTGCCGGTGGCGGCGGCCTCGGTGGCCATGTTGGTGCTGTCCTCGGTCACCAGCACATAGTCGGCGGCGGCCAGGAAGGCGAAGTAGGGGTTGTCGCCCTCGCCGTCCCAGATCATGCCGGGCAGGTGGCGCAGCCGCGCGGTCAGCAGGGCGCGGGCCTGGTCGGGCGTGCGGCGCGAAAACGTCATCAGCAGCGACCCGCCCTCCTGCTCCAGCGGCAGCTGGATTTCGTGGGCGATCTGGGCGGCGCGTTCGGGGCTGATGTCGAAGGCCTTGGAGCGGCCGCCGACCATGGCCATCACGCGCGGATGGGGCAGGCCGTCCAGTCGTTTGGCGAACCTGGCGTATTCGGCCTTCAGGCGCTGCGGCGTGATGCGGTGCGGGCTGCCGGTGATGGAGACAATGTTGTCGCCGTGCAGGCGGTCGTGGCGCGGTGGGGCGACCAGGTCGAACATCTGCGGCGGCGCGCGCGGGTCCTGCAGTTGCACCACGAAGGTCTTGCCGGCCGACCAGCGGCGCATGCGGATCGACAGGGGCAGGGTCGCCCGCCCGGCGGCGATCCAGATGTCGGGCCAGGGCGCCTCTATGCCGCTGTCGGGGGTCAGCCAGCGGCGGGGGAAGGGGCTGGCCCACCAGGGAAGGCGGCCGATGCGCCCGGTCCAGCCGACGCGCTTGACGACGATTGTCGCCTGGCGTCGCCGCGCCACCGCCTCGGCCAGGCCCAGCACCTGGTTCTCGATGCCGGCGCGTCCGTCGGACACCGCCCAGATCGTCAGTGGCGGGCCAGGCGGTTCAGCCGGCTTACGCGGCTTGGCAGGCGTGGGCTTAGGCGCCGCGGACTTGGCTTTCGCCGGGGCCGCGGGCCTGGAAGCTTTCGGTTTCGCCGTTTTCGGTTTTGGACGGGCCGGAGCGGCCATGGGTCACGCGGCTTAGAGCCACTCGACCTTGGTGATCTCGTAGGCCTTGATGCCGCCGGGGGTGGAGACCTCGACCACGTCGCCGACCGCCTTGCCGATCATCGCCCGCGACAGGGGCGAGGACAGCGAGATACGGCCCGAGCGTACGTCGGCCTCATGGTCGCCGACAACTTGGTAGCGGGCGTCCTCCTCGGTGTCCTCATCGACCAGGCTGACCGTGGCGCCGAACTTGACGGTGTCGCCGGACAGTTTGGAGACGTCGATCACCTGGGCACGGCTGATCTTGTCCTCGATCTCGGCGATACGGCCTTCGATCCAGCCCTGACGCTCCTTGGCGGCATGGTACTCGGCGTTCTCGGAGAGATCGCCATGGGCTCTCGCTTCCGAAATGGCGGCGATGACGGCCGGCCGTTCCAGAGTCTTCAAACGCTTCAACTCTTCGTCGAGGGAGGAATACCCCTCGGCGGTCATGGGCACTTTTTCCATTGCGGATTTAGCTCGTTCGCCCTGAGGTGGGAGGATAGGCCGCGGGCGCGGCCGTCCCGGTGTCGCCGGGGTGAAAGAGGATAGTTGGGCAGCGCCACGAAAGCAAGGGACGGCGCCCCGCCTTGGGTCACGCGTAGGTTTGCAGCGCCCGCACTTCCAGATCCGAGATCGGTCCCGAAGTGATAGCCTGGGCCGCCGCCTGGGCCCCTGCCGCCGTTGTATAATAAGGGATTTTCATCATCAGGGCGGTGCGGCGGATCTCGTAGGAGTCGGCCACCGACTGCTTGCCCTCAGTTGTGTTGAGCACCAGCTGCACCTCGCCGTTCTTGATGGCGTCGACGATGTGCGGCCGGCCTTCCAGCACCTTCTTGACGAACTCGGTCTCCAGTCCCTGCTCGGCCAGGTAATCGAAGGTGCCCCGGGTGGCCAGGATGCGGAAGCCCCTGGCCTTCAGCAGGCGCACCGCCTCGACGATGAAAGGCTTGTCCGCTTCGCGCACCGAGACGAAGGCGCAGCCCGACTGCGGCAGCACCACCCCGGCGCCTAGCTGGCTCTTGGCGAAGGCGCGGGCGAAGGCAGGGGCGAAATCCTCGCCCTCGCGGCGCCAGTCCAGGCCCATGACCTCGCCGGTCGAGCGCATTTCCGGGCCCAGCAGGGTGTCGACCCCGGCGAAACGGGCGAAGGGGAACACCGCCTCCTTCACCGCCACGTGGTCATAGACGCGTTGCTTAAGGCCGAAACTGGCCAGGCTCTCGCCGGCCATCACCTTGGCGGCGATGGCGGCCAGGGGCTGCCCGAAGGTCTTGGCGACAAAGGGCACGGTACGGCTGGCGCGCGGATTGACCTCAAGCACATAGATGCGCGGGTTGGCCGACAGCGGTTCCTCGATGGCGAACTGCACGTTCATCAGCCCGCGGACTTTCAGCGCCAGAGCCATCTTGGCGGTTTGGCGCTCCAGCTCGGCCACGGTCTCGGGCCGCAAGGAGTAGGGCGGCAGGGAGCAGGCGCTGTCGCCGCTGTGCACCCCCGCCTCCTCGATATGCTCCATCACCCCGGCGACGAACACGGTCTCGCCGTCGCACAGGGCGTCGACGTCAACCTCGGTGGCGCGCGACAGGTACTGGTCGATCAGCACCGGGGCGTCGCCGCTGACCTGCACGGCGGTGCGGATGTAGCGCTCGAGCTGTTCGTCGTCGTGGACGATCTCCATGCCGCGCCCGCCCAGCACGTAGGAGGGACGGATCACGATCGGATAGCCGACCTGTTTAGCGGCGGCGAAGGCCTCCTCGGCCGAACGCGCCAGGGCGTTGACCGGCTGGGCGATGTCGAGCCGGTGCAGCAGCTGCTGGAAGCGCTCGCGGTCCTCGGCCAGGTCGATGGAGTCGACGCT
>CANJOB010000157.1 GCA_947475655.1 Caulobacterales bacterium | reverse complement strand
ATGTTGACGCCGTATTCCATCTGCGCGGCGGCGATGTCGTCGAGCAGCGGGCCGGAGGCGTAGGCGCCGCGGAAATTGGCCCCGGTGTTGGACTCGTTGAAGTAGCTCATCACCGTGTACTGGCGGGAATCCTCGAAGTACTCGGCGTCGGCGGCGTAGGTGACCGAGGTCGCCTTGTCGCTCGCGGCGTTGTAGTCGGCCGGATGGCTCAGGCCGATGGCGTGGCCGATCTCGTGCAGCAGCACCTGGCCGCCGTAGTTGGTCGCCGTCGGGTTGGCGTTGTAGCCGATCGAGACGTTGATCCAGACGTCGCCCGCCGAGGAATTGAAGTTGGTGCTGCCCGGATAGTTGCCGAACGCCGCCGCGCCGCTGAGGCCCGAGGCATAGTTGCTGAACAGGATCGACGCCTGATTAGAGTAGGCCGCCTCGCCGCTGGTCCCTGCGCCCGCCCGCGTGAAGGTGATGTTGGCCACGTCGGCCCAGGCTTTCAGCGCCAGTTCCGCCTGGTTGATCTGGGTGGCGCTGAAGCGCTCGAAGTCGCTGACGTCCTTGGGCATGGTCCCGGGCGCGGTCGAGCGGTAGGCGTAGGTGACGTTGAAGGCGCCGCCGAGCACCCCCCCCCCAGCCCGCCTCGCCGCCGATCAGGCGATAGGCGGCCTCATCTATGGTCAAGCTAGTTTTGCCGCCGACGGTAGTGTTGGCGCGGGCGTCGCCATTGAGGAAACCCTGCGGTTCACTGTCATCGCTGGAGACGAAGCCGGATTCCGCCTGCTGCGAAAGAACGTCGAAGTCTTCGGCCTCGTGACTGGAGTCTATACCGAGCTGCACGCTGTATTCTCACCAACACGCCCCTGACTGGGCTGATACGGCGAGATACGAGGCAAGTCATGCGAACAACAGGGGGTGCGACAATCGGACAAGGCGCAAGGTTAAACGCAAACGCCACTCAAAATTGTATTTTGTCGCGCGACAATACACCGCATGGTGGCAGTCAAGCGCGTGGATGAGCCGCCGCGTAAGCGCTGAGCAGCCGTTCCGCGTCCACCGCCGTGTAGCGCTGGGTGGTCGACAGCGAGGCGTGGCCCAGAAGCTCCTGAATACTGCGCAAATCCGCGCCCGCGCCGAGCAGGTGGGTGGCGAAGCTGTGGCGCAGGGCGTGGGGGGTGGCCTTCTCCGACAGGCCCATGCGGCCGCGCAGACTCTGCATCAGCGCCTGCACCCGCCGGGGGGGCAGCGGACCGCCCCGCGTGGCCCGAAACAGGGCGTCGTCGGGCGACAGGGTAAACGGCAGGGCGGCAAAATATTTGTCGATGGCCTCGCGCACGGCCGGCAGCACCGGGGAAAGCCGCGTCCTGCCGCCCTTGCCGGTGATGCGAAGACTCTCCCCCAGGGGTACGTCCTTCATCCTCAGGGACAGGGCTTCGGAGATGCGCAGGCCGCAGCCCCACAGCAGGGTGAGCACCGCCGTGTCGCGCAGGGTCTCCCAATCGTCACGTCCCGCGTCGATCCCCGCCTGGGCGATCAGGCCGCGCGCCTGGTCCTCGCTGACCGGGCGCGGTGGGTCGGGCCGGACCTTGGGGCCCTTGACCAGGGTCAGGGCCGGGCAGGGGGAATCCAGCCGCAGGTCGAGGAAGCGGTGGAAGCTGCGCACCGCCGACAGGGCCTGGCTGAGCGAGCGGTTCGACAGTGGGTGGTCGCCCATGCGCCGCCGCGCCAGCCAGGCGCGCAGTTCGCCGGGGGTGACCGTGGTCAGGCAGGCCAGGGTGACGCCCTCGCCCCGGTGGTCCTGCAGGAAGGCCAGGTAGGAGCGGGCCGAATGGGCATAGGCCTCCACCGTGCGCGGCGAGGCGCGGCGCTCCTGCGACAGGTGGATGAGGAACGCGGCGAGGGCGGCGTCGCCCGTCACAGAATCGGCCAGCGCTCGGCGATGCGCTCGGCCACCCGGGCCAGGAAGCCGATCAGGTCCGAGCCCATCTGCGGGGTGAAGCCGTCCGGGTCGGGCGAGCCGAAGGCGATCAGGCCGCAGCGTTGCGGCGTCCAGGGGCCGATGCGGGCCAGGGCGACGCTGCGCACGACAGGCGCGCGGTCCCCGAACAGCGGGAAGGCCGACTTGACCTGGCCCAGCCGCGCCATGCGCCGGCCGTTGAGGAGGGCATCGACCCCGCCGGTCTGCAGCGTCATCCAGCCGGCGGGAACCCGGCCTGGCTCCTCCAGGGCGGTGACGGCGCCGACCAGGCCAAAGCGCAGGGTGGCCAGCTCGTCCATGCGGCGGCCCAGGTCCGACGGGTTGCGTGCTTCCAGCAGGTCGAGCACCGCGCCGTGGGTGTGGGCCTGGGCAGTGAAGTTGGCGCGGGCGGTGGTCTCGATCTCCTTGCGGGCGCTGCTCTCGGCGGCCTTGGCCGCCTTGGCGCGGGCAAGGGCCTTGGGCCCGAAGTCGACCACATTGGCGCTGTCGACGCGCAGGCCGAGCTCGGCCAAGAGGTCCGGATCGGAATGCAGCATGTCCGGCTGCTCTCGCAGCCAGCCCTTGATCATCTCGACCTGTGTCCCCGACATCCTCGACGCGCCTCATCACCCAAACGACAAACCAGGACGTATCAGCGCCCATCATCCTTAACGGGCGTTTGACGCGGACCTCCGGCGGGGCCAAGTCAGCGCATGGCCCGTATCGCCGCCGTCCTCCTGCCCCTGCCCCTGCCCGAGGCCTTCGACTATGCCGAGCCCGACGGCATGGGCCTGGCCGTCGGCGACCAGGTGGCGGTGCCGCTGGGCCCGCGGCTGGTGCGCGGGGTGGTGGCGTCGTTGCGCGATGCGGCCGGCCACAACCGGCCCTTGAAGACCGTGAATAGCCGGATCGACGATCCGCCCCTGCCCGAAAGCGTGGTCGCCTTCGTTTGCTGGGCGGCGCGCTACGCCGTGGAAAGCCCCGGCTATCCGCTGGCCATGGCGCTGCGCGGCCTGCGCAGCCCGCCGCCGAGACCGATTCGCCGCACCTTTCCCACCGGCGCCGCCCCGGCGCGGCCCACGGCGGCGCGGACCAAGGTGCTGGAGACCCTGGCCGCCTCGCCCGAGCCACTGTCGCCGCCGGACCTGGCCCGCGCGGCGGGTGTCTCGTCGGGCGTGGTCAAGGGGCTGGTCGATGAGGGCGTGCTGGCGGTGGAGACTATTCCCGCCCCCGACAACCTGTTCCCGCCCGACCTGACCCGCCCCGGCGCCCGGCTCAACATCGGTCAACTGGCGGCGCTGGAGGCGCTGAACGCGCAAGCCAATCCCGGAGACTTCGCCGTCTCCCTGCTCGACGGGGTCACCGGCTCGGGCAAGACCGAGGTCTATATGGAGCGCGCCGCCCAGGTGCTGGCCGACGACCCGGACGCCCAGGTGCTGGTGCTGCTGCCGGAGATCGCCCTCACTCAGGCCGCGCTTGACCGGATTGAGGCCCGCTTTGGAGCCCGGCCGGCGGAATGGCACTCGGCGGTCCCGCCGCCCAAGCGCCGCCAGGTGTGGGAGGCGGTGGCTTCAGGCCGCGCCCGCATCGTCGCCGGCGCCCGCTCGGCCCTGTTCCTGCCGTTCAAGAAGCTCGCCCTGATCATCGTCGATGAGGAGCACGACGGCTCCTACAAGCAGGAGGAGGGCTTCATCTACCACGCTCGCGACCTTGCCGTCGCGCGGGCCAAGCTGGCCGGGGCGCAGGTGGTGCTGGCGTCCGCCACCCCCTCGTTGGAGAGCCTGTGGAACGCCCAAAACGGCCGCTACCAGTGGCTGCGGCTCAACGCCCGCCACGGCGCCGCGCGCCTGCCGGACGTCTCCTTGATCGACCTGCGCGAGCACGCGCCCGAGCGCGGCCGCTGGCTTTCGCGGCCGCTGGTCGAGGCCATGGCCCAGACCTACGCCCGGGGTGAGCAGAGCCTGCTGTTCCTCAACCGCCGCGGCTACGCCCCGCTGGTGCTCTGCCGCGCCTGCGGCGAGCGGATGAAGGCGCCCGACACCGACAGCTGGCTGGTCGAGCACCGCTACACCGGGCGGCTGGTCTGCCACCTGACCGGCTTTTCCATGCCGCGCCCGGCGGCCTGCCCGCACTGCGGAGCCAAGGACAGCCTGGTCTCGGTCGGACCGGGGGTGGAGCGGGTGGAAGAGGAAGCACGAAGTCTGTTCCCCGACGCGCGGGTGGCCGTCTTCTCGTCCGACACCATGATGGATGCGGCCAGCACGCGGCGGCTGATCGAGGACATGACCGCCGGCCATATCGACATTCTGGTGGCGACCCAGGCGGCGGCCAAGGGGCATGACTTCCCCAACCTGACCCTGGTCGGGGTGGTGGACGCGGATCTGGGCCTGCGCGGCGGCGACCTTAGGGCGGCGGAACGCACCTTCCAGCTGCTGGCCCAGGCGTCCGGCCGGGCCGGGCGGCGCGAGGCGGCGGGGCGGGCCATGATCCAGTCCTACGCCCCCGACCACGGGGTGATGCAGGCCCTGGCGGCGCAGGATCGCGACGCCTTCGTGGCGACCGAGATGGCCATGCGCGAGATGTCGGGCCTGCCGCCGTTCGGCCGGCTGGCGGCTATGATCGTCAGTTCGGAGAACCCGGTGCTGCTGGAGGAGTTCGTCCACACCCTGGCCGCCGCCGCCCCCAACGCCGAGAACCTGGAGGTGTTCGGCCCCGCCGACGCGCCGCTCGGCCTGGTGCGCGGCCGCCGCCGCAAGCGCTTCCTGGTCCGCGCCGACCGGTCCGTCGACCTGCAGGGCTTCCTGGCCGCCTGGCGGGCGCGGGTGAAGGTGCCCGGCGCGATCCGCCTGACCATCGACGTCGACCCGCACTCGTTCCTGTAAGCGAACCCGGTGACGCGGAACCATCCCGGAGGGCGCCGGTTACGAGTGCCAGCCGACACACCGGCTGGGAGGACTTAAGAACATGACCATCCAGATGACGACCCGCACACTGTTCATCGCCGCCGCCTCGGCGCTCGCCCTGGCCGCCTGCAGCCCGCCGGCCGACAACTCCGCCGCCAACGTCGACGCGGCCAATGCCGCCGCCGCCTCTGCCGCGACCGCCGCCAATGCCGCCAACATGGCCGCCGCCAATGCGGCCGGCGCCGCGGGCGCCGCCGGGGCCGCCGGGGCCGGTGCCGCGACCGACGCCGCCAATGCGGCCAACGCCGCCGCCGACAGCGCGGCTCAATCGGCCTCCGACGCCGGCGTCGCCGCCGAATCGGCCGCCGCCAACGCGCCGCACTAAGGCCGACCACTAGAAGTGGGCGTCGTCGGGGATCGCATCCTTCGGCGGCGCCTTCGGCCGGTCCCGCAGCGGCAGTTCCGGGATCATCAAGGTCGCGATGATCGAAATGCCGATGGCGATCAGGCCGAACAGAAATACGTGCGTCACCGACCCGGCGATCAGATCACGCACCGGCTGCGGCAGGTTCATCGCCCCCGCGTGCGCCGCCTGCGCCTCCGCCGACAGGCCGCGCAGGGCGTCCAGGTTCAGCGCCGGCAGATGGTTCGCGGCGGCGTAGGACGCCAGCTTGCCGTTCAGGTCGTTGGTCAGCAGTGTGCCGAAGGCGGCCACCCCAACGGTCGAACCGATCTGGCGGAAGAACTGGTTGGCGCTGGTCACCACCCCGATCCGGTTCATCGGCGCCGCGTTCTGGATGGCGATGCCGAACAGACTCTGCAGCGGGCCCAGCCCCAGGCCCATCAGCCCCAGGCGCCAGATCAGGTCGGCCCGGCTCGTGCCGCTGTGCATCTGGCTGAGCAGGAAGGTGGCGATGAACAGCAGCACCACGCCCCCCAGCATGAACGGTTTGTAGCGCCCGGTCTTGACTGTGAGGCGGCCGCTGAACGCCGCCGCCAACACCAGGCCGATGGTCAGGGGCATCAGCAGCAGCCCGCTCGCCGTGGCGGTCGCGCCCTGGCCCAGCTGAATGAACAGCGGCAGGAAGGCGGCGATGCTCAGAAACGACATCGAAGAGAAGAAGGCGGCGATGTTGGCGAAGGTGAAGACCCGGTTCTTGAACAGGTCCAGATGCAGGATCGGCTCCTCCACCCGCTGTTCGACGACGATGAACAGGGCCGTGCAGACCGCGAAGATCGCGAACAGGCCAAGCACCTGCGGTGAGCCCCAGGGATAGGTCTGCCCGCCCAGGGTGAGCGCCAGCAGCAGCGGTACACAGCCGCCGATGATCAGGGCGGCGCCGACGAAATCGATCCTGCCTTTCGCCGCGTGGCTCAGGCTTGGCATCTTGGCGATGACCATGAACAGGGCGACCGCGCCCACCGGCAGATTGAGGTAGAACACCCAGCGCCATCCGGCGATCACATGGCCCAGGACCGTCACCGTGCCGTGGTCGGTGAAATAGCCGCCGATCAGCGGACCGAT
>CANJOB010000156.1 GCA_947475655.1 Caulobacterales bacterium | reverse complement strand
GGTCGCCCCGTGGCAGCCCGTTTTCACATTGTGCAGTTCCGCCAGGTTGGCGATCCGGCGCATATGAGTGATGCCGCCAGCGTGGACCACGCTGGCGCGGATGTAGTCGATCAACTGCTCTTCGATCAGCTGCTGGCAGTCCCAGATGGTGTTGAAGATCTCTCCAACCGCCAGCGGCGTGGTGGTGTGCTGCCGAATCAGCCGGAAGCCGGCCTGGTTCTCCGCGGGAACAGCGTCTTCGATCCAGAACGGGCGGTACGGTTCCAGGTCCTTGCCCAACCGGCCCGCCTCGATCGGCGTCAGGCGGTGGTGCACGTCGTGCAGCAGATGGACGTCCCAGCCGAGGGCTTCGCGGGCCGCCGCGAACAGCTTCGGCGTGTGCAGCAGATACTTCGCCGTCGACCAGACGTTCTCCGTCGGCAAGGCGCCGTCGGCGGGCTCGTAGAACATCTTGTCCTTTGAGACGCCGTAGGTGGACGGAAGGCCAGGAACGCCGGTCTGCAGCCGGATCGCCTTGTAGCCCATGGCCTTGTAGTTCAGGGCCTCGGCGATGGTGTCGTCGATGGTTTCGCCATTGGCATGACCATAGACCATCACCCCGTTTCGGGCCGCCCCGCCGAGCAGTTGGTAGACCGGCATGTTGGCCAGCTTGCCCTTGATGTCCCAGAGCGCGACGTCGACCGCGGCGATGGCCGTCATGGTCACCGGACCGCGCCGCCAATAGGCGCCGCGATAGAGGTATTGCCAGATGTCCTCGATCTGATGCGCCTCGCGGCCGATCAGGCACGGAATCACGTGGTCGCTCAGGTAGCTGGCCACCGAAAGCTCGCGCCCGTTCAGGGTGGCGTCGCCGATGCCGTAGACACCGTCTTCGGTGATGATTTTGAGCGTGACGAAGTTACGACCCGGGCAGGTGACGATCACTTTGGCGTCGATGATTTTCGGCATTCTGGTGTCCTAAGCTCGGGTCGAAGGTGGAGCGCCGGCCGGGGCGCCCCGCGGGGCGCGCCTCGGCCGGGCGGCATGGGAAAATCGAGTGCGGCGGAGGGGCATCAGCCGTTCTCCGCCACGGCGGCGCGGACCGCCGGGTCCAGGCGGAAGTCCTGGGGAAACAAGTCAAGATCGTCGAGCGCGGCTTCGAGCCCGCGCGGACCCGAATAGGGCTGCAGCCGCGCGGCCTGCGGGTCGACAACGCGGCCGCTAGATGCCAATTCAAGCCAGGCCCGCGCAACGGCGATCATGCGGGCGGGGGAACGGCCCGCCCGCGCATTGTCCGCGATCAACGGAAATATTCGCTGCGCCAGCTTAATCGATCCGTCTTGCGCGATCTGCGCCAGACTGTGGTCGACCATCGGATTGGCGAAGCGGCGGCGCGTCTGCGCCCAGTAGGCGGCGACGTCCAGATCGGGCAGGGCGGGGGCGGTTTCCTCGATCATCATGGCGTCGAGGAAGCCCGCGATTTCAGGGTCGGCGATCGCCTCCCGCACCAGGACGCAGCCCCGCCGCAGCCCCAGGTAGGCCAGTGCGGAGTGGGATGCGTTCAGCACGTGCAGCTTGAGCTTCTCGTGCGGCTCGACGCGGTCCACGAACTGCGCGCCCGCGACCTCCCACGCGGGACGAGGCCCTGCGAAATCGTCCTGGATCACCCACTGCGAGAAAACCTCCCGCTGCACCGAGGCGGCATCCTCCAGGCCGGTCGCCGCCTGCACCCTGGCCCGGCTGGCCGGCGTCGAAGCCGGGACGATGCAGTCGACCATGGTGTTGGGGAAGCGCACGTCGCCACGAAGCCAACGGCTGAGCGCGGGGTCGGACGCGCCGATGATATTCTCCACCGCCGCGCCTAACCTGGCGCCGTTGTCCGATAGGTTGTCACAGCTGACGATGGTGATCGGCGCGCCGCCCGAAGCATGGCGCGCGCGCAAGCCCGCCGCGAGCCAGCCGACCGTCGACAGCGGCGGCTGCCCTCCCCGCAGATCGTGGGCGACGTCGGGGCGGTTGCGGTCCAGCAGGCCGCCGGCGGCGAAGCCATAGCCCTTCTCGGTCACCGTCAGGGTGACCACATGGGTGGTCGGCGCGGCCAGGGCCGCGATGACCTGCTGCGCCTGGGACGGCGCGTGAAACATCCGCAACAGGGCGCCGATCACGCGATAGCAGGGCTGCTTATCCAGAACCTCGACTGTGTAGAGCCCGCCCTGCGGATTGAGCGCCTGCGCCATGTCGGGGCGCTGCAGAGATACCCCCGCGATGCCCCAATCGCCGCCCCGCGCCGCTATGGCGTCGTCGGTATAAACGGCCTGGTGCGCGCGGTGGAAAGCCCCCACCCCAAGATGGACGATGCCGACGCCGAGCTGGCCGCGGTCGTAACCCGGCCGCGCGATATCGGCCGGCAGATCCGCCAGCGTCGACGCGCTCAACCCCTGGGTTCGGGTGAGGATCAAAGGCGGTATGCCGCCTTGGGCAGGTTGTAGGCGAGGTCGACCGCCACCTCGGCGGCCTCGTCCTCGTCCAGCCGATGTGTCGCCACCAGCTCGGCCAGGTAAGCGCAGTCGATGCGCCGCGCCACATCGTGGCGAGCGGGAATGGAAAGAAACGCGCGGGTGTCGTCGTTGAAGCCGACCGTGTTGTAGAAGCCCGCCGTTTCGGTGGTTTGGCGGCGAAAGCGCATCATGCCCTCGGCGGAATCGTGGAACCACCACGACGGCCCGAGACGCAGGCAGGGATAGTGGCCGGCCAGGGGAGCCAGTTCGCGCGAATAGGTGCTTTCGTCGAGGGTGAACAGGATCACCGTCAGGTCCGGCCGGTTGCCGACCTTGTCCAACATCGGCTTGAGCGCGCCGGTGTATTCCGTGCGCATCGGCATGTCCGCGCCCTTGTCGCGACCGAAACGCTCGAGCAGTTGCGGGTTGTGGTTGCGCCAGGAGCCCGGGTGAATCTGCATCACCATGCCGTCCTCGCAGGACATTAGGGCGAGTTCGGTAAGCATCTGGGCCCGGAACAGTTCCGCATCCTCGGTCCCGGCCCTGCCGCTCAGCAATCGGTCCAGCAAGGCCTGACAGTCACTGGCCGGCAGGTCGGCCGTGCGCGGGGTGGGGTGGCCGTGGTCGGTCGCCTTTGCCCCCCCGGACTCGCGGAAGAAGGCGCGGCGCGTCCAGACCGCGGCTAGGTAGCCGGCCCACAGATTGGTATTCTCTCCGGTCAGGCCGCTTAGACGCTCCAGGTTCGCCTTGAAGTCGGGCCTGTCCGGGTCCGTGACGTCGTCGGGCCGGAAGGTGGTGATGATCCGGCGGTCCCAGCCGCTCGCGCGGAGAGCCTGGTGGTGCGACAGATCGTCCAGCGCACCCTCGGTGGTGGCCAGAACCTCGATGCCGAACCGGTCATAGAGCGCCCGCGGCCGGAACGCCGGCTGCGCCAGATCCTGCTCTATCTTGTCGTAATAGAAGTCGGCCGTTTCGGCGCTCAGCCGCCGATCGAAACCGAAAACTTCAACGAATACATAGTCCAGCCACAGACGGGAGGGCGTCCCCCGGAACAGGTGATACAGCCCCGCGAAGATGCGCCACGCCGCACGGCGATCCACTGTGGCCAGGTCCCGTCCGCGCCCCATCCCAAGGCTTTCAAGACTTACCCCCTGGCTGTAGAGCAGGCGCAGGACATAGTGGTCGGGCCACAACAGCAGACTCGTGGCGTCTTCGAACGGCGTGTCCTGGGCAAACCAGGCGGCGTCCGTATGGCCGTGAGGGCTGAGGATCGGCAATCGCTCGACCCGTTCAAAGAGGCGCCTCGCCAGGTCGCGCGTTTTGGAATCGCTTGGAAACAGGCGATCAGCTTGCAAGCTCAGCGACGGCATCGGTTCCCTAGGCTTTGGAGCTTCTCTGACAGGTCAGTCGTGAAAAATGGTCATACCACCTTGCCTACTCCCCTGACAACGTGTCAAGACTCTCGGGCGGCGAGGTTCGCTGTTGGTTTGGGCAGATCGGCAAAGGGGGGTTGTCATGGACGACTCATGGCCCCAGAGAAACGACACGGTGATTTTCCGAAAGGCCGCTAACCAATCGATGCAGAAACTCTACCAAAAGATAGCGGAGGAGATGCTCGGCCTCATCCGCAGCGGCGCGTTCGCCCCGGGCGAGCGCCTCCCCTCCGAGCGTGATCTGGCCGAACAGTTCGAGGTCAGCCGCCCGACCGTGCGCGAAGCCATGATCTCGTTGGAAATCCGCGGCGTGGTGGAGGCCCGCCACGGGTCTGGCATCTATGTGACCGAGGCCCCTCCGGTGGAAGCGGGATCTCCCGAACTCGACATCGGCGCCTTTGAACTGACCGAAGCCCGCTGCGTCTTCGAAGGCGAGGCGGCGGCCCTCGCCGCCACCTCCATGACCGACGCCGAACTCGCGGACCTGGAAAAGATCCTCAGGGAGATGAACCAGGAGAACGAGAACCACGTCCACGGAGAACTGGCGGACCGGCGCTTCCACATGGCCATCGCCGCCGGGACGCGTAACTCGGCGATCGTCAACGTCGTCGAGATGCTGTGGAACCTGCGCGAGAAGGCGCCGCTGTGCGCCAATATGCTTGAGCGGGCGCGACATGTGGGCGTGCAGCCGATGATCGACGAGCACAGGTGCGTCTTGGAAGCGCTCAAGGCGCGCGATCCTCAGGCGGCGCGGCGCGCCATGCGCGACCACCTCAACCGTGTGATTCAGAACCTGCTCATCGCCACCGAGATGGATGCGGTCGAGGTCGCGCGGTCGGCGGTGGAAGCCAAACGAAACGAACTGGCCCGGCGCTCGGCTTTGTAGCGGAGGGTCGGCGGGACGCGGGCGGCAAGTCATGCAGGACTGGTCGAGCGGCTATGTCACCGACATCGTCTATACGCATGGCTTCTATCGCGAACTGACTCCAGCCTTGATGGAGTTCCAGGCGGCGGCCTTGGGCCAGCGCCGGCCAGGCGCGCGCACCTTTTGCGAACTGGGCTGCGGCCAGGGATTCTCGACAAATCTGCTGGCGTCGGCCAACCCGCAGATCGATTTCTACGCCAACGATTTCAATCCCTCGCACATCGCCGCGGCGCGGGAACTGGCTGACGAGGCGGGCACGCCGAATGTTTGCTTCTTCCAGGACAGTTTCGCGGACTTTCTCGAACGGCAAGACCTACCCGCCTTCGACATCATCGCCCTCCACGGGGTTTACAGCTGGGTGTCGTCAGAGAACCGCGCGCGGCTGGTGGAATTTGTGCGCCGTCGTCTGGCGCCCGGCGGCCTCGTCTATGTTTCCTACAATGCTTTGCCCGGCCTGTCCCAGACCATGCCGCTGCGGCAGCTGATGGTCGAGCATGGCAGTCACAGCGCCGAGCCGACCTCGACGCGCATCGACGCCGCCCTCGCCTTCGCCGATCGGATCAAGGCGGCCGGCGCGCTCTATTTCAGCCAGGCGCCGCTGGCGTCGGCCAGGCTGGACGAGATTGGCCCCATGGCGCGCGAGTATCTCGCGCATGAGTATTTCAACCGGGACTGGACCAGTTTCTATCACAGCCAGGTCGCGGCGGATTTTGAGGCCGCCGATGTCGCGTTCATCGGCTCGGCCCAGGTGCTGGATCATTTCGAAGCCTTGAGCCTGCCCCCAGTACAGCAGGCGATACTCGACGACATCGGCGATCCCGCCTTCCGCGAGACGGTGCGGGATTTCCTGGTCTTCCAACATTTTCGCCGCGACCTCTACGCCCGCGCCCCCGCCCAGATCCCCGCGCCGGCCTGGCAAGCCTTCTGGCTCAATCAACGCTTCGCCCTCAGCGTTCCCGGCCAGGCGATGTCGAACAGGATATCGACGGTCACCGGGGATGCTTCGCTGCCGGAAGCCATCTACGCCCCGATCATGGCCGCGCTGAAATCTGGTCCAAAGACCGGTCGCGAAATCCTGGCCGAGCCGGCGATCTGGGGCATGGGCCTATTGTCGCCGGAGGAATCGGAGCGCGTGCTGATCGCGGCCAACGCGCCTCGCCTTGGCGGCGGCCGGCCGTTTCACCGCGCCATGGCCGCCCTCGCCGCCCTGGTGGGCGCCAACCAGGTGCAGCCCGCCCTACCGGCTGACGGCGAGGCGGACCGCCGACGCTGCGCGGGCGCCTTCAACCGCGCCGTGCTCCGCCGCGCCAGGAACTCTAGCGACCTTGGTTTCCTGGCATCTCCCGTGACCGGTGGCGGCCTGCCGGCGAGCCGGATGAACCAGCTGTTTCTTCTGGCCCACGCCGAAGGCGCGGTCGACCCCGCGGCCTTCGCCGCGAGGATACTTGGGGGCGTCAGTACGGAATCCCCGATCCAACGCCAGTACGAGGTCTTTGTTTCAGACTGGCTTCCGATGGCCACGGCGCTAGGTGTCCTCTAGCTCAGGTACATTACCGTGGGACCTAGCCCGGCCTTCTCAGGCCGGATTTGGATTCTGCCGGGCGGCTTCCAAAAGAAAAGTTGACCTCTGACTGCCCGCACCGCCAGCGGGGTCGTGTCCCATCCCGTGGTGTAACTGCGGCGGGGTAGTCACCGCGATCTCGGGCATGGCCGGGATCGGTCAGGCGGCCGGGATGG
>CANJOB010000155.1 GCA_947475655.1 Caulobacterales bacterium | reverse complement strand
TCCGTCCTGCGTCTTGCGAGGCGAGGGCTCGTCCGGCGCCTTCTATTCCATCGCCGTGACCAACGGTCGCCAGCAGGCCGACACCGGCACCAAGATGATCCACCTTGGCGCCAACACCAAGTCGCGCATCGTCAGCAAGGGCATCAGCGCCGGGCATTCGTCCAACACCTATCGCGGCCTGGTCAGCGCGCACCCCAAGGCCGTGGGCAGCCGCAACTTCACCCAGTGTGACAGCCTGCTGATCGGCAAGGACTGCGCCGCCCACACCGTGCCTTACGTCGAGGCGCGCAACGGCCATGCGATCTTCGAACACGAGGCGACCACCACGCGCCTTTCGGAAGACCAGCTGTTCTACGCCCGCCAGCGCGGCCTCAACCAGGAAGAGGCGGTGGCCCTGCTGGTCAACGGCTTCGTTCGCGAGGTGCTGCAGGAACTGCCGATGGAATTCGCCGTCGAGGCGCAGAAGCTGGTGGCGATAAGTCTTGAGGGGAGCGTGGGATGACGGAGACCCACGCTCCCTTCCCCCTCGATGGGGGAAGGGCCGGGGATGGGGGTGAAGAACCCGTCCGGCGGCCCTCAACCGCCATCGCGCGCGCCCGTCGTTTCCGCAAGGCGCCGACAGTCGCCGAACGATTGCTGTGGGCTGACCTACGACAGCTCAAGCAAAATATTCGCCGCCAGGTTCCGATCGGCCGTTTCGTCGCCGACTTTGCCCATCATGGCGTCAAGCTCATCATCGAGATCGACGGCTATTTCCACACACTCGACGGCGCCGCTGAACGAGATGCCGCCCGTACGCACTGGCTGCAGACGCAGGGCTATCGCGTAGTCCGCTTCTCAGAAGAGGCGGTGCGCAACAAGCGTGAATTGGTGATCCAGCAGATCGAAGCGGCGCTCGCGTCACCCCCAACCCCGACCCTTCCCCCATCAAGGGGGAAGGGAGAGTGACCCAAATGCTTAGTATCCATGACCTTCACGCCACCGTCGGCGGCAAGCAAATCCTCAACGGCTTGACGCTCGATGTCCCGGCCGGCGAGGTGCATGCGATCATGGGGCCGAACGGCGCCGGCAAGTCGACGCTGTCCTATGTGCTGACCGGGCGCGACGGCTACGATGTCACCAGCGGGACGGCGACCCTCAATGGCGACGATCTGCTGAGCCTCGCGCCGGAAGAGCGCGCGGCCAAGGGGCTGTTCCTGTCGTTCCAGTATCCGCTGGAAATTCCCGGCGTGCCGGCCCTGACCTTCCTGCGCGCGGCGCTGAACGCGCAGCTCAAGGCCCGCGGCGGGGCGGAGCTGGCGGCGCCGGCGTTCCTGAAGCTGGCCAAGGCCAAGGCCGCCGAGCTGAAGATCGATTTCGACATGCTCAAGCGCCCGCTCAACGTCGGCTTCTCCGGCGGCGAGAAGAAGCGGATGGAAATCCTGCAGATGGCGATGCTGTCGCCGCGTTTCTCCATCCTCGACGAGACCGACAGCGGCCTGGACATCGACGCGTTGAAGATCGTCGCCGATGGGTTCAACGCCCTGCGCGCGTCTGACCGCGCCATGCTGGTGATCACCCACTACCAGCGCCTGCTCGACTACATCCAGCCCGACCGCGTGCATGTGCTTAGCCGTGGCCGCATCGTCGCTTCCGGCGGCCCCGAACTGGCGCATGAGCTGGAGGCCAGCGGCTACGACCGCTACGCCGCATGAATCTGGCCCGCGCCATAGAGACGCGCGATCTGGCGCAACTTCCGTCGCGCCGCGACGAGGACTGGCGCTGGACGGACCTCGCCGGCCAGATCCGCGACCTGCCGCCGGCTTCGCCGCAAGGCGTGGCGAAAAGCGCCGGGCCGTTCGCCGCACTGGCCAATGAGACCGTGACCATCGTCAACGGACGCGGTCCCGGCCTGATCGAGATCTCCGGCAAGCAGATCATCGCCTTGCGCTTCGTCTCGGCCAGCGAAGGAACGGCGCATGCATCAAAGGTCGCGATAACGATGGGCGAGGGCGCTGACGCCGTGCTGCTGGAATCGCACGAAGGCGACGCGGCGGGCTACCTGGCCCACGCAGGCCTGAGCATCGACATCGCGCCGGGCGCCAAGCTGGAGCGGATCGTGCTCGTCTCCGACGCGGAAGACGCCATCGGCGTCAGCCTGGCGCAGGTTAATCTGGCCCCCGGCGCATCTTTCGCGCAGACCGTGCTGACAGCGGGCGCGCGGCGCCAGCGCATCGAGACCCGGGTCGCCCATCCCGGCGGCGGCGCCAGCGTGCGCATGGACGGCGCCTACCTGATTGGCGGGCGCCGCCACGGCGACATCACCACCGTCGTCGATCATAACGGCCGCGACGGAACCACCGACCAGCTGGTCAAGGGCATGGTGCGCGACCAGGCCCGCGCCGTGTTCCAGGGCCGCATCGTCGTCGCCCGCGGCAGCGACGGCACCGACGCCCGCATGCGCCACCAGGCGCTGATCGCGTCCGACCGCGCCGAGGTTGACGCTAAGCCCGAGCTGCTGATCTTCGCCGACGACGTGCAGTGCGCCCACGGCAACACCATCGGCGCGCTCGACGAGCAGGCGCTGTTCTACATCCGCCAGCGCGGCATTCCGGAAGCCGAGGCGCGCGCCATGCTGACCACGGCTTTCATCGCCGAGGTGGTCGACCGCATCGGCCATGTCGGCGCGCGCGATGTCGCCGCCGCCTGGGTCGCGGCTCACTTGGAGTCCGCGTGATGGCTTTCGACGCTGAAGCCATCCGCAGCGAATTCCCGATCCTGGCCCGCCAGGTGCACGGCAAGCCGCTGATCTATCTCGACAGCGCCGCCAGCGCGCAAAAGCCGCGCGCGGTGATCGACGCCATGACCCGGGCGATGACTGAGAGCTATTCCAACGTCCACCGCGGCCTGCACACCCTGGCCAACGAAACCACCGACGCCTACGAGGCCGCGCGCCGCAGCGTGGCGGGGTTCATCAACGCCGACACGTCGCAGATCGTCTTCACCAAGGGCGGGACAGAGGCGATCAACCTGGTGGCGGCGGGGCTGTCGCCCAGCATCCAGCACGGCGACGAGATCATCGTCAGCCAGATGGAGCACCACGCCAACATCGTGCCCTGGCATTTCCTGCGCGAGCGGCGCGGCGCGGTGCTGCGGTTCGTTCCGGTGAGCGAAGACGGCGTGCTCGACATGGCGGCGCTGGAAGCGATGATCGGCCCCCGCACCCGCATGGTGGCCATCACCCACATCTCCAACGTGCTGGGCACGGTCAATCCGGTCAAACGCATCGCGGCCCTGGCCCATGCGGCGGGCGCCCAGGTGCTGATCGACGGCTGCCAGGGCATTGTCCACGACATCGTCGACGTGCAGGCGCTCGACTGCGATTTCTACGTCTTTTCCGGCCACAAGGTGTACGGCCCGACCGGCATCGGCGTGCTGTACGGCAAAACGCAGGCGCTGGCGGCCCTGCCGCCCTACCAGGGCGGCGGCGAAATGATCGGCGTCGTCAGCGAAGACTCCATTACCTACGCCGACCCACCGCACCGTTTCGAGGCCGGCACCCCGCCGATCCTGGAGGCCATCGGCCTGGGCGCGGCGATCGACTGGCTGAGCGTCCAGGACAGGCCCGCCATCGCCGCCCACGAAACCGCCCTCTACCGCCGCGCGGTGGAGGCTCTGGAAGGCCACAACTGGCTCAAGATCATCGGCCAGGCCCCGGGCAAGGCGGCGATTCTGAGCTTCTCGGTCGAGGGGGCCCATGCCCACGATGTGGCCCAGATCCTGGACCGCTATGGCGTGGCGGTCCGGGCCGGCACCCACTGCGCCGAGCCCCTGATGCGGCGTTTTGGGTTAAGCTCAAGCGCGCGGGCGTCATTCGCCCTATATAATACCCTAGGAGAGGCCGAGGCGTTCGCCGACGCCCTGGTCAAGACACACGGTTTCTTCGCCTGATGATGGACGACGCATCCCCCGTACCCGCCTCTGCCCTGTCGCAACAGGAGCTCGACCGTCTGACCGACGAGCTGGTCGAGAAGCTGAAGACGGTGTTCGACCCGGAAATCCCGGTCGACATCTACGAGCTCGGCCTGATCTACAAGGTCGACGTTTCGGACGACCGCGATGTGGCCATCGACATGACCCTGACCGCCCCCGGCTGCCCGGTGGCCGGCGAAATGCCGATCTGGGTGCATGACGCGGTCATGACCATCGAGGCCATCAAGTCCTGCAAGGTCGATCTGGTGTTCGACCCGCCGTGGGACCCCTCGCGGATGTCCGACGAGGCCAAGCTGCAATTGAACATGTTTTAGCCGATGGAAACCGCCGCCCCCCGCGTCCGTCGCCCCCGGCCCCCCGCCGTCACCTTGACAGAGGCCGCCGCCACGCGCGTGCGCGAGATCATGGCGCGGTCGGACAAACCCTACGCCGGCCTGCGTGTCGGGGTGAAGGCGGCGGGCTGCGCCGGCCAGTCCTACACCATGGAATACGCCGCCGCCGCCAACCCGCATGACGAGGTGGTGCAGGACAAGGGCGTCACCATCCTGATCGAGCCCAAGGCCGTGCTGTTCCTGCTCGGCTCGGAGATCGACTACGAGAGCGACGATCTGTCGGCCAAGTTCGTGTTCCGCAATCCCAACGAGACCGACGCCTGCGGCTGCGGCGAGAGCGTGACGATCACGCCCGCGACCCGGGACGCATGACGGCCCACCTCGGATCCTGCCATTGCGGCGCGGTGAAGTTCCGCGTCGAGGCGGATTTCAAGGAACTGAGGACGTGCGGATGCTCTCTATGCCGCAAGCGCAACGCGCTGATGGTCGGGGCGCCGGTCGAGGCTCTCACCGTGCTGGAGGGCGAGGACAGGCTGACGCTGTATCAGTGGAATGCGCGCATCGCGCGGCATCACTTCTGTTCGGTGTGCGGCATCTACATATACAACCGCAGGCGCTCAGCGCCGGATATGGTGAGCATCAACGTCCAGTGCCTGGACGACTTCAACACCACAGGTCTGCCTGTCGTTGCGGCGGGGGGCGAGGCGTTCACCGTGGTGGCCGAAAGTCCGCGCGACGGCTGGATGGGTCCACGGGCGTGACATCGATCCTCGTCTATTCAATGGGCGAGGTGGTCGGTGACGGCCTGATCAAACTGCCTTTTCTCGCCGGCCTGCGCGCGGCGTTTCCGGGCGCCCACATCGCCTGGGCCGCCGCCAAGGGCGACACCGTCTACGCCACCAGCCTGGCGTCCGTGGTCGAAGGCCTGATCGACGAGATCGTCACCACCCCGCCCACCGGCATCCGCACGCTCGACATCCTGCCGTGGGTCAAACCGTTCGGCGGCGCCACCTTCGACATCATCATCGACACCCAGGAGAACTTGCGCCGCGGGGCGGTGGCGCGCCGCGGGTTGGTGAAGGACGGCCGCTTCATCTCGCCCGCCATGGCGCAGGCGCGGGGAGCCTGGCCCGTGGCCCTGGCCGACCGGCTGGAGATGCTGCTGGCGATGGCCGCGCCGGGCGCGCGTTCGGCGCCGCTGAGCCTGGCTGACAAGGCCGTGGTCGCCGAGGCGGAGCGCCTGCTGCCGAGCGGCCCCACCTATGTCGGCTTCGCCCCGGGCGCGGGCGGGGCGGAAAAGCGCTGGCCGCTGCGCCACTACATCGCCCTGGCCGAACTGCAGGTCGAGCGCGGCCGCACGCCGGTATTTTTCCTCGGACCACAGGAGGACGAGGAGCGCTCCGCCATCGAGGCCTCGATCCCCGCCGCCCTGTTCCCGGAATCCGCCGCCCCGCCGGCGCTGCGTGGGCCGCGGTTTGTCATCGCCCTGGCTGGGCGCCTTTCCGCCGCAGTCGCCAATGACGCCGGGCCCGGTCACATGCTGGCGGCGGGCGGGGCGCCCCTGCTCAGCCTGCAGAAGGATCTGCGCAAGGCGGCCAAGTTCAAGCCGGCGGCGTCGCGGCTTGAGATGCTGGTCGCGGAGGCTTACGGGGAGGGGATGGCGGCCCTGCCGCTGGAAGCCGCCGACGAGGCGCTGGAGAGACTGTTCTGATGGCCATTCTGGCGCCGATCTCGGCCGGGGAGCTGGTCGACAAGCTGACCATTCTGCGGGTCAAGGCGACACGCATCGGCGCCGACAAACGGGCCAATGTGGCGCACGAATTGACGCTGCTGGAGGCGATCGCGGAGCGGGACCTGCCGACCGATCCGGAGATCGACAGGCTCACCGGTGAACTGACCGCCGTCAACGCCGCCCTGTGGGACATCGAGGACGGTAAGCGCGACTGCGAGCGGCGCGGAGAATTCGGGCCTGAATTCGTGGCCCTGGCGCGGGCGGTTTATCGCGAGAACGATCGCCGCGCGGCGATCAAGCGGGCAATCAACGAGATCACCGGCTCAGACATCGTCGAAGAGAAGAGCTACGGGCCCTATTAGGCGGCGGCCACGTCCTTGCGGTCGGCGTTGGTGACGCGGTTGCGGCCGTTGCGCTTGGATTCGTACAGCGCGCTGTCGGCCCGCTCCATCACATTGATGCCCTGTTCGCCGGCGCGCCGTTCGGCGAAGCCCGACGAGATGGTGATGGTGCCCAGGTCCTCGTTGGTCGAGCGGCGCTTCAGCATGCGCGAGGCCACTTCGACGCGGATCTCTTCCAGGGTCGCCTCGACGATCGCCGAGCTTT
>CANJOB010000154.1 GCA_947475655.1 Caulobacterales bacterium | reverse complement strand
TTGGCCTCTACCGCGCGGCGACGGGTCTTATAGCGCCGCTCGCGCCCGGTTTGCTGCGATCGCGGGCCAAGAAGGGCAAGGAGGACGCCGCGCGGCTCGGCGAGCGGCTCGGCCGGGCTTCGGCCGCGCGGCCGGAAGGGCGGCTGATCTGGCTGCACGCTGCCAGCGTGGGCGAGGGGTTGTCGCTCCTGCCGCTGATCTCGGCCCTTGGGGGCGCGGCCCATGTCCTGGTCACCAGCGGCACGACGACATCTGCGGCGCTGCTCGCCGAGCGGCTGCCACAAGGCGCCATCCACCAGTACACGCCTATCGACACGCCCGCGGTGGCGCGGCGGTTCTTGGAGCATTGGCGGCCCGAGCTGGCGGTGTTCGTCGAGAGCGAGCTGTGGCCCAATCTTATCGGCGCCGCCAAGGCGCGGGGGACCAGGCTCGCGCTGCTGTCGGCGCGGCTGTCCAAGGCCAGTCTCGACGGCTGGGCGATGTGGCCGGGCTCGGCGCGGGAGATTCTGGGCAGTTTCGACCTGCTGATGGCCCAGGACGACGCGATGGGGGAGCGGCTGGCGCGTCTCGGGGCCCGCGACGACGGGCGGCTGAACTTGAAGCTGATGGGCGAGCCCTTGCCGGTGAACGCCAAGGCGCTGGCGGCGGCCAAGAAGGCGATGGGGGAGTTTCCCGTGCTCTTGGCCGCCTCCACCCACGAGGGCGAGGAGGCGATGGTGCTGGACGCGTTTGAGCCGTTGAAGGCCCAGGCGCGGGTGGTGATCGCGCCCCGGCATCCCGCGCGGGGGGAGGCGGTGGCGGCGCTAGCGCGAGCGCGGGGCTTTTCGGTGCGGCGGCAGGGCGCGGGTGAGGTGTTCGACGCGGTGAGCGAGGTCTATGTGGCCGACGCGCTCGGCGAACTCGGGCTCTGGTTCCGCCTGGCCTGCGCTGCCTTCGTCGGCGGTAGCCTGGTGGCTGGGCCGGGCGGGCATAACCCGTTGGAGCCGGCTTTGCTGCGCTGTCCGGTGATCGCCGGCGCGCGGGTGGAGAACTGGGCGCCTGTTTATGCTGCGATGCAACAAAACCTGTACCGAAAGGTCGAGGATGCGGCGGGATTGCGGGCTGCGTTTAAGGAGGCTCTAGGGCTGGACCCGGCGCGGGCTGACGCTGCCGAAACCTATGCGAAAACGGCCGGCGGCGACATATCGTCTGTCGCCAAACGTCTGATCGAGTTGCTATAATGGCTTGGCCGACACCGAAGTGGTGGTATCGGCGCGGCGCTCCGCCGGCGCTTTTGCTGCAGCTGGTGCTGCGCAGCGTAAGCCGGGTTTGGGCCTATTTTGCTGCGCGCCGGCTTAAGCGCAGCAAGCCGCAGCAATTTGGTGTGCCGGTGATCTGCGTCGGCGGCGTCACCCTGGGCGGGACGGGTAAGACGCCGGTGGCGCGTGAACTGCTGCGGCGGCTGAACGCGCGCGGAATTGCTGCGCATGGACTGACTCGCGGCTACGGCGGGAAACTCAAGGGACCGGTACGGGTCGAGCCGGAGATCCACGACGCGGCGGCGGTGGGCGACGAGCCGTTGTTGCTGGCGCGCGAGGCGCCGGTCTGGTTGGCGCGCGACCGGGCTGCGGGCGCGGCGGCGGCGATCGCTGCGGGGGCGAAGGCCCTGGTGCTGGATGACGGCCACCAGAACCCCTCCATCGCCAAGACCCTGTCGCTGGTGGTGATCGACGGCGAGACGCGCAATGACGAATGGCCGTTCGGCGACGGCGAGGTCTTTCCCGCCGGCCCGATGCGCGAGCCCCTGGGCGTGGGCCTGGGGCGGGCTGACGCGGTGGTGCTGATGCTGCCCGCGGACAAGGAGGGGCCCGATCCCGAGCTTTTGGGTCTTTTGGGCGATCTGCCGGTGATGATCGCACGGTTGCAACCGGTCGGCTCGCCGCCGTCGGGGCGCAGGCTGGGTTTCGCCGGGATCGCTAAACCGTGGAAGGTCGAGCGAGCGCTGATCGCCGCCGGCTGCGACCTGGTGGATTTCGCCCCCTTCGCCGACCACCAGGCCTATGGGCCCGACGACCTGAACTTCTTGCAGCAGCGCGCCGAGATGCTGGGCGCGGGCCTAGTCACCACCGAGAAGGACTGGGTGCGGCTGCCGCCCGCGTGGCAGGCGCTCGTCCCGGCCTGGCCGGTGGCGGCGAAGTTCGAGGACGAGGCGGCCTTGGACGCCCTCCTGGATAAGACGCTCTCGCGGGTCTAGGCTCACTCATCCCTGCTGGAGACCGCCATGCGCCTCGCCGTCGTCGCCGTATCCCTGACCGCCCTCGCCATACCGGCGTCCGCCCAAATCGCCGCCCCCAAGCGCAAGGCCGGCTACTGGGAGCAGACCATGACCATGCAGTCGCCTCGACCGATGACGATGGTCAGCCACTTCTGCACCGATCCCACAGTGGAGGCGAAGGTCTCGGCCCTGGGTCAGGCGGGGCCGGGGCAGGACTGCGACGCGCCAAAGATCACACGCGGAGTGGGCAGCATGAGCTTCGACTCGACCTGCCGCATCGGCGGGCGGGTCACCCACACCAAGGGCACGGCCACGGGCGACTTTCAGTCAAATTACCGGCTGGACATGGTCTCGGACGCGGGCGGGGCCCAGAGCAAGATGCAGATCGCATCCAAATGGGTCGGCCCCTGTCCGGCGGGCAAGAAGCCGGGCGACATGGTGATGCCCGGCGGGATGACGGTGAACATCGTCACCATGACCGGCAAGGCGCCGGGGCGCTGAGCCTGCCCGCCTACTCGCGCCGAAGGATCGGCGCCGGCCGCTGAGCCAAAGCGGGGAGTGCCGCCAGGGCCCCGCCGATCGCGGTAAGCGCCGCCGTCAGCGGCAGGAGGATGGCGACGACGCTCCAGTCGAACCGCCAGTCGAAATTGAAGGCGTAGCGGACCACGGGATAGGCCGCGAGCGTGCCCAGCAGAACGCCCGTCGAGGCCGCGATCACCCCGACCGCGCCGTATTCGACGACGCACGCCAGCAGGGCCTGGGCCCGGGTGGCGCCCAGCACCTTGAGGACGGCGCCCTCGCGGCGGCGGCGCTCGGCCGTGGCCGCGGTGGCGCCGCACAGAACGAGCAGGCCCGCGACCGCGACCACGGCCGCCGCGCCCCGAACGCCCCAAGCCAACTGGTCAAGGATCTTTCCCGCCGCCTCTAGCTGCTCGCGGACGTTGAAGACATTGACGTTGGGGAAGGCGGCGGCGAGCGATCGGTCCAGCTGCAGCGACTGGGCGGCGTCGGCCTTGGCGATGGCGACCTGGGTGAGGTCGGCCCCTGCCAGCGTCCCGGGGTCCAGGATCAGGGCGAAGGTGGCGCCGAAGCGGCTGAACTCGATCTTGCGCAGCCCGGCTATGGTCGCCTCGATCTCGCGGCCCAGGACCGAGAGGGTGACGCGGTCGCCTGGCTTGAGGTTTGCGGCGTGGGCGATCTGCTCGTCCATCATCAGCCGCGGCGGACCGGTGTAGCCGGCCGGCCACCAGTGTCCGGCGACGACATCGTCATTATCTGGCCGCTCGGGAAGCGCCGAAAGCCCGACGTCCTGGTCGAACGCCCAGCGGCCGGCGGGAGCGATGCTCTCGGGCCGCACGGGCTGTCCGCCGATGCCGACGATACGGCCGGTCGCGAAAGGCATGCGCCGGTAGCGGTCGGGCTTCAGCGGACCCAGAACGCTGGAGACGGCGGCGTCAAAGGCCTCGCCCTGGTCGGCGCGGATCTGGTTGAACACCAGGGCGGGGGCGGCGTCGGGCGCGATGTCGCGGACCTGGGTCAAGAGAGCAGACTGCAGAATCATCACCACGGTCAGCAGCGCCACCCCCAGGCCGATCGAGGGCGAGACGCTGCGCGCCGCGGAGGCGGGCCCGGCGAGGTTGGCCAGACCCATCCGGACAGCGCTGCGGGTAAGCCCGCGCAGGCGTGCGGCGAAAAGCGCCGCGCCGCGTCCGAGGAGCCAGAGCAGGGCGTAGGCCAAAGCGACGCCGCCCGCCATCCCTGCGGCGACCGCCGGCGTGGGCGCGGTGGCTATGCTGACCCCAGCCAGGCCCAACGCCGCCAGGACGGCGCCAAAGGTCTCGGGGCCCCAGGACAGTCCGCCGACCAGGTCGCGGCGAAACAGGCTGGACGGCGGCGTGGTGCGGGCCCGCGCCAACGGAAAAAGCGAGAAGGCGGCAGTGGCGAGGGCGCCGAACAGGGCCGCCTTGGCCAGGGGCGCGGGGTAGATTCCGAACAGGGCCGGCACCGTCAGGCTGTCGCGCAGCAGCCATCCCAGCCCGAGCGGCGCGGCGGCCCCGATCGCGAGGCCGAGGACGACGCCGACGCCGGAGAGGAGGGCGATACGGATCAGGAAGATGTCGCGGATCAGGGCCCCTTCCGCCCCCAGGGCTTTCAGCACCGCGATCGAGGGCTTGCGCCGCTCCAGATAGCTTGAGACCGCGCCATTGATCCCGAGCCCGCCCGCCATCAGCGAAGCCAGGCCGATGAAACCCAGGAAGTAGTCGAGTTGGTCGATCAGCCGCCTCAGGCCGCTGGCCGCATCATTGCGATCACGCACCCGGAAGGCCCCGGCGGAGAAGCGTTTGGCCAGGCCCTCCGCGGCGGCGGTCATGCCGTTTGGGTCGGGCAGGGCGATCCGAACGGTCTCGCCGAAGAGGCTGTCGGTCTCGATCAGACCGGCGCGCTCCAGCACCGCACGCGAGACCAGGATGCGCGGCCCCAGGCTGAAGCCGCCGGCCAGCCGGTCCGGCTCATCGTCGAGGACGGCGCGGATGGCGAAGGGCGTGTCGCCTAGAAGAAAGGTGTCGCCAAGCTTCAACTGCAGCCTGTCGAGCAGCGCCTGTTCGACGGCGACCCCGGGCGCAGGCCCTGGCGCGGCCAGGGCGGCGGTCAGGCTGGGGGCTCCCTTGACCGTGACCTTGCCCGCCAGGGGGTAGGCCGCGTCGACGCCGCGCAGCTCCGACAGACGCCGTAGACCTGACGGCGCCTGGGCCATGGCGCGGACGCGGAAGGTGTCTGTGACCGCGCCAAGCCGCCGGAATGCGGCTTGTTCGGTCGGGCTGAACCTGCGGCCCTGGACCGAAACGGCGAGGTCACCGCCGAGAATCTCGCGCGCCTGCGAGGTCAGGCCCTGGCGGAAGGCCTCCGCCGTCGAGCCCGCTGCCGCGATCGCCGCGACCCCGAGCGTCACGCAGGCGAGGAAGATACGGAAGCCCGAGGTTCCGGCGCGCAGCTCGCGCGCGGCGTAACGCAGGGCGAGCCTCATGCCGACAGCCTGCCGCCCTGCATCTGCACCCGGCGGTCGGCGCGGGCGGCCAGCTGGGCGTCGTGGGTGACCATGACCAGCGCAGCGCCCGAATCGGCCAGAAGGTCGAACATCAACGCCACGACCTCGGCGGCGGTGGCGTCGTCGAGGTTGCCGGTGGGCTCGTCCGCGAAAAGAAGCTGCGGCCGGACGGCCAGGGCGCGGGCGAGCGCGACTCGCTGCTGCTCGCCGCCGGATAGCTGGTGCGGATAGTGGGTGGGTCGATGGCCGAGACCGACCTTGTCGAGCCAGTCGCGCGCCGTGGCCGCGGCGCCGCGAAGTCCGGCGATCTCCAGAGGCGCGGCGACATTCTCCTCGGCGGTCATATTGGGCAGGAGGTGGAAGGCCTGGAACACCAGCGCAGCACGGCCCCGGCGCAGGCGTGCACGGCCGTCCTCGTCCATCGGGCCGATGTCCTGGCCGAACAGGCGGACGCTGCCCGCAGTCGGGCGCTCAAGTCCGGCTGCGACGGAGATCAGCGAGGACTTGCCGGACCCAGACGGACCCAGAATGGCGAGCTTTTCACCCGGCCCCACGCTGAGCGTGACGTCGCGCAGAATCTCGACCGGGCCGGCGGTCGACGGCAGGGTCAGGGCGACGTGATCGAGTTGCAGCAGGGCGGCTTCGGTCATGCGGGCTCGTTGGGAAAACGCCTTTTGAGCGGCGCAATTGGCTGGCCTACATAGGCGATGGCTTCTCCCCCGTCTTGGCGGATATCCCGTCGCCGGCTTTTCCTCTTCAGCCTGCCCCTGGTTATGGCGACGGCCGCCAAGGCCGCGGCGCCGGCTGCTCCGGTCGTGACCATTCTCGGCGACTCGATCACGGCCGGGTACGGACTTCGCGGCGCGGAGGCCTTGCCGTCTCAGCTGGAGGCGGCGCTAAAGACCCTGGGCGTCGCCGCGAGGGTGCGAGGGGCGGGCGTTTCAGGCGACACCACGGCTGGCGGGCTGGCGCGGCTGGCCTTTAGCGTCCAGCCCGACACGGCGGTCTGCGTCGTGGCGCTGGGCGGCAACGACCTGCTGCAAGGCGTCGATCCGGCGCAGACGCGGACCAACCTCAATCTGATTATCGCGAGGCTGAAGGCCCGCCGCATCGCGGTCGTGCTGGCGGGCGGCAAGGCGCCAGGGCGAAACCTCGGCGCCTACGGCCGGGCGTTCAACGCGATCTTCCCAGCCGTAGCCAAGGCGAACCAGGTGCCGCTCGCGCCGGACCTGCTGGCCGGCGTCTCCAACCGGCCGGAGATGAAACAGGCCGACGGCCTGCACCCCAACGCCGCCGGCGCCCGCATTGTCGCCGGGCGGCTGGCCCCGGTGGTGGCGGGGGCATTGAAGGCCGCCAGGAAGGCCTAGTCGCGCAGCAGTTCGTTGACCCCGGTCTTG
>CANJOB010000153.1 GCA_947475655.1 Caulobacterales bacterium | reverse complement strand
TCGACCACGCGCGGCCCGGCGATCTGGCCGTCCTTGGTGACGTGGCCGACCAGGACGATGGCCACGCCGCGCTTCTTGGCCAGCCGCACCAGCTCCTGGGCGCAGGCGCGCACCTGAGTCACCGATCCGGGGCCGGCCTCGTGGCTGTCGCTCCACATGGTCTGTATGGAGTCGATCACCACCAGGTCGAACTGGTCGCGCTTCAAGCCATCGACGATCTCGCGCAGCGATGTCTCCGCCGCCAGCTTCACCGGGCTCTGGCTCAGCCCCATGCGGGACGCGCGGTCGCGGATCTGCTCCACCGCTTCCTCGCCGCTGATGTAGGCGCAGCGCACGCCCTTGATCGCCGCCAGGCCCACCACCTGCAGCAGCAGGGTCGACTTGCCCACGCCCGGGTCGCCGCCCAGCAGGATGGCGCTGCCCGGCACCACCCCGCCGCCGCAGACCCGGTCGAACTCCGCCACACCGGTGGCGATGCGTGGCGGGGCGGGGGTCTCGCTGTGCAGGCCCTCGAAATTCAAGCCCCGCGTCTTGGTCGCCTTGGTCGGCGCCATGGCGCCCGGCGGGCGGGACGAGGTCAGCTCCTCGACCAGGCTGTTCCATGCGCCACAGGACGGGCACTGGCCGGCCCACTTGGTCTGGACCGCGCCGCAGGACTGGCAGGCGTAGACGGCGCCGTCGCGGGCCATGAGGTTTCCTGATTCGAATGGCGCAGCTTACCCCACCGGGCCGGGACTATCGGGGGAGATACAGACGCTGCGCCCGGGGGCCGAGGCGAACTAAGCACTCGTGTGCGACGGAATCGGACGCCGCCGCCAGGTCGTCGAGCAGGGCGTCCGGTCCCAGCAGTTCGACCATGTCGCCGACCTTGGCTTTCGGGCATTCGCTGACGTCGATGGCGATCAGGTCCATGGTCACCACCACGATGGGCGCGGACGCCCCGTCCAGCCACGCCCGCGCCCCGCGGTGGGCGCGGCGGATGATCCCGTCGGCGTAGCCCGCGCCGACCACGGCGATGCGCATCGCCCGCGGGGCGGTGAACATGGTCCCGTAGCCGACCGCCTCGCCGGCCTTCAGGTCGCGAAGCTGCAGCACCGGAGCCTCCAGGGTCGCGACGGCGCGGATGCGCGGGTCGGGCCGGTCGCGCGGCCCGCCGCCGTAAAGGCTGATGCCCGGCCGCACCGCCTCGAAACGGTAGTCGGGGCCAAGGAACATGCCCGCCGAGGCCGCCAGGCTGGCCGGGGCGTCGGGGAAGGCGGCGCGCACCGGCAGGAAGGCGGCCAGCTGCTGCGCGTTGCGCGGCTGCGCCGGATCGTCGGCGCGGCCCAGGTGGCTCATGATCAGGCAGGGGCGCAAACCCGATTTGGCCAGGGCGAGCGCGTCGTCGATGCTGACGCCGATGCGGTTCATGCCGGTGTCGACGTGCAGGGCGGCGGGCGGACCGCGCCAGGCCCGCGCCTCGTCGAGGCTGCTCAGCACCGGCGACAGTCCAGCCGCCTGCAGGCGGCTCTCCGTCCCGGCGACCGTGCCGTCCAGCACATGGATGACAGCGTCGGGTTCGGGCAAGGCCGCGCGCAAGGCCTCGCCTTCCTCCAGCCGTGCGACGAAGAAATCGCGCGCGCCCTCGTCGAACAGCCGGCGGGACGCCTGGGCCGCGCCCAGACCATAGCCGTCGGCCTTGACCACCGGGCACACCCGCGCGCCGGCCGCCTCAGCTTTGAGGGTGTGGAAATTGGCCGCCAGGGCGTCCAGGTCGATGGTCAGGCGAGTCGTCATTCAGACGAGAGCCTAGCGGACTTCGAACCGCCCCGGCGTGGCCAGATTGCTGAACTTGGTCAGTTCGCCGTTGAAGTGCAGTTTGACCGTGCCGATCGGGCCGTGGCGCTGCTTGCCGATGATGACCTCGGCCAGGTTGACCACCTGGTCCATCTCCTCCTGCCAGGCCAGGTGCTCAGGGGTGCCCTCGCGGGGCTCGGCGCGGCCTTTGTAGTAGGCCTCGCGGTAGACGAACATCACCACGTCGGCGTCCTGCTCGATCGAGCCGGATTCCCGCAGGTCGGCCAACTGAGGCCTTTTGTCTTCCCGGTTCTCGACCTGACGGCTGAGCTGGGAGAGGGCGATGATCGGCACGCTCAGTTCCTTGGCCAAGGCCTTCAGGCTCTGGGTGATCATGCTGACCTCCTGCACGCGGTTGTCGTTGCCGCCGGGCGAGCCTGTGGTCAGCAGTTGCAGGTAGTCGATGACGATCAGGTCCAGGCCCATCTGGCGCTTCAGCCGCCGGGCGCGGGCGGCGAGCTTGCCCACCGCCAGCCCGCCGGTGTCGTCCATGAACAGCGGGCTCTCCTGAATCTCGATTGAAGCGTCGCGTACACGCCCGAATTCCGAGGCGTCGATCTCGCCCTTGCGCAGGCGGTCGGACGAGACGCCGGACACTTCCGCCAGCAGACGCATGGCCAGCTGTTCGGAACTCATTTCGAGGCTGAAGAACGCCACCACCCCGCCGTTGACGGTCTTGCGGCTGCCGTCCGGCTGCGGCTCCCAGGCGTAGTGCCGCGCGGCGTGGAAGGCGATGTTCGCGGCCAGGGCCGATTTCCCCATCGCCGGGCGTCCGGCGAGGATGATCAGGTCGGACGGGTGCAGGCCGCCGAGCTTCTGGTCCAGGTCGGTCAGGCCGGTGGCCAGGCCGGCCAATCCCCCGTCGCGGCTGTAGGCTTCCGCCGCCATCTCGATCGCGCCGCGCAGGGCGTCGGCGAAAGAGCCAAGGCCGGTGGCGGTGCCACCTTCCTCGGCCAGGAAATAGAGCTGCTGTTCGGCGGACTCGATCTGGTCGCGCGCGCTGAGTTCGCTGTCGCCGACCTGCTGGGCGGTGGTGGAGATCTCGCCGCCGATGCGGATCAGGTCGCGCCGCAACGCCAGGTCGTAGACGGCGCGGGCGTAGTCGGGGGCGTTGGCCGCCGGCGGCGCGCGGTCGACCAGGTCGGCCAGGTAGCGCAGCCCGCCCAGTTCCTCGAACGCCGGGTCGCGCTTGAATTCGTCGGCCAGCAGGATCGGCTCGGCCAGCTGGCCCTTGCGGATGTGCGCCTCGATGGCCGCGAAAAGCCGCTGGTGGAAAGGCTCGTGGAAATGGCCGGCGGCCAGGCGGTCGGAGAGCCGTTCATAGGCGCCGTTGTCGTACAGCAGGGCGCCCAGCAGCGCCTGTTCGGCCTCCAGGTTGGCCGGCATCTGGGCGGGCATCGCATCGTTGTGCGGCGGGCGGAGGTCGAGTGCGGGAACGAGAGCCATTCGTTAACGAATAGATAAGCGTGCGGCGCAGCGCACTTGGAGTCACGCCACTCTTCACAGCCGTTTTTCGAACTGTGGACAAAGAGAAGCGGCGCGGAACCGTTTCTGGTCCCGCGCCGCGTCAAAATCGGACGTTGGATGTCCGGCTAGAGCCCTACCACTTTACCGACAGGCGCGAGTAGAAGAAGCGGCCGTTGAAGCCGAACGGCGAGTAGCTCGGGAAAGCGATCGGGCCGTTGGTGTTGACGTTGGTCGGGGTCTGGTTCGGGTATTCGTCGAACAGGTTGTTCCAGCCGACCGCCAGGTTGGTGCCGTAGGGCAGGTCGACCCGCGCTTCCAGGTCCACCACGTAGTGCGAGCCGCTGCGGTAATCGAGGCCCGCGTTGGCGTTGGTGTTGCCGGGGATCAGCACCGAACCGTACTTGGTCGCCTTGGCGTTGATGCCGTAGCGACCCATCGTCCAGTCCACCGAGCCGACGTACTTCTGGGCGGGGGTGCCGCTTTCGAAGGTCAGGCGGTTGCCGCGGTCGAAGAGGATCGGCGGCACGGGCAGGGCCGAGAGCTGACGGGTGGTGGGGATGCGGGTCACGTCGGTGGTGTTGAAGTTCGACGCCAGGGTGAAGTCGAACCGGCCGGCGCTGTCCGTCGGCAGGCGATAGCGCGCGACGATGTCGAGACCCTTGGTTTCGGTGTCGACGCCGTTGATGAAGAAGCGCGCAGCGCCCAGGGCGCTGCCGGGGGTGGAGTTGATCAGGTTGTAGATGGCCACCGCGGTCGCGGTGCCGGTCGGGGCGCCCTGGATGTTTTCAGACAGCACGATCCGGTTGTCGATGTTGATCTGATAGGCGTCGACCGTGACCTCGAACGGGCCCTGGTGGAAGACGAAGCCCAGCGAGTAGTTCTTCGACTCTTCCGGCTCCAGATCCGTGCCGCCCAACGCCCGCGACACCGACGCCGTGGACGGGAAGGTGCCGACGTCGACCGGAGTGGCCACGCCGTTGATCGGAATGAAGTCGGTCGAGGTTGCCGTGAAGTAGCTCTGCTGCAGCGACGGAGCGCGGAAGCCAGTCGAGAAGGCGCCGCGCAGGGCCAGGGGGTCGGTCAGGTCGTAGCGGGCGGCGATCTTGCCGGTCGCGGTCGAACCGAAGTCCGAATAGTGCTCGTAGCGGGCCGCCACATCGACGTCGAACTTCTCGGTGAACTGGTTGTCCAGGTCGACGTAGAGGCTGTAGTTGTTGCGGTTCACGTCAACTTCGTTGCTCGGCTTGAAGCCGGGGAAACCTTGCGCCCCCGCCGCCTTGCCGGCCGCGCCGCCGAAGTCGTAGCTGGCCGCTTCGCCCGCGCCGATCTCATAGCCTTCACGACGGTATTCGGCGCCGAAGGCGAGGCCCGTGGCGGTGAAGCCGAAGTCGAGCGAACGCGTGAAGTCGGCGTTGAACACGGCCTGGCTGTAGCGCATCGAGCCGGAATAGGTGCTGGTCGGCGAGGCGGCGCCGCGCGAGGCGTTGACGGTGTCGAAGGTGGTGTAATCCACCTTGTTGAAGCCGTAGCCGGCGCTCAGATCGACGGTGAAGCCACCGGCTTCCCCCTTGAAGCCACCGACGATGTTGCCGTCATCGATGTCGGTGCCGATCTTGGGCAGGAAGCCCTGCGGGAAGATGGCCGGCACGTTGTTGGCGTTGTCGCCCAGGCGCGGGTTGGCGGCGCTGTTGCCGACGCGGTTCTGGTAGCTGCCGTAGCTGTAAGCTTTCCAGCCGTCGCCGGTGGGAATGCCGGCGTTGAAACCGACCGACTTGCTCTCGACCTGCGGGTCGCCGTAGCGGGCGGTGACGCGGGTGCCGCTGCCGCCGGCCGGGCGGGGATCGAAGTCCGAACGGTTGGTCGGGTTACGGAACACATATTCGCCTTAGAGGGTCAGGAAGCCCTCGGCGCCGAGCGGCAGGCCCTGCCAGCCCGACACCGTGTAGGTGTTGCCGTCGTGCATCTTGCGGCCGTCCGGATTGCGGGCGGTCTTCACGTCGGTGAAGTACTACCCCCAGCTGGCCGAGGCGCCGCCGCCGGAGCTGGCTTCGCGCAGGCGCAGGTTGATGACGCCGGCGATGGCGTCCGAGCCGTACTGCGCCGAGGCGCCGTCACGCAGGATTTCGACCGAGTTCAGGGCCACGGTCGGAATGGAGTTCAGGTCGACGGCGGCCGAGCCGCGGCCGATCGAGCCGTTGACGTTGACCAGGGCGGAGGTGTGGTAACGGCGGCCGTTTAGCAGCACCAGCACCTGGTCGGGGGCCAGGCCGCGCAAGGAGGCCGGGCGGACCGAGTCGGTGCCGTCGGTGATGGCCGGGCGGTTGAACGTCAGCGACGGGGCCAGGTTGGCCAGAGCCTGACCCAGTTCCGGGGTGGCTTGGCGGGTCAGAGCGGCGGAGTCGACCACGTCAACCGGGGCCACGGTGTCCAGGCGCGAGCGGGCGATGCGGGTGCCGGTGACGACGATAGCCTCGACGTCGGCTTCCGGGGCGGGCTGGGCGTAGGCGGCCGTGGCGACCACCAAACCGCCGATGGAAGCAGCCGCCAGCAGTAGATTGCGATAACGCATTGAATTTCTATCCTTTTGATTTTGAGAGGCCGGCAGCGTTTTACGCGCCCGTCTCAGCCCGAAGCTCCCTTATTGCTGATAAGTTAGCCGGGGATGCACGTCATGGCTGTGCCAAACCTGCCGCAGTTGTGGCAAAATCGTCATCGCAGCGCAGCATGACCATGCGGGCCGGGCGTCAGCCCAAAAGAAAACGGCGCGGATTGCTCCGCGCCGTTTCGTATTCCAGCCTTGAGGATCGCCTAGTCGCGGCCGAGGTCGCCCTCGAACTTGCCGGCGCCGCCGTCAAGCATGTCCTTGGCGGCTTCTTCGTCCGCCAGGCGGTCTTCCTCGAACTGGGAGGTGACCACGTTCTCGCCGCGGGCTTGGCGCTCGGCCTCGTCCTGGCTGCGGGCGATGTTGAGGTTGACCGTCACGGTGACCTCGGCGTGCAGGCGGACCTTCACGGCGTGCAAGCCCAGGGTCTTGATCGGCTTGTCCAGGATGACCTGGTCGCGCTGAATCTTGGCCCCTTCGGCGTTGGCGATGTCGGCCACGTCACGGCCGCTGACCGAACCGTACAGCTGGCCGCTCTCGCCGGCCTGACGGATCAGGATGTAGGAGGTCCCGTCCAGGGTCTCGCCGGCGGCGGAGGCCGCTTCGCGGTCCTTGTCGTTGCGGGCGACGATCTGGGCCTTTTGGGCCTCGAACACTTGTTGGTTCGCGGCGGTGGCGCGCAGGGCCTTGGAGCGGGGCAGCAGGAAGTTACGGGCGAACCCGTCCTTCACCGTGACCGTGTCGCCCAGGGCGCCCAGACGCTCGACGCGTTCAAGAAGAATGACTTTCATGGCTGCGCCCTCACTTCACGACGTAGGGGAGCAGGGCCAG
>CANJOB010000152.1 GCA_947475655.1 Caulobacterales bacterium | reverse complement strand
TCGGAATCGAAGTGGCCGATGTTGCAGACGATGGCGTTGTTCTTCATCGCCCGCATGTGGTCGACGGTCAGCACGTCCTTGTTGCCGGTGGCGGTGACGAAGATGTCGGCCTTGTCGGCGACGTCTTCCATGGTCTGGACTTCGTAGCCTTCCATGGCCGCCTGCAGGGCGCAGATCGGGTCGATCTCGGTGACGATCACGCGCGCGCCGCCGTTGCGCAGGGACGCGGCCGAACCCTTGCCCACATCGCCGTAGCCCAGGACCACGGCCACCTTGCCCGACAGCATCACGTCGGTGCCGCGGCGGATGGCGTCGACCAGGCTCTCGCGGCAGCCGTACAGGTTGTCGAACTTGGACTTGGTCACGCTGTCGTTGACGTTGATGGCCGGGAACGGCAGGTCGCCCTTGGCCGCCATCTGGTACAGGCGGTGCACGCCCGTGGTGGTCTCTTCCGACACGCCGGTGACGGCGTCGCGGATGGCCGAATAGACACCGGGCTTTTCCTTCAGGTAGCGCTTCATCACGGTGAAGAGCGCCTCCTCTTCCTCGTTGGTCGGGTTGTCGAGCAAAGTCGGATCCTTCTCGGCCTTGGGACCGAGCACGCACAGCAGGGTGGCATCACCGCCGTCGTCGAGGATCAGGTTCGGATAGCCGCCGTCATGCCATTCGAAGATTTTGTGGGCGTAGTCCCAGTACTCCAGCAGGGTCTCGCCCTTGATGGCGAACACCGGCGTGCCCTTCGCCGCGATGGCGGCGGCGGCGTGGTCCTGGGTCGAGAAGATGTTGCACGAGGCCCAGCGCACTTCGGCGCCCAGGGCCTGCAGGGTTTCGATCAGCACGCCGGTCTGGATGGTCATGTGCAGGGAGCCGGCGATGCGGGCGCCTTTCAGGATCTGGTCCTTGCCGAACTCGGCGCGCGTGGCCATCAGGCCCGGCATCTCGGTCTCGGCGATGTCGAGTTCCTTGCGGCCATAGTCGGCCAGGCCGATGTCGCGGATGATGTAGTCGGCCATGGCTGGCTCCCAATGACAGGTGATGGGCGAAAAATGTTGGGGACGGGTATATCCTCCGAACTTTCTCCTAGCAACAGGACATAAAGAATTCCTTATATGATGCGGCGGGCCGCCGCTCTTGCTAGGGAACGGGGGCGTTGTTTACCGGAGCCGCCTTGCGATGAACGCCCCTGTCCACCTGCTCGACCCCGCCCAGCCGCGCCACGACTGGACGCTGGACCAGGTGGAGGCCCTGTTCGAGACCCCGTTCACCGAACTGCTGTTCCAGGCCGCCGCCGTGCACCGCGCCTGGTTCGACCCGACCCAGGTGCAGATGAGCCAGCTTCTGTCGGTCAAGACCGGCGGCTGCGCCGAGAACTGCGGCTATTGCAGCCAGTCGGCCTCGTTCAAGACCGGCCTGAAGGCGTCCAAGCTGATGGACCCGGATGTGGTCATCGCCCAGGCCGCGCGCGCCAAGGAGTCCGGCGCCAGCCGCTTCTGCATGGGCGCTGCCTGGCGCGAGATGAAGGACCGCGACCTGCCCGCCCTGGCCCGCATGATCGGCGGGGTCAAATCGCTTGGCCTGGAGACCTGCGCCACCTTAGGCATGTTGACCAAGGACCAGGCCCAACAGCTCAAGGACGCCGGGCTCGACTACTACAACCACAACCTCGACACCGGCCCCGACTACTACGCCAGCGTCGTCACCACCCGCACCTACCAGGATCGGCTCGATACGCTGGAGCACGTGCGCGACGCGGGGATGAGCACCTGCTGCGGCGGCATCGTCGGCATGGGCGAGGCGAGGCGCGACCGCGCCGGCCTGCTGCACGCCCTGTCCACCCTGCCGGCCCACCCCGACAGCCTGCCGATCAACGGCCTGGTCCCGGTCAGCGGCACGCCGCTGGGCGACAGGATCACGGCCGAGGGGACGCAGATCGACGCCCTGGAATTTGTCCGCACCATCGCCGTCGCCCGCCTGGTCTGCCCCAAGGCCATGGTCCGGTTGTCGGCCGGCCGCGAACAGATGAGCCGCGAGCTGCAGGCGCTGTGCTTCCTCGCCGGCGCCAACTCGATCTTCGTCGGCGACACCCTGCTGACCACGCCCAATCCGGAAATGAGCAGCGACGCGGCCCTGTTCGCCGACCTGGGGCTGACCCCCATGCCGGTGGGCGCGGGGCCGGCGGCGCAGTAGGCCCTCAGACCGGATGGCCCACCGAATCTACACAATGAGCTTCGCCAGCGTCTATTTGCTCTATATCGCCAAGGTGGAGCGCAAGGGTCGCACCAAGGCGGAAGTGGACGAGATCATCCGCTGGCTGACCGGCTTCAGGCAGGCCGAGTTCGACGCCGAGATCGCGGCCAAGACCGATTTCGAGACCTTCTTCGCCAAGGCCCGGCTAAATCCGGCGCGGACCGGCGTCACCGGCCTGATCTGCGGCATCCGCGTCGAAGAGGTCGCCGAGCCGCTGATGCGCGAAATCCGCATCCTGGACAAACTGATCGACGAGCTGGCCAAGGGCAGGGCGATGGCGAAAATCCTGCGGGCATGACCCCTCCTAGGCCGGTTGATGCCGTTCTTCCCCCACAGCGGGGGCCCTAGCGCGGCGGGATCAGCCTTGGCCGGATCGCCGGGGGAATTACAATGGCCGCGGACGGCGATGAATCCGCGGCCGGCTTGGCGCGGTCGCGCCGGGAAGCCGGCGGATCACGCCGTTGCCGCCTATGGCCTTGGCGGGATCGGGCCGTGTCGGTTCGCACTGGCCAAGGCTGGAGCCGAGGGCGAAATAACGTGGACGCGTTCCGGCCGGGCAGGCGGCGCAGCTGTTGGTCCTGGGGTCGGCGATGGCGTTGAAGGGGCAGGCTGCCAGGCACGAATGCTGGTCGGGCGCGCGAATCTGCCCGGGCTTGCAGCTGACCGCATAGCCCGATCCCTGGGTCAGGCACTGGGTGCCAGTGGCGTCTGGATAGGACTGATAGCTCACACCGCCGGCTGTCAGGCCGCCGCTGACGCAGGGCTGGCAGGAACCGTTCCTGTAGACGTCCGTCTTGGCGCAGGCGCTGACGCAGCGGGAGCTGCCGATGTCGCCGCCGTTGGCCAGGTTCCCCCACTCCTGGGTAGTGTTGGCCGGGCAGCCGCACCACCCCACAGGGCTGCGCTGACCCGCCGTCATCCACGCGCCGACGGCCGGACAGATGTAGTTGTATGTCGGCGCTCCGCCGTTGGGTCCTTCGGCGGGACCGCCGCCGATGCCCAAGGCGTCTCCAAGGCCGCTGAACCCCCCGGCGGCGAGCTTGAGGCCGTCATTGCTCCAATCGACGGGATTGAAACCCTCGCCGCAGCTTTTGATGTCAGCGACGATATCCCTGAGCTTTTCGGCCACCCCGCTGTCGGCGACAGCGCAGCCGCATTCCAGGTGAGACGCTGCCACGCCGGCGCCGACCTGATTGATCAGGCTCTGGATCACCGGCGAACTGGTTTTCGTCAGGGCGGCGGCGCACGAGTTGGCGTCGATCACCTTGGCGGCCCGGGCCGCCGTCAGTGCGGCGGCGACGGCCTGGAAGCTGGAATCCTCGAATTTCGCCAGGCAGGCGCTATGATTTCGGACGAAGCTGTAGGCCGCCTGGACATCCGACGCCTTGACCGAGCCCGACACCAGCCTCGCGCACGCCGCGGGCGACGCCAGGGCGCCCGTCGCCCCCGACAGGATCGCTATTCCCAGCGCGATCGGCGGTAACAGCGCGCGCAACGACGACAGCGGCTCCACCAGCATTCCTCCGGCAGCTCAGAATTTTACCCGGATCGATCGCGCCGTGAAGGCGTATTCGGCCTTTCGGCCGGGGGCCGGCGGTCACCCGCGCCTACCGCTCTTCCTCGAACCTATCCGCCACCAGGGCCGTCAACGCCTCCAGCGCCTCGGCCGCCTGAGCGCCGGTGGCGGTGATCTCGATGCAACAGCCCAGGCCGGCGGCCAGCATCATCAGCCCCATGATCGAACGGGCGTCGACGGTGGAGCCGTCCTTGGAGACCTTGACCTCCGCGTCGAAGGTCGCGGCCAGTTTGACGAATTTTGCGGAAGCGCGGGCGTGCAGGCCGCGCTGGTTGGCGATCTCGACGGTGCGGCTCGTCGCCGCTGTCATTTTTCGCCCGCCAGGACGTAGGAGGCGACCGAGATGTATTTGCGCCCCGCCTCCTGGGCGGCGGCGACGCAGACGTCGAGCGCCTCGCGCTGGCGCACGCTGGCGAGCTTGATCAGCATCGGCAGGTTCAATCCGGCGATCACCTCGGCGTGGGTTTGTTCCATCACCGAGATGGCCAGGTTCGAGGGCGTGCCGCCGAACATATCGGTCAGCAGGATCACCCCGCCGCCGTCGTCCACCGCGGCGCAGGCCTTGAGGATGTCGCGGCGGCGCCGCTCCATGTCGTCCTCCGGCCCGATACAGATGGCCTCCACAGCGCGCTGCGGTCCGACCACGTGCTCCATGGCGGACACGAACTCTTCCGCCAGCCGCCCGTGCGTTACGATCACGAGCCCAATCATCGACGATCTTTCAACCGATCCCCCGGCCGCGGCGCCACGCCCAAGGCAAGGTTGGCGGCGCGCGAAGGCAGGTAGATACGCTTGTTAATCGCCGCCTCCAAGATGGACGATGGCGCGACGTAGTTTCGCAAGGGCGGCGGGATCAAAAGGCCACAGTCCCAGCAGGGGAATAGCCGCCCCCAGCCGATCAACCTTGGCGGGATCAGGCAGGCGCTCGACCGCCTCCGGACCGGCGGCGCAGGCCACCACCAGGTCGATCCGGGCCAGGCCCAGGGGTGATTCGGGCAGGACGCCGACGCCACGCGCCTCGATCAGGCCCTTCAGGGTGTCCGGGGCGCGCCCGTAGAGCTGCCCGCCGCTGGTCCACAGCAGGGTGCGGTCGTCGGCCACCAGGCGGAAGCCGGCCTCGAGCGCCGCCAGGGCCAGGCTGCTTTTGCCGGCGCCGGACGGGCCCTCGATCAGGGCGCCGCGCCAGCGCCCCCCGCTCCACAGGGCGACTAGGCCCGCATGGGCGATCAATGCGGCGCCCCCCTCAAGACACTTCAGGCAGGTCGACCACGAACCGGGCTCCGGCCACCGATCCGTCCGGGTTTTTGCGGTTCTCGGCATGGACCGATCCGCGGTGGGCGTCGGCGATCTGGCGGGCGATCGACAGGCCCAGGCCCGAATTGCCGCCGAACGCGTGGCCCTTGGGCCGCGAGGTGTAGAAGCGCTCGAACACCGTCTCCAGATTGTCCGGCGGCACGCCCGGCCCGTCGTCGTCGACCCGGATCTCGATCCGGCCCTTGGACCGCCCCAGGCTCAGCCGCACCGTGCCGCCCGCCGGGCTGAAGGAGCGGGCGTTGTCGATCAGGTTACGCAGCACCTGGCCGAGCGGGATTTCGCGGCCCATCACCCAGGCGCGGTCGAGGCCGCCGCCGCCGCCGTCATAGCGCACATGCACCCCGTGGGCCCCTTCGCCGGGCTTGACCTGGGCGTCGTAGAGGCTGGCCATCTCCGACAGCAGCCGCTCCACGTCGAGCCGCCGCGGCGGCTCGCGCGACAACTCGGCGTCGATGCGCGAGGCGTTGGAGATGTCGGTGATCAGCCGGTCCAGCCGCCCGGCGTCCTGTTTGACGATGGCCAGCAGCCGCGCCTGGGTCGCCGGGTCCTTGACCAGGTCCAGGGTCTCCACCGCCGAGCGGATCGAAGTCAGGGGATTGCGGATCTCGTGCGCCACGTCCGCGGCGAACCGCTCGGTGGCGGTCATCCGCTCCGACAGCGACCGCGTCATGTCCTCCAGGGCGCGGGTCAGGTCGCCCAGTTCGTCGTCGCGCCGCGCCAGGTCGGGCAGGCTGATCTCGCGCTCGCCGGTCAGGCGCACGCGGTCGGCGGCCCGCGCCAGCCGCAGCACAGGCCGCGCCACCAGGCGGTTTAGCATCAGGGAGGACGCCAGCATGGCGGTGATGGCGATCAGGATGAAGGGCAGCAGGGCGGCGCGCTGAGCGGCGATGATCTGGTCGACGTCGGCCGCCTCCAGGGTCAGCACCCCCAGCACGGCGGCGACGTGCTGGATCGGCATGGAGACCGAGACCACCCGGCCGCCGGTCTCGGTGCGGCGCATGCCGGCCACCGCCTGGCCGCCCAGGGCCGCCTTGATCTCCTCGGCCAGGTCGGCCTGGGCCCGGGCGATCTGGCGCGGGTTATGGTCGTCGCGGCTCAGCAGCGGCAGGGCCTGCTCGCCGGGCTTGCGCGCCGGGGGGAGGGCGCGCGCCTCGACCTGGTCGGCGATGGCGTAGGAATCGGCCACCAGATTGCCCGCTGCGTCGAACAGCCGGGCCCGCTGGCCGCGCGGGATGAAGAGGATCTGCAGGAAGTCGGACGCCTGCTCGGCCTTGAGCGCCGGGGCGGGCTCGCCCACCGTCGCTGTCTCGTCCAGCACCTTGACGATGAACTGGCCCTGGGTGGTCAGGCCGTCGATACGGGCCTCGATCAGGCCGCGCCTTAGTTCGTTCAGCACCAGGGCGCCGGTGATCAGGGCCGCCAGGCCGAGCATGTTGATCAGGATGATCGCCCGGCCCAGGCGCGAACCGGCCGGCCACAGATGGGCCAGCCGGCGCATCAACCCCTCGCGGGGGCGCCGGTCCGCCGCCGCCGCGCCGTCGGCGTTAGGTTTCCCGGTATCGATAGCCGACGCCATACAGGGTCTCGATCGCGTCGAACGACTTGTCGACCTGGCGGAACTTCTTGCG
>CANJOB010000151.1 GCA_947475655.1 Caulobacterales bacterium | reverse complement strand
GGCTACAACTTTGGCGGCATCGTCAACTTGGGCCCGCTGAAGGGCACGGCGTTCGGCCCGGGCGGCGTGCCGTTTCAGTTTCCGTATGGGACGATCGTCGGCGCGACGGAGATGTTCTCGCCGGCCCAGACAAACTACGGCCAGATCGAATACTACAACATGATGATCCAGTCGCCGTACGAGCGCACCGCCGCGCTCGCCAAGGCGACCTACGACATCAGCGACAATCTCAAGTTCAGCGCCCACGTCGACTACGGCAGCCTGATGACGCACGCGACCACCATCACCGTGCGCCAGCCGACCAACTTCATCGCCCAGCGCGACAACCCCTACCTGCCGGCGGCGACGCGCAACGCCATGATCGCCGCCAACCTGCAGACCATCACCGTGTCGCGCCAGAACCAGGATGTCGGCCCGCTGATCTCCGGCAACCGCACCGAGACCCTCAACGCCGACGCCAAGCTCGAAGGCACGTTCGGCGACAACTGGCGGTGGGATCTGTCGGTCGGCCGCGGCAAGAGCTACTTCGTGTTCGACTTCACCAACACGCCCAACGAGCCGAGCCAGCTGTCTTCGGCCTATGTGGTGACCGGCGCCAACGGCCAGCCGGCCTGTGGTCCGGCGGCCACCAACCCGATGTTCAACAACCAGAACGCCATCACCAAGGCGCTGTGGCTGGCCAACATCCGCCCCGGCTGCGTGCCCTTCAACATCTTCGGCCCGTCAAGTCCCGGCAACGCCGCGGCCATCACCTATTTCAACTCGCATAGCACCCAGGCGAACTTCTTCGATGAGGACAACGCCGCCGCCAACATCTCGGGTGAGCCGTTCAGCCTGCCGGCCGGTCCGGTGCAGTTCGCGGCGGGCGTCGAATACCGCCGCGACAAGGCCAACGTCACCAGCACGCCGGACGGGGTGAAAGCCATCCTCGTCAACTCCAACCCCGGCGAGTACCGGGCCAAGACCTCGGTCAAGGAAGGCTATTTGGAAGTCGGCGTCCCGCTGCTGAAGGATGTGGCCCTGGCGCGCGCGCTGGACCTCAACGCCGCGGTGCGCCGCACCGACTATTCGGCCTCCGGTTCGGTGACGACCTGGAAGGTCGGCGCCACTTGGGAGCCGAGCGACTTCCTGCGCTTCCGCGCCACCCGTTCGCGTGACATCCGCGCGCCGAACATCAACGAGTTGTACAACCCGGGCTCGGGCGGCGCCTCGAACGTGGTCAACCGGCTGACCAACGCCGCCGCGTTCGTCTCGGGCCGCACGACCGGCAACCCCAATCTGGTGCCGGAAGTCGGGGACACCCTGACCGCCGGCGTGGTGTTCCAACCGCACTGGGGCTTCACCAACGGCTTCCGCCTGGCGGTCGACTACTTCGACATCCAGATCGACGGCATCATCGCCACCGTCCCGGCGCAGGACCTTCTCGACCGCTTGCTGCTGGAGGGACAGACGCAATACGAGCCGTTCGTCGTCCGCTGCTCCACCTCGGCGAATGCCACCGGCTTCTGTCAGGTCAACAGCACGCCCAGCAACTCCAACAAGCTGATCTCGAACGGGGTCGACATTGAAGTCGCCTACCGCGTGCCGCTGGAGAACTGGCAGCTTCCGGGCGCCCTGAATGTCCGCGCGCTCGGCACCTTCACCAGCGACCTGCGCAGCATCATCTACAATGGCGCCAAACTGGTGTCCGACACCGACAATGCCGGCACCCAAGTGCCGAACTGGTCGTGGAACGGCAACATCAACTACGCGCTGGACCGGCTGAATGTGAACCTCGCGGCCCGATTCACCACCGGCGTGAAATACAGCGCCACCCTGAAAGGGCCGGACGATCCGGACTACAACCCGGCGGCCAGCAACTCGATCAACCGCAACCAGTGGCCCAAGTCGCTGATCTACAACGCCAACGTCAGCTACGACATCATCTCGGAAGATAACCGCAAGGTGCAGGCGTACATGATCGTCAACAACCTGCTCGACAAGGATCCGCCGGTGGTGGCGATGAACATCATCTCCGGTGGCAACCCGTACGACATCGTCGGCCGCTCGTTTAAGTTCGGCGTCCGCTTCAACTTCTAGAGCTGCAAGATTTCGGAAGATGGCGCCCCGGCTTCAGTTTTCTGGATCCGGGGCGTTTTTCATTTCAGCGATACCGCGCTAGCTTGAACGCATGAACAAAGGCGTCACTGTCAGCCACCTGAAGGACGCCGTCTTCGAGCAGGGCCTGCGCGAATTCTTCGCCTATCGCGACCTGGGCGTCGCCCAGGCCACCAACGGCGCGGCCGTGGCGCACGTGATCCGCGCCAACGGCGCCAGCGACATCGTGCACGACTGGCACAGCCATGACGCGCCGTTCCACCTGATCTATGTGCTCAAGGGCTGGGCGGAGTTCGAATACGAGGGCCAGGGCCGGATGCGGTTCGAAGCCGGAACGAGTTTCTACCAACCGCGCCTGATCCGTCACCGAGAGGTCGCGCACAGCGCCGACCTGGAAATGCTGGAGGTCGCCATGCCGGGCGATTTCAAGACTCACGAGGACGCATGACCGACCCGGCCGATCTTTCCGCCAGCGAGGCGGCAACGGCCTTACGCGCCGGAACCCTCACCGCCGAGCGCCTGGCGAGCGCCTGCCTCGACCGCATCGATGCCCGCGACGATACGATCCGCGCCTGGGCCTTCCTCGACCGCGATCTCATCCTGCGCAACGCGCGCGTGCTGGATGCCGCACCGGTGCGCGGTCCGCTGCACGGCCTGCCGGTGGGGGTCAAGGACGTGATGCAGACGTTCGACATGCCGACCCAGTACAATTCGCCGCTGTACCAAGGTCATTTCCCCGGCGTCGACGCCGCCTGCGTCAGCCTGTTGCGTTCGGCCGGGGCGCTGATCCTCGGCAAGACCGACACGGTGGAATTCGCCGCCACCGGCCACCGCGCCGCCACCCGCAACCCGCGCGACCTGGCCCGCACGCCGGGCGGATCGTCGAGCGGATCGGCGGCCGCCGTGGCCGATCACCATGTGCCCCTGGCGCTCGGCACCCAGACCGCCGGTTCGATGACCCGGCCGGCGTCGTTCTGCGGCGTGTGGTCGATGAAGCCGACCTGGGGAATGATCAACCGCGAAGGCTCGAAGATCTATTCCAACACCCTCGATACTATCGGCTGGTTCGCCGGCTCGGCCGCGGATCTGGCTCTAGTGTACGACGTCTACGACCAGGAGCCGGGAAGCGCCCCGCCGCTAGCCATCCGGGGGCTGCGCGTCGCCCTGTGCCGCACCCCCGTCTGGGATAAGGCGTCGGACGCCACCCGGGCCGCCCTTGCCGCGGCGGGGGAAGCCTTGAGCGCTGCGGGGGCGATTGTGACTGACCTGACCCTGCCAACCGCGTTCGATTCCCTGCCCGAACAGCAGGTGCTGATCATGCGCGCCGAAGGCCGCAACGCCCTGCTGCCCGAGGCGCGGGCCTTCCCGGGGCGGCTTGAGCCGCGGCTGCAGGAAATGGTCGACAATGTCGACGGCTACACCCGCACCGAACTGTTGGCCGCCTATGACCACGCCGCCGCTTGCCGTCCGCGGTTCGACGCTATCGCCACCGGTTTCGACGCGGTGCTGGCCCCTAGCGCCGTGGGCGAGGCGCCGCTGGGGCGCGAGGACACGGGCGACTGGGTGTTCAACGGCATGTGGACCCTGCTGCACGGGCCCAACATCAACATCCCTGCCGCCACGGGCCCCAACGGCGCGCCGATAGGCTTGACCGTCGTCGGCGGCCGCTACCGCGACCGGGCTATCCTGGCGGCGGCCGCTGCCATCGGCGAGGTGATTGATTCGCGCTAGCTGACCGGCAGTTCGGTGCGCGAGATGATTGGCCGGAACGCCAAACTGGACTGGATGTTGGCGATGCCGGGAATCTTGGTCAGCTTGTCGCGCAGGAAGCTCTCGTAGTCGGCCAGGCTCTTGGCCACCACGCGCAGCTGGTAGTCGGCGTCGCCGATCATCAGGTAGCACTCCAGCACCTCGGGCCAGCGGGCGATGGTGGTCTCGAAGGTCTCCAGCCCGGCGTCCGCCTGCCGCTCCAGGGCCACGCGGATAAAGGCGGTGATATCCAGGCCGATGGCGCCCGGATCGACCAGGGCGACATAACGCTGCAGCACCCCGACCGCCTCCAGATGACGCACCCGGCGCAGGCAGGGGCTGGGGGACAGGCCGACCATCTCCGCCAGGTCGAGATTGGTCAGCCGCCCGTCGCGCTGCAGGGCGACCAGGATTTTGCGGTCGATCTCGTCGAGTTGGTGCATTCACCCATATCCGAAACGAATTTAGCATAATCTGCCAATTTGGTTACATATCGAGGCCTAGTTCGCAAGGTTTCACGCCGGCGGGCGTGCTACCTGTCGGTGTCGTCCGAAGAGGTTTCCAATGCCCGCCGCCGCCATCAAGAACACGACCGCCCTCGCCAACGACCGGGTCGAGGTGCTGACCAAGCTGGACGAGCGGGTGCGCTGGCTCTCCACCTGGACGATCCACAACGCCAACAACGTGCGGACAAGCCGCGATGGGCTGAAGGTGGGCGGGCACCAGGCCTCCTGCGCCTCGATCAGCACCATCCTGTCGTCGCTGTATTTCGGCGTGCTGCGGCCGCAGGACCGTGTCGCCGTCAAGCCGCACGCCAGTCCGATCTTCCACGCCATCCAGTACCTGTACGGCCGCCAGTCGCGCGACCAGCTTGAGCGGTTCCGCTCGTTCGGCGGGGCGCAGTCCTACCCGTCGCGCACCAAGGACCAGGACGACGTCGACTTCTCCACCGGCTCGGTCGGCCTAGGGGTCGCCATCACCTCCTTCGCCTCGCTGACGCAGGACTATCTGAAGGCGCACGGTTGGCTCGATCCGGCGCGCGAGGGGCGGATGATCGCCACCATGGGCGACGCCGAACTGGACGAGGGCAATATCTACGAGTGCCTGATCGACGCGTTCAAACACGACGTCCGCAACACCTGGTGGATCGTCGACTACAACCGCCAGAGCCTGGACGCGACCACCACCGACCGGATGTTCAACCGGTTCGACGACATCTTCCGCACCTTCGGCTGGCGCGTGCTGACGCTGAAGTACGGCAAGGCGCAGCGCGAGGCCTTCACCAAGCCGGGCGGCTCGCATCTGCGCGCCTGGATCGACGACTGTCCCAACGTCGAATACGCGGCCCTGACCTATCAGCGCGGCGCCGCGTGGCGCGGGCGGCTGGAGGCCGACATCGGATCGCTGCCGGGGGTGAAGACTCTGCTCGATTCCTATGACGACGAAGCGTTGAGCACGCTGATGACCGGCCTGGGCGGCCACTGCGTCGAGACCCTGCTGGACGCCTACGCCGAGGCCGACGACGACGTCCCGACCCTGTTCATCGCCTACACGATCAAGGGCTTCGGTCTGCCGTTGCAGGGGCACAAGGACAACCACGCCGGGCTGATGAACACCGGCCAGGTCGAGGCGCTGCAGAAGACTCTGAACATTCCCACGGGCCAGGAATGGGAGCCCTACGCCGGTCTGGACGAGACCGACGCCGCGCGCCTGGCGCAGTTTGTCGCCACTACCCCCTTCGCCTCGCCGACCGACCGCCGCCTGGAGGCCGCCGCCGTGCCGGTGCCGACGCGCGCACAGTTCCCGCGCCCGGACGGGGCCGAGCAATCGACCCAGGCCGCCTTCGGCCGCATCCTGCTCGACCTGGCCAAGAGCGGCGCGCCCCTGGCGGATCGTATCGTCACCACCTCGCCGGATGTGACGGTCTCCACCAACCTGGGCGCCTTCGTCAATCAGCGCGGCCTGTTCCGCCGCAACGAGACGACCGACGTCTTCCACAAGGCCAAGATCCCCTCGGCGCAGAAGTGGTCCGGCGGCCAGGCGGGCCAGCACATCGAACTGGGCATCGCCGAGAACAACCTGTTCCTCAACCTCGCGGCCCTCGGCCTGGCCGACAGCCTGTGGGGCGAGCGGCTGATCCCGATCGGCACCGTGTACGATCCGTTCATCGCCCGCGGTCTCGATGCGCTGAACTACGCCTGCTACCAGGACGCGCGCTTCATGCTGGTGGCCACCCCGTCCGGCCTGACGCTCGGTCCGGAAGGCGGGGCGCACCAGTCGATCCACTCGCCGGTGATCGGCATCGGCCAGCCGAAGCTGACCTATTTCGAACCGGCCTTCGTCGACGAACTGTCGGAGGCGATGCGCTGGTCGTTCGAGCACATGCAGGAAAGCGACGGCGGCTCGGTCTATCTGCGCCTGACCACGCGGGTCCTGACCCAGCCGGTGCGCGAGAACGACGACTGGATCGAACCGGCCATCAAGGGCGCCTACTGGCTGCGCACGCCCGCGCCGGGATCGGAGGCGGCCATCGTCTTCTGCGGCGCCATCGCGCCGGAAGTTCTGGAGGCGGCGGAAGCCCTGGCCGACGACCTTCCCGGCCTGGGCATCCTCAACGTCGTCTCGCCCGGCCTGCTGCACCGCGACTGGATGGCCAGCCGCCGCGAGCGCTGGACCGGCAAGGGCCGCCGCGAAAGCCATGCCGAGTTGTTGCTGGGCCAGCTGTCGCCGACCGCCGGATTGGTGACGGTGATCGATGGCTCGCCGGGCGCCCTGTCGTGGCTCGGCGGGGTCAAGGGTCACAAGACCAGTTCGCTGGGCATGGACACTTTCGGCCAGGTCGGCGACCTGCAGGACCTCTACCGCTACTACCGCCTCGACGCGGAGGCGATCGCCGACGCCTGCGCCGACCTGTTCCTGTCCTGACCGAGACGAGCGCGAACCGATGACCGATATCCTGATGCCCGCGCTTTCTCCGACGATGGAGGAAGGGACTCTCGCCAAGTGGCTTGTGAAGGCCGGCGACACGATCAAGGCCGGCGACGTGATCGCC
>CANJOB010000150.1 GCA_947475655.1 Caulobacterales bacterium | reverse complement strand
GCGGTCGATCAGGCGGGAAACCAGGGTTTCCTTCTCGCTCGGACGGCCTTCACGCTTGAAGAAGCCGCCGGGAATCTTGCCTGCGGCGAAGGTCTTTTCCTGATAGTTCACGGTCAGGGGGAAGAAATCCTGGCCGGGCTTGGGGTTCTTGGCGAACACGGCGGTGGCGAGCACAACGGTCTCGCCCATGGTGGCCAGGACGGCGCCGTCGGCCTGACGGGCGATGCGGCCGGTCTCGAGGGTCAGGCGCTTGCCGCCCCACTCGATGGTCTTGCGTTTGATGTCGAACATGGTGGCTTTTCTTTCTCATCTTCCCGCAGGCGAATTCCAGACGGGGGCGGACAGGCAGCGTTGTCGTGCATCCTCTCCAGACGTGTCTCGGAGGATCACTTTTGGACCCTCGGTCGTACCGCGCCGATCATGGAAGGGGCGGGATGGCAAGCGAAAACGCCGGCCCCTTAGGAGCCGGCGCTTCGTTGGTCTGGCCTAGCGGCGCAGGCCCAGCGTGCCGATCAGGGCGGCGTAGCGCCCGTCGTCGACGTTCTTCAGGTGATCCAGCAGACGGCGGCGCTGAGAAACCATCTTCAGCAGACCACGGCGGCTGTGGTTGTCCTTCTTGTGGGTCTTGAAGTGCTCGGTCAGGTTGGCGATCCGTTCGGACAGGATTGCGACCTGGACTTCCGCACTGCCCGTATCGCCCTTGGTGCGGGCGTGGGTGGTGATGAGTTCGGCCTTACGTTCAGGCGTAACCGACATCGAAGTCTCCTTAAGCTTGGAGGTTGAAGACGCGGACGGGGTTGAGCCGGCCGGCGCGCACCTCGCAGATCGAAACCGGGGTATTGTCCAGCTTGGCGAGAACGGTTTGCGCCCCGTCCCTAAGGACGGTTTGCAAAGCCTCGACCTGGCTTGGAAGCAAAACCACAGCGCGCCCTTGCGAGAGCTTGGAAGCGTCTTCGGTGGTCAAGGCCAGGGCCGGGATGTCGTCCAGCGCGGTCTCGACCGGAAGCAATACCTCCAGCGCGGCGGCCTTATGCCTTAAATCCACAAGGTTTTCCAGCCCTATCGCCGTGGCCTCGGTAAACGCGCCGACGCGCGTGCGGCGCAGCTTGGCGACATGGCCCTCGACCCCGGTGGCCACGCACAGGTCACGGGCGAGGCTGCGGATATAGAAGCCCTTGCCGCAGGTGACGTCGAACGACGCCGTCTCGGCGTCGAAGGCGGTGAGGACCAGGCTGCGGATGAAGGCCGGGCGCGAGACCATTTCCGGCGCTTCCCCGGCGCGGGACAGAGCGTAGGCGCGCTGGCCGTCGATCTTGAGGGCGGAATAGGCCGGCGGAATTTGTTCGATGTCGCCGATGAAGGCGGGGATGGCGGCTTCCAGCGCTTCCCTTGTCGGCCGCGCCTCTGAGCGGCCGGTGATCTCGCCCTCGGCGTCGAGGGTGGCCGTGGAGACGCCGAACGCGACGGTGAAGCTGTAGTCCTTCTCCGCATCGGTCATGAAGCTGACCGTCTTGGTCGCCTCCCCGAGCGCGATGGGCAGGACGCCGCTGGCCAGGGGATCGAGCGTGCCCGCGTGGCCCGCCTTCTGCGCCTCATAGACCCAGCGCACCTTGGAGACCGCCGGGGTCGAACCCAGGCCATAGGGCTTGTCGAGGCAGATCCAGCCGTTGACCGGCAGACCCTTTTTACGACGCGCCATAGCCTTTGGGATTTCGGCCTTGGTTGTCCGGGTCGTCCTCGTCCTCGCGCTTGTCGAGGTCGCGGCGCACCAGGGGGTTGGCGAACAGCTCGTTCATCTGCCCGGCGATGTCGAAACTGCTGTCGCGGACGAACTTCAGTTCCGGGATGGTGCGCAGGTCGATGGCTTTTCCTAAGCGTCCGCGCAGGAATTTCGTGGAGCGGTTCAACGCCGCCGTGGCCTGGTCGGCCTTGACCGCGTTTTTCTCCAGCCCCGCGCCGAGCGGTTCGACGAAGACGATGGCGTGGCGGAAATCGGGGCTCAGCCGCACCTCGGTGACGGTGACGGATTCGCCGGTCAGGGCCGGATCGTCCAGTTCGCCGTGGCGCAGGATTTCGACCAGGGCGTGACGCACTAGCTCGCCGGCGCGCAGCTGGCGCTGGCTCGGGCCCTTGGGACTGGCGTGGCTGTGACCCTTACGGGGCGTCTTCATGGTCGTCTGTATCGCGCGAAACGGGGAGGCGCGCATCTAGTCGCTACAGCCTGTGATGTCCAGCGCAGGTCAAAACGGCTCCAGGTCGCGGGTCTCTTCCATCGGGTCGGGCGGGCCGCGGCTGGGCAGGGCCCACTCGCCCTTGAAGGTGAAGGTCATGGCCGCGCACTGGCGCGCGCGTTCCGGCGCTTTCGGATCGTCGCCGAAGGCGATCACCGTCAGCGGATAGCGGGAGATGCGGCTGAACGACAACCAGGCCTTGGTCGAGCCGGGGCAGAAGGCGCGCACATAGGCCGGGCCCTGATCGGCCTGGGGATCGATGGCGTAGAGCTGGCCCGGGGCTTTGCGGCCGCCCAGCACCCGGTCCGACACGGGGGAAAGCTCGGCTGTCGCCGGCACGGCGGTGGCCATGATCTTGGTCACCCTCTGGGCGGTCAGGCGGGTCTTGAACATCACCGTGACCCCGGCCCCGGTCAGGCGGCGGGCGTCGTCAGAAGCCGGGTTGAAGGAGATCATGCGGTCGGCGGCCAGGGCCGCCCCCCCCGAGACTATGGTGGCGAAGGCGGCCAGCAGGGCCGCCAGCAGCAGGGAGCGAAGCGCGGTCACGGTAGGCGCAGCTGCGCCGGGTCGCCGTCGAACCGGCTCAGCTTCCAGGTTCCGTCCGGGCGGGTGAAGGTCAGCAGGCAGGGACCGTGTCGGGCGCGGGTGGCGCAGACGGCGCCGTTCCCGGTCGATTTCAGCGCCCCGGCGATGGCCATCTGGCCGGGGATCGGCTGGCCGGGGGTGTAGCCGTAGTATTCGGCGGCGGCGCGGAAGGTCTGCGGCCGCAGCAAGGTGTCGCCCGCCGCCTTGGCCGCTGGCCCGGCCAGCAGCATGGCCAGGCCGCGCAGGGGTTCGTCGACATTGGCGGCGCGGGCGCGCTGCACCAGATAGGCCTCGATCTGGGATTGCAGCGCCGGACGGTCGATGCGGGCGTCGAAGGCGACCTTGTCGCCGTCGCGGATCGAGATCAGCAGGGCGTGCACATCGCCCGCCGCGTCGACGCGCTCGACGCTGGCGCAGCCGGCGAGGCCCAGTGTGGAGAGGGCGAAAACGGCGCAGAGGGCGGGCAGTCGGCGGATCATCGTTTCCATCACCACGAGGGCATGGCCGATTTTTGACGCTGATCCAAGCGGGCCCTGGAGTTTGTGGCCTTCCAGACATACAGCCGGCGCCAGTAAGCGATTCATCACTAAAGGAAAAAGCAGCGGGAACCTGCACCCCGCAGCCGGGTTTCGAAGGCCAGTTCGATAGCTTTGGAGACCCCGCCATGAACGTCACGCCGCTCCGATCGCCTCCGCGCCAGACAGACACCTGCGATCCGGAATCGGTGCAACGCGACCTGGCGGCCTGGAACCATGAGCGTCTCACCCCCGGCCTCCATGCCGACGCAGGCGCTAGCGCCCTGGTCGCCGACCTGCGGCGCGAACATGTGATGCGCTTTCTGGAGGCCGACATGGTCGAGGGCCTGCGGGCCGAGGTCTCGGCCCGCGCGGCGAAGGCGCCGACCGATCCGGAAGGCCTCGTCGCCTGGTTCGAGGAGCTGAAGCAAACCGGCCCCGGCCAGGGCGATCCGCTGTTCCCCTGGCTGGCGCGCGCCGCCACCCTGGATGAGATGTGCTGGTTCCTGACGCAGGAGGCCGCCGGCGAAGCCGGGTTCGACGACCTGGTCGCCCTGACGCAGATAAAAATGCCGTCCCAGGCCAAGCTCGAGCTGGCGCGCAACTACTGGGACGAGATGGGCCGCGGCAACGCGTCCGGCATGCACGGGCCGATGCTGGACCGCACGGTCGAGGAAATGCATCTGCATCCCACCATCGAGGGCACGGTGACGGAATCCCTGACCCTGGCCAATGTGATGACGGCCCTGGCGACGCATCGCCGCTACGCCTTTCATTCGCTGGGCGCGCTCGGCGTGGTCGAGCTCACCGCGCCGGGCCGGGTGGCGCAGGTTTCCGAAGGCCTCAAGCGCCTGGGCGCCCCGCCGGTGGCGCGCAAATATTTCGCCCTGCACGCGGTGCTGGATATCGAGCACTCTAAGGCCTGGAACGAGGAGGCGCTCAAACCCGTGGTCGCCGAGCGCCCGGAAGCGGCGGCCTGGATCGCCGAGGGCGCCCTGATGCGCCTGACCTGCGGCCTGCGTTGTTTCGACGCCTATCGCGGCCACCTGTGGGCGGGGCCTGCGGCGGTGGCGGCGGAGTAAATAAGAACCGCTCACCCCCGCGAAAGCGGGGGCTCAGGTTTTTTTACGGAAACTCCGGCGCTCAACGAAAAGCCTGGGTCCCCGCTTTCGCGGGGATGAGCGGAGTTTCTAGAGCGAGCGCTTGATCTCTTCGACGGTGAAGCACTCGATGAAGTCGCCCTCGCGGATGTCCTGGAAGCCGGCGAAGTGCATGCCGCATTCCTGGCCAGACGGCACTTCGTTGACCTCGTCCTTGAAGCGCTTGAGCGTCTGCAGGGTGCCCAGTTCGAGCACGACGATGTCGTCGCGCACGATCCGCACCCGGGCGCCCTTGCGGACCACGCCTTCGGTGACCCGGCAGCCGGCGACCTTGCCGACCTTGGAGATGTCGAAGGCCTGCAGCACCTTGGCGTTGCCGAGGAAGGTTTCGCGCTGGATCGGCGCCAGCAGCCCCGACATCACGCCCTTCAGATCGTCGAGCAGGTCGTAGATGATCGCGTAGTAGCGGATCTCGACCCCTTCGCGGGTGGCCAGTTCGCGCGCCTGTTTGCTGGCGCGGACGTTGAAGCCGATCACCGGCGCCCCGGCGGTCTTGGCCAGCATGACATCGCTTTCGCTGATGCCGCCGGCGCCCGACAGAATGATGCGCGCGCGGACCTCGTCGGTGGAAATCTTCTCCAGCGAACCGATGATGGCTTCAGCCGAACCGGCAACGTCGGCTTTCAGAACCAGCGGCACCTCGGCGATCTTCTTGGCCTGAAGATTGGCCATCATCTCGGCCAGGCCGCCGGCGGCGAGCGCCGGGTTGACCATCTTCTCGCGCTTCACGCGCACGCGGTATTCGACGATCTCGCGGGCGCGGGCCTCGTTCTCGACCACGGCCAGGGGCTCGCCCGGCGCCGGGGCGCCGTCGAGGCCGAGGATTTCCACCGGCGTGGACGGGCCGGCTTCGGTCAGTTGCTCGTCGCGTTCGTTCAGCAGGGCGCGCACGCGGCCCCAGCTGGCGCCGGCGACGACGATCTCGCCGCGCTTCAGCGTGCCGCGCTTGACCAGGACGGTGCTGACCGCGCCGCGGCCCTTGTCGAGCTTGCTCTCGATCACCACGCCTTCGGCGGTGCGGTCAGGATTGGCTTTCAGGTCCATGATCTCGGCCTGAACCATGATGGCGTCCATCAGGCCGTCGAGGTTGGTGCGGGCCTTGGCCGAGACCTCGACGATCTGGGTTTCGCCGCCGAGGCTTTCGACCACGACCTCGTGCTGCAGCAGTTCGTTGATGACCTTCTGCGAATTGGCGTCCGGCTTATCGATCTTGTTGACGGCGACGATGATCGGAGCGCCGGCGGCCTTGGCCGCCTGGATCGCCTCGATGGTCTGCGGCATGACGCCGTCGTCGGCGGCCACCACCAGCACGACGATGTCGGTCACGTTGGCGCCGCGCTGACGCATGGCGCTGAAGGCGGCGTGGCCGGGGGTGTCGAGGAAGGTGACGCGGTGGCCGTCCTTCAGACGCACCTGATAGGCGCCGATGTGTTGGGTGATGCCGCCGTGTTCGCCGCCGGCGACGTCGGTGGAGCGCAGGGCGTCAAGCAGGCTGGTCTTGCCGTGGTCGACGTGGCCCATGATCGTCACCACCGGGGCGCGGGGCTCCAGGTGATCGTCGTGGTCGTCGGCGTCAATGAAGCCGCTTTCGACGTCGGCCTCGGAGACGCGGCGCACGGTGTGGCCGAATTCGCTGGCCACCAGTTCGGCGGTGTCGCTGTCGATGACGTCGCCGCTCTTGAGCATCAGGCCCTGACGCATCAGGAACTTGATGATCTCGACGCCGCGCACGGCCATGCGGTTGGCCAGGTCGGCGACGGTGATGACGTCGGGGATGACCACTTCGCGCGCGGTCTTGACCTGTTCGACGCCGACGCCGCGGCGCTTTTCCTTTTCGCGTTCCCGGGCCCGGCGGACCGACGCCAGGGAGCGCATGCGCTCGGCGCTGTCCTCGTCGCCGGCGACGGCCTGGATGGTCAGACGGCCTTCGCGGCGGGTCGGGGCGCCCTTGGCGCCGCGCGGCAGGCCGCCCTTGGGCGCCGGCGTCTTGCCGAGGCCGCGGCCGCGGCCGCCCTCGTCGTCGTCCCGGTCGGGAACGGCCGAGCCGGGGCGCGGGGCCTGGCGCGTGGCGCGCTGGATTTCAGGACCGGCCGGAGCGGCCGGGGCGGGACGGCCGGCGCCAGGGCGCGGGCCGCCGGGACGGGCGTCGGCGCGGGGCGCCGGACGGGGGGTGAGGGCCGAATAGCGGACGGTTTCGCCGCCGGCGGGGGCGCCGTCGCGGGGACGGTCGTCGCGCGGACGGTCGGGCCGGGAATCGCCGCCGGCCGGGCGGTTGAAGCCGCCCTCGCGCGGGGCGCGCTGGCTGAAGTTGGCCCCTTCGGTGGCGGGCGGACGATAGGTGGTGGTGCTGGGCCGGTCGTCGCGGCGTTCGCGCGACGGCTCGTAGGAGCGGGTCTGCGACGGCAGCGGACCGCCGGCGGCGGCGGGCGCTTCGGCGGCCGGGACGGCGGGCGCCGGGGCCGCGGCGACCGGCGCGGGCGCTGCGGCGGGAGCCTCAGGCTTGGGCGCGGCGGGGG
>CANJOB010000149.1 GCA_947475655.1 Caulobacterales bacterium | reverse complement strand
GCGCCGAAGCCGCCGAGGATGACGCTGATGAAGCTGCGGTTCATGGCCGCGCACATGATGTAGCTGAGGATCGCGCCGGAGCTGCCGACCAGGGCGCCGGTGATGATCAGGGTGGTGTTCTCGAGCGTGAAGCCCAGAGCCGCCGCCGCCCAGCCGGAGTAGCTGTTGAGCATCGACACCACCACCGGCATGTCCGCACCGCCGATGGGGATGATCAGGGTGACGCCGATCAGCAGCGACAATCCGAAGACGGCCCAGAAAGCCCACAGGGCCGAGCCGCCGCTCAAGACCAGGATCACCACGCAGGCGACGATGGCCAGGGCGATGACGATGTTCAGCAGGTGGCGCGCGGGCAGCAGGATCGGCGCGCCGCTCATGTTGCCGTTGAGCTTGGCGAAGGCGATCACCGAGCCGGTGAAGGTCACCGCGCCGATGGCCAGGCCGAGCGACAGCTCGATCAGGGAATTGAGATGCACGGCGCCGTCGGGACCGACGATGCCGTAGGCCGAGGGGGTGTAGATCGCCGCCACGGCGACCAGGCAGGCGGCCATGCCGACCAGGCTGTGGAAGGCGGCCACCAGCTGCGGCATGGAGGTCATGGCGACCTTGCGGGCGATCATCGCCCCGATGCCGCCGCCGATCACCACCCCGGCCAGGATCAGGCCGATGGTCAGGGGGTCGAGCAGTTTCTGGCTCCACAGCGTCAGCACGGTGACGCCGACGGCGATGGCCATGCCGATCATGCCGTTGCGGTTGCCGGCCTGGCTGGTGGCCGGGCTCGACAGCCCCCTCAGCGCCAGGATGAAAAGCACCCCGGAGATCAGGTAGGCGATGGCGGCGATATTCGCGTTCATTGATTCATTTCCCCCAGCGCCAGTCCTATTTAGACTTCTTTTTGTACATGGCCAGCATTCGCTGGGTGACGAGGAAGCCGCCGAAGATGTTCACGGCGGCGAAGCCGGCGGCGATGGCGCCGGCCCCCTTCGAGATCCACACCGCGGTGGTGGGCGCTTCCCCGGCCCCTCCGTGCGCGGCGGCGGCGAGCAAGGCGCCGACGATGATCACGGATGAGATGGCGTTGGTCACGGCCATCAGCGGCGTGTGCAGAGCGGGCGTCACGCTCCACACCACGTAGTAGCCGACGAAGATCGCCAGGACGAAGATCGCCAGGCGGAACACGGTGGGATCGACGGCTTCCATTGGGCGGAATCCTTTCAGGTGAGGGCGTGGGGCAGCATCAGCCGGAAGGCGATGGCCGTGGTCAGGTAGAGGGCGGCGCCGACGCTCAAGGCGACGAAGAACAGCAGCGGCGGCGGCTTGGTGATCAGGTTGGCGGTCAGCACGGCCATGGGCGGCGCCAGGCCCGCCAGCACCGACATCAGCACCATGCGCCCGGCGACGTCGCCCAGGCCCAGCATGTCGCTGCGCTGCAGGAAGCCCATGTTCAGGACCACCCCGACGCCGACAGCCGCCATCGCCCCGAAACAGAGGAGGTCATAGGCATGCAGCGGAGGCCGGGCGGCGCGGCGCACGTCTGGGCTATCCCTTCTTCGCCGGGGCTTTTTTAGCCGCCGGCTTCTTCGGGGCGGCGGCCTTCTTGGCGGTGGGTTTCGCGGCGGCTTTCGGCGCGGCCGCCTTCGGAGCCGCCTTCGCCTTCGGCGCGGCCGCGGCGACGGGAGCCCCGCCGCTTCCGCCCAGGGCCGGATGGCATACCTTGCCGCCGGTGCAAACCAGGGCGCCGACCAGGATCTCGTCGGTCCAGTCGGGGCTGAGGGCGCCTTCCTTGCTGATCAGCAGGGCCGAGAGGTTGAGCAGGTTCTTGGAATAGAGCGCGCTGGCGTCGGCGGCGATGCGGCCGGGCAGGTTGGCGTGGCCGAGGATGCTGGCGCCATTGCCGGTGACGACGGTCTGATTGAGCTTGGCGCCCTCGACGTTGCCGCCCTGCTCGATGGCCAGATCGACCAGCACCGAGCCGGGCTTCATCGACGCCACCTGGGCCGCGTTGACCAGGCGCGGCGCGGGCCGGCCGGGGATCAGGGCGGTGGTGATGACGATGTCCTGCTTCTTGATGTGCTCGGTCACCAGGGCCGCCTGTTTGGCCTGGTACTCCTTGGACATTTCCTTGGCGTAGCCGCCGGCGGTCTGGGCGTTCTTGAACTCGTCGTCCTCGACGGCGATGAACTTGGCCCCCAGGCTCTCGACCTGTTCCTTGGTGGCGGGACGAACGTCGGTGGCGGTGACCACCGCGCCCAGACGCCGGGCCGTGGCGATGGCCTGCAGGCCGGCGACGCCGACCCCCATCACGAACACCTTGGCGGCGGCCACCGTGCCGGCGGCCGTCATCATCATCGGCATGGCGCGGCCATAGGCCTGGGCGCCTTCGATCACGGCGCGGTAGCCGGCCAGGTTGGCCTGGGACGACAGGGCGTCCATCGACTGCGCCCGGCTGATGCGGGGGATGAACTCCATGGCGATGGCGGCGGCGCCGGCCTTGGCCAGGGCGTCCAGGCTCTTCTTGTCCTGGTGCGGGTTGAGGAGGGCGGCGACGACGCAGCCCTTCTTCAAGGCCCCGATCTCGCCGGCCTCCGGCGCGCGGACCTTGAACAGCAGGTCGGCGTCCTTGACCGCCTCGGCGGCGGTCTTGGCGATGGACGCGCCCGCGGCCGTGTATTCGGAATCGGGAATCGATGCGCCCGCGCCCGCGCCGCTCTCGATCCGGACCTTCAGGCCCATGGCGATCAGCTTGCGCACCGTGTCCGGCGTGGCGGCGACGCGGGTTTCCCCGCTCTGACGTTCCTTGGTTATGGCGACTACGGCCATGCGTTCCCCCGCTTTTTCAAGCGAAGGTATGGGCAGGGCGCCCCGCTTGTCCAGCGCGGGAATCACAAAGGCGTGACGGGGGCGCCTGAGGGGGTCGAGGAAAAGCGCGAAGCCCGCCCGCGACCTGCTCTAACGATAGAATCGATCACATCGTGATCTAATGCGCCGGCGTCTTCTCGCGCAGCAGGGCGATGCCGGCGACCAGCAGCACCAGGGCGCTGATTGCCGAGCCGATGAATCCGGTCTGGGTGCAGAACCACAGGGTCAGGAACAGCACCGACACGGCCAGGGCTAGCGAGCCCCACTTGGTCATCAGCATGACGACCGAATAGGTCGATGCCTGTTCCTGAATGTCCATCTCGCCGCGATGGTAGTCGGAGGACGGCTGGGCCATGTATCGTCTCTTGGATGAAGCGGTGTTGCGCCGGGCTTACAACGGCGCGGCGGCGGGCTCAAGCGCCGTTCCTTGCGGCACGGCGCCCCGCATTCTAAGCCGGGCCGTTTAGCGGAGAGAGCCTTAAGAATGTCCCGGTCGATCGCGCGGATGCTGCACGGCGTCGTCAACGTCCTGACCGCCCCGCAAGGGCCTGCGCGCCGGGCCATGACCCTGTCGCGCCTGGCCGAGCGGCTGGAGGCGGCGCAGACCCACCAGATCGAAACCCGGCACGGTCCGATAAAGGCCCTCACCCTGCGCGGCCCGCACCTGGCCGCCGCGGCAGTGGGGTTCGCCGACGAGGAGCCGGAGCTGCTGAGCTGGATCGACGGGTTCGAGGCCGGCTCGATCCTGTGGGATGTCGGCGCCGCCACCGGCCTGTTCGCCATCTACGCCGCCCGGCGGGGAATCAAGGTCATGGCCTTCGAGCCGAAGGGGACCAGTTTCGGCGTGTTGGTCGAGCACCTGGCCCTCAACGGCGTCGGCGACCGGGTCTTCCCGGTCTGCGTCGCCTTCTCCGACAAGACCAGGACCACCCACTTGCAGTTGCACCAACTGGCCGCCGGGTCGGGCGGCAACAGCATCGACGGCCAGCCCAACCAGTTCGGCGAGCACGCCTACGTCTTCAACCAGGGGGTCCTGGCCTACCGCATGGACGATTTCGCCTCGGCGTTCGGCTTGCCGCATCCGGACCATCTGAAGATCGACGTCGACGGAGTGGAGGGGCTGATCCTGCGCGGGGCGCCCGGCATATTGAAAAGCGTGCGCTCGGTGCTGATCGAGGTCGAGGGCGACAACGCAGCCGAGGCCGCCAGCCGCATCGAGCCGCCGCTGAAAGTCGCCGGACTGGTGGAGGACATGGCGGTGCGGTCGGCCGGTTCGGGCCGCAACCGGCTCTATCGGCGCGCGTGACATCCCGGATCGGCGCGGCTGCGCCGCTTGACCGGGATGACGGGAATAAATCACCCCACCAGAGCTTCGAACTCGTCGACTAGCCGCTCCAGCCGGGCGCAGCCGGCGGCCCAGAAGGCCTTGTCGCGCGGGTCGAGGCCAAACGGCGCCAGGGCCTCGACATGGGTCTTGGTCCCACCGGCGGCGAGCAGGGCTTCGTACAGCGGGGCGAAGCCTTCCGGCTTGGCCCGCCGCGCCTCCATCAGCGCCTCCACCAGCAAGTCGCCGAAGGCGTAGGCGTAGACGTAGAACGGCGCGTGCACGAAGTGGCTGATGTAGGCCCAGTAGTATTCGTAGCCGGGGTTCAGCTTCACCGCCGGGCCCAGGCTCTCGCCCATCACCTGCAGCCACAGGGCGTTGATGTGGTCGACCGACAGCTCGCCGCTGAGGCGCGCGTCGTGGAACTGGGTCTCGAAGCGGTGGAAGGCGATCTGGCGCACCACGGTATTGATGCCGTCCTCGATCTTGCCGGCGAGCAGGGCGCGGCGGTCGGCCGGGGCGGCTTGGTCGAGCAGGCGTTCGAACACCAGCCCCTCGCCGAAGATCGAGGCGGTCTCGGCCAGGGTCAGGGGCGTGTCGGCCAAAAGGGTGCCGAGCGGCGAGGCCAGGGTCTGGTGCACCGCATGGCCCAGTTCGTGCGCCAGGGTGAGGACGTCGCGGCGCTCGCCCATGTAGTTGAGGAAGACGTAGGGGTGGCGGTCGGCGGTGACCGGGTGGCTGTAGGCGCCCGACTGTTTGCCGGCGCGGGGCTGGGCGTCGATCCAGGGCTGGGCGAAGAAGCCGCGCGCGGTGTCGGCGAACTTGGGCGCCAGGGCCTCGAAGGATTCCAGCACTATGCCCTTGGCCTCGTCCCAGCCGTAGCGGCGCGGGGCGGCGGCGGTGAGCGGGGCGTTGCGGTCCCATTGGTTGAGGGTCTTCTTGCCCATGACCCTGGCCTTGAGCGCGTAGTAGCGGTGGCTGATGGCCGGATAGGCCTCGACCACGGCGGCCTCCATCGCGTCCACCGCGGCGCGGTCGACATCGTTGGACATGTGCCGGGCGGCGGCCGGGTACTCATAGTGGCGCCAGCGGTCCTCGACCTGTTTCTCGAAGGCCAGGGTGTTCATCACCAGCCCCATCACCGGGGCGGCGCCCTCGAGGGCGGCGGCCAGGCTCTTGGCGATGGCCTTGCGCACGGTCTCGTCAGGGTCGGACAGGCGGTTGAGCGCCTCGGGCAGGGTCAGGGTGCGGCGGCCGTCCTTCACCGCCAGCCGGCTTAAGGTCTCGTCATAGAGCCGCGACCAGCCGGCGACGCCGGGGCTGCGCTCGACGATCATGGTCTCGGCCTCGTGGCTCAGTTCGTGCGGCTTGGCCAGGCGCACCCGGCGCAGCCAGGGCGTCCAGCGCGCTGCGCCCTTGTCGGCCGCCAGGGCGGCGGCGATCTCGCCGTCGTCGAGGGCGTTGAGCTCCAGGGTGAAGAACAGGCTCTTGGCCCCGATCACGGCCGAGCGGGCGCGCAGGTCGCTCTCGAACTTGGCCCAGGCCGGGTCGTCCCGCGCCACCGAGGAGGAGAGCGAGGCGTAGGCGCCGACGCTCCACATCAGGTTCACCGCCTGTTCGTAGAGCGAGATGCCCTTGTCGAGCAGGGCGCCGAGCGCCGCCGGCTTGGCGCGGGCCTCCAGGAACTGGCCCTCCAGGGCGGCCAGGGCGTCGTTCGCCGCCTGGGCGGCGGCCAGGTCGGCCTCGATGCGCGGGTCGTCGCGCCCGCCGTAGAGATCGTCGAGGCGCCATTGCGGCAGGGCTTCGGAGACGGGGGTCTGGGCGTTCATGGCTTCGATATGACTGCGGGCCGATCCGGAGGCAAAGCCCGGGAGAAGAAGGGGCTGCGTTAACCCCTGACTCAGGTCTGCGAAACCTCGCCTTTACCGCGCCCCTGTATCAACACGGAACAGAACGGCGCGTCAGAACGGCGTGCGCGGCAATAGGTGCGTGGAAGACAATGGCCAAAACGGTCCTCGTGGTTGATGACGATCCCACCCAACGCCGCCTGGTCCAGGCGGTGGTGGAGCGCGAGGGTTTCGGCTTCGCCCAGGCGCAAAGCGGTGACGCGGCCCTCAACCACCTGACCACCGGCGGTCCCGCCGACGTGGTGCTGCTCGACCTCAACATGCCGGGCCTCAGCGGCCAGGACGCCCTGAAGGAAATGCGCGCACGCGGCTTCAACCAGCCGGTGATCGTGCTGACCGCTGCCGGTGGCGTCGACACGGTGGTCAAGGCGATGCAGGCCGGCGCCAACGATTTCTTCGTAAAGCCCGCCAGCCCGGAGCGGATCGTCGTCTCTCTTCGCAACGCCCTGTCGATGGGCGAGCTGAAGGGCGAGGTCGACCGGCTGAAGAAACATGTCTCGCACAAGACCACCTTCGCCGACCTGATCGGGTCGGGCCCGGCCATGAGCCTGGTCAAACGCCTGGGCGAACGGGCGGCCCGCAGCTCCATTCCGGTGCTGATCACCGGCGAGAGCGGGGTCGGCAAGGAGCTGATCGCCCGCGCCGTGCACGGGGCGTCGGACCGCGCCGGCAAGCCTTTCATCGCCGTCAATTGCGGCGCCATCCCCGCCAACCTGGTGGAGAGCATCCTGTTCGGCCACGAGAAGGGCAGCTTCACCGGCGCGTCGGAGAAGCACCTGGGCAAATTCATGGAGGCCAACGGCGGCACCCTGTTCCTCGACGAGGTCGGCGAACTGCCGCTGGATGTGCAGGTCAAGCTGCTGCGCGTGCTGCAGGAGGGCGAGGTCGACCGGCTGAAGAAACATGTCTCGCACAAGACCACCTTCGCCGACCTGATCGGGTCGGGCCCGGCCATGAGCCTGGTC
>CANJOB010000148.1 GCA_947475655.1 Caulobacterales bacterium | reverse complement strand
TCGGGGCCGACGAGGAAGTGTTCGAGATGAACAACGGCTGCGTCTGCTGCACGGTGCGCGGCGACCTGATCCGGGTGCTGTCGGGCCTGATGAAGCGCCAGGGCTCCAAGGGCGGGTTCGACGCCATCATTATAGAGACGACCGGCCTGGCCGATCCCGGCCCGGTGGCCCAGACCTTCTTCGTCGACGAGGAGGTGGCGGCCCGCACCCGGCTGGACAGCGTCACCGCCCTGGTCGACGCCAAGCACCTGCCGCTCCGCCTGGCCGACACCAGGGAGGCGGCCGAGCAGATCGCCTTCGCCGACCAGATCATCCTCAACAAGACCGATCTGGTGACCCCGGCCGAGCTGGCGGCGGTGGAGGCGGCCATCCGCCGCATCAACCCCCTGGCCCCGATCCACCGGGCGCAGCGCGCCAATGTGCCGCTCGACGCGGTGCTGGGCCGCGGCGGCTTCGACCTGGACCGGATCACCTCATTGGAGCCGGAATTCCTTAACCCGCCGCACGGCGAGGCCGGCCATGTCCACGACGAGCACTGCGGTCACGATCATCATGACCATGGGCACGATCACGGCCACGCCGAGATGGCTCCGATCCACGATCCCGGCATCCGCGGCGTGTCCCTTACCCTGGAACGGCCGGTCGACGGCCGCCGGGTCACCCAGTGGCTCGACCGGGTGCTGCAGGCCCAGGGCCCAGACATCCTGCGCGCCAAGGGCATTATCGACGTGGCCGGCGAGGACCGGCGCCTGGTGTTCCAGGCCGTGCACATGATCCTGGAGGGCGACCTGCAGCGCCCGTGGAAGGACGGCGAGCGGCGCTACAGCCGCATGGTCTTCATTGGCCGCAACCTAGACGAGGCCGAGCTGAAGGCCGGGTTCGAGGCCTGTGCGGCCTGATCCCCTGAACGACGGACAAGAAAAAAGGGCCGGTGCTTGCGCACCGGCCCCTAACCATTCCCCGCGATCTGACGTCGCTTAGGAGATGTCCTCGTTGATCAGGCCGACCATGTAGAAGCCCGCCGTCTGGAAGGTGTTGATCACGGTCATGAACCGGTCATAGGGCACGTCGGCGTCGGCGCGGATCATCACGCGCTCCTGCGACGGGTCGACCACGAGCGGGTCGTTGTTCTTCATCTCGGTGGAGATGTCGGCCACCAGGGTGTCCAGGGTGGTGATCTTGTCGGCGATGTAGAGGTTGCCGTCGGTCTTGATCGACACGAAGACCGGCTTTTTCGGCTTCACGTTCGGGGGCGGCGGAGTCGCCGGCGGAAGGTCGACCTTGATCGACACGGTGGCCATCGGAATGGCGACCATGAAGATGATCAGGAGCACGAGCAGCACGTCCACGAAGGGCGTAACGTTGATTTCGGAGTTAGCGCCGAGGTCGTAACGACCCTTGCCGCCACCGGCCAGCTTCGCAGCCATAGAATTCTCCCAAGCGGCCCGTCAGACAGCGGGCAAGTTTTGTTCGACAGGACACATGAGGCAAATGCGGCGGCTTGTAAAGCCCGCTGGCGACGGTTCGCGTGTCGCGATAGGACCAGCAAATGTCAGCCCTGATCAGCGCCTTCACCTTTGACGCCTACGTCACTTCCGTCCTGTTCGACCGGGGCGGAACGGCCGCCTTCTCGCTCGGCGACGGCACAGTCCGCCTGGCCACTCCGGCGGGCGTGGCGGTGGTCGAGGCGCACCAGGGCGCGGTGCTCTGCGCCGCCCTTCACCCCTATGGCGCGGGGGTGGTCACCGGCGGCGACGACGGGGCGGTGGTCTGGAGCCGGATCGAGGGGAACGAGCTGGCCGCCATGCGGCTGGCGGAGCGCAAGGGCCGCTGGATCGACGCCATCGCCGCCAGCCCCGCCACCGGCCTGATCGCGTTTTCCGCCGGGCGCGAGGCGGTGGTGATCGACGCCGCCGACCCGGCGTTCGAGCGCAGCTTCCAGCACGAGAAGACCATCGGCGGCCTGGCCTTCGACCCCAAGGGCCGCCGCCTGGCCGCCGCCAGCTACGGTGGGGCGTGGCTGTGGTGGGCCAAGATCGCCGAACAGAAGCCGCAGGCGCTGAAATGGCCCGGCGGCCACGGGACCATTGTCTGGAGCCCGGATGGCAAGTTCCTGGTCTCGTGCCTGCAGGAGAACCAGCTGCACGGCTGGCGCGTCGCCGATTCCAAGGACATGCGCATGGGCGGCTATCCGGCCAAGGTGAAAAGCCTGGCCTTCGCCAGCGACGGGGCGGCGCTGGCCACATCCGGCGCCAACGGGGCGGTGATCTGGCCATTCAGCGGCGCGAACGGGCCGATGGGCAAGGAGGCGGGCGAGATCGGCCCCTCGGCGTCCGGGGCCAAGACCACTTGCGTCGCCGCCCTGCCCACAGGGCCGATGGTCGCCGCCGGCTTCGACGACGGGACGCTGTGGGCCGCCGACCTCAAGACCGGCAAGCTTGAGAAGGTGAAGCCCGATACGGGCCCGCCGATCAGCGCCCTGGCCCTGTCGCAGGACCTGACCCAGCTGGCCTGGGGCGACGAGGCGGGCGGAGCCGGATTGTTGCGGCTGGCCGGACTCTAGCCTCGCCGTTACAGTCGAACCCATGCAGGAGACGCCCGACAGCGAGGACCCCAAGCCGGAAACCCCGGTTGACACCCCTGTCGAGGCCGAGGCGCCGCTTGTCGTCGAACCTGAACCGGGTCCGCCGCCGGCCAAGCCGAATCGCCGCTGGTTCGCCAAGCTGCTGACGATCCTGCTGATTGTCGGCCTGGGCCTGCCGGTGACGGCGGTGCTGGTCTACACCGTGGTCCCGGTGCCGATCACCGCGCTGATGGTCAAGCGGCTGATGCAGGGGCGCGGCCTCGATCACCGCTGGAAGCCGCTGTACGAGATCTCGCCCAACCTGGTGCGGGCGGTGGTGGCCGCCGAGGACGCCCGCTTCTGCGAGCACCACGGCTTCGACTTCGCCGCCATGCAGAAGGCCTTCGCCAACAACCAACGCGGCCGGCGCCTGCGCGGCGGCTCCACCATCAGCCAGCAGACCGCCAAGAACGTCTTCCTGTGGGAAGGCCGCTCCTACCTGCGCAAGGGACTGGAGGCCTATTTCACCGTGCTGATCGAGGGGGTGTGGACCAAGCACCGCATCATGGAGGTCTATCTGAACTCCGTGGAATGGGGTCCGGGCATCTACGGCGCCGAGGCCGCCTCGCGGCGCATCTTCAAGAAGCCGGCGCGCAGCCTGACCGTCACCCAGGCCGCGCGGCTGGCGGCGATCCTGCCCAGCCCTCTGCGCTGGCAGGCCGGGCGGCCGGGCCCTTACGTGCAGCGTCGCTCGCGGCGGATCGGCGCGGCGTCGGGAGCGGTGCGGCGCGACGGGCTGGACGGCTGCGTATGACCCTGCTGGAACTGCTCGACCTCGAACGCCCGGGCGAGGACCGCTTCGCCGGCGTCTCGCCCGACGACGGCTGGAAGCGGATCTATGGCGGTCTGGTGGTCAGCCAGGCCCTGGTCGCCGCCTACGCCACCATCGAGGGCCGGGTTTGCCACTCCCTGCACAGCTATTTCCTGCGGCCCGGCGACACCACCCTGCCGGTCGACTACGCGGTCGAGCGCATCCGCGACGGGGCCAGTTTCGCCACGAGGCGGGTGGTCGCCTCGCAGCGGGACAAGCCGATCTTCTCGATGATGGCTTCGTTCCAGACGCCGGAGGACGGGTTCGCCCACCAAGCGCCGATGCCGCCCGCCCCTCCGCCGGAGAACCTGGTCGACGAGATGCAGCGCTGGCTGGCGCTGGGCGACGCCGCCCCGGCCGCGGCACGGCGGCTGGCTTCCGCCCCGCAGCGGATTCAGGTGCGCTGGGTCGATCCGCCGGCGTTCCGCAGCACCGGCGCGCCCCTGGAGCCACGCAAGGCGGTGTGGATCCGGGTCGCCGAGCCGATTCCGGACGATATCGTCCTGCAGCAGGCGGCCCTCGCCTACGCCTCGGACATGACCCTGATCGAGACCGCCATGCGCGCGCACGGCTTCGGCTTCTGGTCGGAGGGGCTGCAGACGGCCAGCCTCGACCACAGCATCTGGTTTCACCGCCCGGCGGACTTTGGCCAATGGCATCTGTTCGCGCAGGAAAGTCCGTCCAGCGGCGGGGCGCGGGGCCTGGCCCTGGGGCACATGTTCGCCCGCGACGGCGGCATCGTCGCCACGGTGGCGCAGGAAGGCCTGATGCGCCTGCGGCCGGCGGCGCCGACCCACATCTAGAAACTAGGTCGGCTCGCCTTCGGTCTCTACCGGGCGGACCACGCAGATCCGGCCCTCGCGGATATCAATGTCGGGGATGTTGTCGCGGGTGAAGGCAATCAGCCAGGTCGGGCCGCCCTGGGCCGGCTTGATCCCCAGCAAGTCGCCGGCTCCGTGGTTCTCGACCGAGGCGACGGTCCCCAGCGCCTCGCCGTGCGGCGAAACGGCGGCAAGCCCGATCAGGTCGGTCAGGTAGAACTCGTCCTCGTCGTCCGGCTCGGGCAGGCGGTCGCGCTCGATGTAGAGCTGTAGGCCGCGCATGGCGTCCGCCGCCTCCGGGGAGGCGACGTCCGTGACGCGGGCGACGATCCCGGCCTTGGCGGGCCGGGCGCTCTGGATGGTCAGGACGGGAAGGCCGCTCTTGTTGAGCAGGGTCTTGTAGGCGGCCAGGTTCATCGGATCGGCCGTGTAGGCCGTGATGCGCATCTCGCCCTTGACGCCAAAGGCGCCGCCGACGACGCCGACGAGGATGAGCTTATCGGCCACGCCGAACTCCGAGGTCTGAGGCGCAGGAAACTCCGCTCACCCCGCTTGCGCCAGGGTGAGCGGAATTTGGAGCATTTAGCCTTCGGCCGGCTTGCCTTCGTCGGCCTCGGCGGCCGGCTCGTCGCCTTCGACGGCCTGCGGATCGGCCTCGGCTTCGGCTTCCACCGGAGCGGCCTCTTCGGCGGGGGCTTCTTCGGCAGCCGGGGCTTCAGCGGCGGGCGCTTCCTCGGCGGCCGGAGCGGCTTCTTCCGCCGGGGCGGCTTCGGCTTCGGCTTCGGCGGCGGGAGCCTCTTCCGTCACGGCTTCCGGTTCCGGAGCCACTTCGGGCTCGGGCGGCGGCGGCGGGTTGGCCAGGGCCTCGGCGGCCGCGGCGGCGGCGTCCGCCTCGCGCTGGGCGCGTTCGGCGACGCGTTCCTGCGCCTTCTTGTGCGGCGCGCCCTTCTTGGGGTTATTGCCGTGGTTCCAGACGCCGACGCCTTCAACGGCCAGGAAGCGGGCGACGCGGTCGGTCGGCTGGGCGCCCTTGGCGATCCAGGCGTTGATCGATTCCAGCTTCAGGGTGACGCGCGGGGTTGGGCCATCCTTGGGCAGCAGCGGGTTGTAGGTGCCGACCTTCTCGATAAAGCGGCCATCGCGGGGCGAGTGGCTGTCGGCGACGACGATCGAATAGTAGGGGCGCTTCTTGGCGCCGCCACGGGCGAGACGGATCTTAAGCATGGTCCTAGGTTCCTTGGGGTCTATTTCTTGAAAGGGTTGAAGCCGGGGGGCATGCCGCCGCCCAAGCCAGGAAGTTGTCCGGGTAAGGAGGGTCCGCCCGAGCCGAGGCCGGGCAGTTTGCCGCCGAGCTTGGCGGCCATTTCTTCGAGCGCCTTGGGGTCCGGCGCCGCGCCGGGCGCGCCCATGGCTTTCAGCTTGGCCATGTCGCCGCCGCCCATCATCTGCGCCATGCGGGCGAGGCTCTTGCCGCCGTCGCGGCTCATCGCCTTGAACATATCGGCCATCTGCCGGTGCTGTTTCAGCAGGCGGTTGATCTCGGACACGTCGACCCCGGCGCCGGCGGCGATGCGCCGCTTGCGCGAGGCCTGCAGGATGTCGGGCTTCTGCCGCTCGACCTTGGTCATCGAGCTGATGATGGCCCTCTGGCGGCCGATCATCCTGTCGTTGATGTTGGCTTCGGCGATCTGTTTCTTGACCTTCTGGACGCCGGGCAGCAGGCCCATCAGCCCGTCCATCCCGCCCATCTTCTGCATCTGGCCGAGTTGCGACGACAGGTCGTCGAGGTCGAACTTGCCCTTGGCCAGCTTCTTGGCCATGCGCTCGGATTCAGCGACGTCCAGCTCGGCGGCGGCCTTCTCGACCAGGGCCACGACGTCGCCCTGACCGAGAATGCGGCCAGCGACGCGGCGGGCGTCGAAGGCGTCCAGCGCCTCCACCTGTTCGCCGGCGCCAAGAAATTTGATCGGCAGGCCGGTGACGTGGCGCATCGACAGCGCCGCGCCGCCGCGGCCGTCGCCGTCGGTGCGGGTCAGGATCAGGCCGGTCAGCGGTAGGCGCTCATGGAAGGCCTTGGCCGTGCGGACCGCGTCCTGGCCGGTCAGGCTGTCGGCCACCAGCAGGGTCTCGGACGGGTTGGCGATGGAGGCGATCTGCGCCGCCTCGCTCATCATTGCCTCGTCCAGGGTGGTGCGGCCGGCGGTGTCGAGGATCAGGACGTCGTAGCCACTCAGCTTGGCGGCGCTGAGCGCCCGCTTGGCGATGTCGGTCGCGCTTTGGCCGGCGAGTATGGGCAGGGTCTCGACGCCGATCTGCTTGCCCAGGGTCGCCAGCTGCTCCATGGCGGCCGGGCGGCGCGTGTCGAGCGACGCCATCAGCACCTTCTTGCGCTCCACTTTCGTGAGGCGCAGCGCCAGCTTGGCGCTGGTGGTGGTCTTGCCCGAGCCCTGCAGGCCCGCCATCAGGATCACGGTCGGCGGGTTGAGCGACAGGTTCAGCGGCGTCGGCGTCTCGCCGCCCAGCATATCGACCAGGCCGTCATAGACGATATTGATCACCTGGTCGGTCGGCTTGACCGAGCGGATCACGCTCTCGCCCGAGGCGCCTTCCTTGGCCTTGGCGATGAAGTCCTTCACCACCGGCAGGGCGACGTCGGCCTCCAGCAGCGCCAGGCGGACCTCGCGCAGGGCCTCGTCGATATCGCCTTCGGACAGCACCCCGCGACCGCCGAGGCGGTCGAAGACTCCCGAAAGTTTCTCGCTCAGCGCGTCGAACAAACCCAGCTACCTCAAGCCTTTCCAGGGGACAGGCGTCTTA
>CANJOB010000147.1 GCA_947475655.1 Caulobacterales bacterium | reverse complement strand
CCGCGGCTGGGCGAGCACACCGCTGAGGTGCTCCGGGAGCTCAAGCTGCCCGCCGCCCCTGTCGAGAGAACGGTCAAGAGCCGGCTCGCAGCCGATGGCTGATCCCTTTGTCGTTGGGGTCGGCAACACCGCTTTCGGCCGTCTCGAGGGCCTTGACGCAATCGAGTTGATGGCAAACGCGGCCGGCATGGCGCTCGCGGATGCGAAGCTCGAGCGTGATGCGGTTGATGGGCTGATCTGCGGCTATGCGACGACCCTGCCGCATCTGATGTTATCGGACCTGTTCGCCGAGCGTATCGGCATGCGCCCGTCCTATGCCCACGGGGTGCAGGCGGGGGGGGGCACCGGCGCGGCCAAGCTGATGCTGGCGGGGGAGTTGATCCGGTCGGGCCGTTGCCGCTCCGTCCTCGTGGTGGGCGGCGAGAACCGCCTCAGCGGCCAGACACGCGACCAGTCGATCCAGGCCCTGGCTCAGGTCGGCGATCATGTAACCGAGGCCCCCAACGGCGCGTCCATACCGGCCTATTATGCTCTTCTCGCCTCGCGCTACCTCTATGAAACGGGCTTAAGCGAGGCGGATCTCGCCGAGCTTGCCGTTCTGATGCGGCGGCACGCCGCCGCCCATCCCGACGCGCAATTGCGCGAGCCGATCACGGTCGAAGACGTGCTGGCGTCAAAGCCCATCGCGACGCCGTTGAAGCTGCTCGATTGCTGCCCGATCTCGGACGGCGCCTGCGCGTTTGTCGTGTCGGCGGAGCCTGGAACAACGGGAATCCGCATCGCCGGCGCCGGCCAGGCGCACCAGCACCAACACATCACCGCCATGGCCGACGTCATGGCGACCGGGGCCAACGCGGCCGCCCGTCTCGCCTTTAGCCAGGCGGGAGTTTCGCACGCCGATATCGACCACCTGGCGATCTACGACAGCTTCACCGTCACCCTGGCCATTCTGCTGGAAGAAATCGGTTTCGCTGAACGCGGCCAGTCCGGCGCGATGGCGCGCGACGGCGTCTTTTCTCAGAACGGAAAGCTTCCGCTCAACATGCACGGCGGCCTGCTGTCGTTTGGGCATTCCGGAGTCGCGGGCGGGATGGCGCACGTGGTCGAAGCGGTCCGGCAACTGCGGCAACAGGGCGGGGCGCGTCAGGCAGGACGTCCTCAGCGAGCGTTCGTGCACGCCGATGGCGGCGTGTTGTCCGCGCACGTCTCTCTGGTTCTGGAGCGTGTCGCGTGACCGGAGCGTTGGACACCATTCACACCGACGGCCTCAAGCGGGGCGTCATTCCCCTCCAGCGTTGCGGGGCCTGCGGGACCGTGCAGATTTGCCGGCGCCACTTTTGTCAGAAGTGCGCGTCGAGCGCTCTGGATTGGGTCGATGCGGCCGGCAGCGGGCAGGTCTGGGCCGTGACCGTTGTCAACCGGGCGCCGGATGACAGCTTCAGGGCGCTCGTGCCTTACACAATCGTTTTGGTGGAGCTGGACGAGGGGCAAAGGCTGATGGGCCACGGCGCCGCCGGGCTCGCCATAGGCGACCGTGTGGTGGCGACCCCGTTCGACCATGCCGACCGCTGCCTGCTCAAGTTCATTCCGGAAAGCCGCGCAGAGACGCCATGATCGATCCTGACCGCTTGATGAACTGGCCATTCGAAGAAGTTGAGCACAGCTATTCCGCCGATTTCTCCATGCTCTATGCCCTGTCAGTCGGACTGGGCGCCGATCCCATGGATGAACGGCAGTTGCGCTTCACGAATGATACCAACCCGGGAACCCCCATCGCATTGCCGACGATGGCGGTGGTGCTCGGCTATCCCGGCGCATGGATGGCCGACCCGGCGACGGGGATCGACTATTCGCGCAATGTCCATGGCGAAGAGGAGATCATCCTCCATAAGGTCCTGCCGGCCGCGGGCGTCGTGATCGCGCGCCACCGCGTAACCGACATTTCCGACAAGGGGGTCGGAAAGGGTGCGACCGTGACCTACGAGAAGGTCCTGTTCGACAAGGCGGACGGCTCACGGCTGGCCACCGTCATCCACACGACGTTTCTGCGCGGGCAGGGCGGTTTCACAAAGGGCGAACAGGCTGCGGGCTCATCGACGCCGGCGCCGCCAGTCCCCGACCGCAGCCCCGATCGCGTGCGCGAGGTCGCCACCCTGCCGCAGCAGGCCTTGCTTTATCGGCTCTGCGCTGATCGCAACCCACTGCATTCGGACCCTTCCACTGCCGCCGCGGCCGGGTTCGACCGCCCCATTCTGCATGGGCTAGGTACGTTCGGACTGGCAGGCCAGGCCATTCTGGGCGAATTCTGCGGCTATGCGCCTGAGCAGCTGCGGAGCTTGAGGGCGCGCTTTTCCTCGCCCGTGCTGCCCGGCGAGACCCTGGTCTTCGAGATGTTCGACACCGGTGACGGGATTGCATTCCAGGCGCGGACCAAGGAACGCGACCGGCCGGTGCTGACACATGGCCGGGCCGTTATCGACAGATAGGCGCGGTCTCGCGGCTTGCCGCGGAAAGACGCCGGTCGGCCTGTAAATCACGCCGGTGTCTGGGGCGCCGCGGGCCGATATTCGGTGAACATGCGCATGAGGTAGGGCACGGAAGGGTTCGCCTTCTCAGTGAGGCTGATCGCCGCGAGCACGATCTGAGGGTTCACGCATCCGGTAATCTCCGAAAACCTCACGGCAGGGCCGGCAAGCCTCGAGATCACCCCGGTCACCAAGGCGACGCCCAGTTCACTGCCGACCAGCCCGAGCAAGGTCACGGCCTGAGTCACCTCTTGCGCGATCCTTGGGACGAACCCGGCGCTTGCACAGGCCGACAGGATCGCAGCGTGAAGGCCGGGGACGCGGGTGGAGGAGTAGATAATAAAAGGATCTTCCGCCAGGTCGCGCAGATCCACCAGTCGCTTCCCGGAAAGCCGGTGGTTGACCGGCAGCAAGGCGTGCAGATGGTCGGTTTCGAGAGGCACGACCTCAAGCCCATCGATTTGCGGTATTGGCAAATGCAAAATGCCCACATCCAACGATCCGTCAGTAATACTATCGAGAATATTTACACTGGTGCTTTCCAACAAAGTCAGTTGGATGCTTGGAAACTTCTTCTTGAAATCAGGTAAGATTGTAGGGAGTAGATTGTAGACCGCCGATCCTACAAACCCCAGACGGATGACCCCGAGCTCGCCTGTGGACGCGTGCTGCGCCTTCACCCGCGCTTGTTCGGCAGCCTGTAGAGTGCCCTTCGCCTCGGGAAGCATAGCCGCCCCCGCCTTGGTCAAGATCACGCCACGGGCAGTGCGCATGAAAAGGGGTGTCTTTACCGCGCTCTCCAGCTTCCGAATGGAGACGGTCAGCGCCGGCTGAGCGATGTGCAGCCGCTCCGCGGCGGCGCGGAAACTCCCGCACTCCGCAATCATCACAAACTGGCGCAGCTGCCGGAGCTCGAAATCCATTGGGCGATTTTTCCGATATGTTTGCTTTATCGCTCGTGCCTTACAAATTAGCCTATCTCAACATCGACAGCCAGATATTCTGGGCTAGATGGACGCGGCTATCTCGCGGGTTTGACATCAATCAAGGCCGCGAGGTGCTGGCGTCTGGCCATATGGCCCTTAGCCGGAAACGGCTTTCGCTGGTCTTTGCCGGCGATGCTCCGCTGCGCTCGATAGCAATAGGTTATCGCCTGATGCCAACAAACTAATGCCCGTGACCAGGTCAGCTATGGTTGAAGCGGCTACCGTGGTACCGCGGGCGCGCGTCAAAAATGATAGCCTCGGCAATGCGCTGCAGCGCCCGGAAGCTAAGCGGCCCGGGGTCATGGGACGATCAATCGCCGGCTCGCCGGGCGGGCGTCGCGGAGATGCGTTTTGAAACCGCCGGGCCGGGCCGGTAGCGAAGGGCTGCTCATTGTCTGATACCACACAACTGGCTGGCCGAAGCGTGCTGATCACTGGCGCGTCATCCGGCCTTGGCCGGCGGTTCGCTCGAGTTTGCGCGAAGGCGGGCGCCAAAGTCGCGCTCGCCGCTCGCCGGACCGACCGCCTGACCGCGCTGACGCAGGAGATTTTGGAAGCCGGCGGACAGGCCGTGGCGATCGCGATGGACGTCACCTCGGAAGCCTCGGTCGAGGGCGCCTTCGACGAAGCTCAGGCGGCGTTGGGGCCGATCGAGAGTGTGATAGCGAACGCCGGGATTTCAGAGGGCGGCGCGAGCGTCGATCTGACGGTCGAGGCGTTCGACCGCGTCATGTCAGTCAATCTGCGCGGCGCCTTCCTGACCGCCCGGGCGGCCGGCAAGCGGATGCTCGCCGCCAATAGCCAGGAAACGGGGAGGGGCCGCGTGCTGCTCATTGCCTCGATCGCCGCTAACCAGCCTCTGCAGGGACTTGCGGCCTACTGCGCATCCAAGGCCGGCGTGCAGATGATGGGGCGCGCCCTGGCCCGGGAATGGATGAACCGGGGCATCAATGTGAACATGCTTTGCCCAGGTTTTATCCAGACGGAATTGAACAGCGAATGGTTCGAGAGCGAGCCTGGCAAGCGTCAGATCGGCAAGTTCCCGAGGAAGCGCCTGATGCGTGAGGAGGACCTTGACGACATGATCCTGTTCCTGTCGTCGGACGCGTCGCGCGCCGTCACGGGATCGTCCTTCACCCTCGACGACGGACAGACAGGATGAGCCTGCCGGACATCGACCCCTTCGCCGGCGTCAAGCCGGTCGAGGCCCGTTTCGCCCTGGACGAGGCGCGACTGTCGGCCTGGATGGCCCAGAACGTCGAGGGCTTTGAAGGCCCACTGACGATCAATCAGTTCAAGGGCGGGCAATCCAACCCGACCTACCAGCTGACCACGCCCGCCGCGGTCTATGTGCTGCGCCGCAAGCCGCCCGGCGTGTTGCTGCCTTCGGCCCACGCAGTCGATCGCGAGTTCAAGGTGATAACCGCCTTGCACGGCGCCGGCTTCCCGGTCGCCCGGCCGTACGCCTTGTGTACCGACGACGCCGTCATCGGTTCCATGTTTTACGTCATGGCCAAGGTCGACGGCCGCATCCTGTGGGACGGCGCCCTGCCGGGCCTCGCCCCCGCCCAGCGGCGCGACATCTACATGGCGCAGGTGGCGACTCTGGCGCAACTGCACAGCCTCGACTATGCCGCCATCGGCCTTGGCGACTACGGCCGACCTGGCAACTACTTCGCGCGCCAGGTCGACCGCTGGACCAAGCAGTATAAGGCCTCTGAAACCGTCTCGATCCCGGAGATGGACGCCCTGATCGAATGGCTGCCGCGCACCCTGCCGCAGGACGACCAGACCTCGATCGTCCACGGCGATTTCCGCCTCGACAACATGATCCTGCATCCCGACCAGCCGCGCATTCTGGCGGTGCTGGACTGGGAGCTGTCGACGCTCGGCAGCCCGCTGGCCGACATCACCTATTTCCTGACCAACTGGGTCGCGCCGGAAGGCGCCGGCGCCGGCCGCGCCGCCTTCGGGCACCTGGACGCGGCGGCGTTGGGCATCCCGTCTGTCCAAGAGACGGCCGCCGAATATTGCCGGCTGACCGGTCGCGACGGCCTGCCTGACCTCGACTGGTATTTCGCCTACAATCTGTTCCGCCTGGCCGCGATCTTCCAGGGCATCGCCGGGCGGGTGCGTGACGGCACAGCCGCCAGCAGCCAGGCCTCCGACTATGGCGCCCGCGCGGGCGCCGCCGGGCGCGCTGCCTGGGCGTTCGCCAAGAAGGCCGGCGTTTAAGACGTAAGAGAAGGGACCAGATGACCGACTTCACCCGCACTGAGCGCGAGATCGAGCTGGAGGCGCGCACCGTCGCCTTCATCCGCGACGTCGTCATCCCCTACGAGACCGATCCGCGCATCGAGCACCACGGCCCGACCGACGAGTTGCGCGTCGAACTCCAGGCCAAGGCCAAGGCCGCCGGCCTTCTGGCGCCGCACCTGCCAAAGGAATGGGGCGGCTATGGCCTGACCCACCGCGAGCAGGCCACCGTTTTCCGCGCCGCTGGCTATTCGATGCTCGGCGGCATGGCCATGAACATCGCCGCCCCAGACGAGGGCAACATGCATATGCTGGAGAAGGTCGCCTCGCCCGAGCAGAAGCATCGGTTTCTCTCGCGCATGGTCACCGGCGAGGCGCGCTCGGCCTTCTTCATGACTGAGCCGGACGACGGCTCCGGTTCCGATCCCGGCATGCTGAAGACCACCGCCACGCGGGACGGCAACCACTGGGTCATCAACGGCCGCAAGTGGCTGATCACCGGGGCGCTGGGCGCGGGCGTCGGCATCATCATGGCCCGCACAGGCGAGACGGCGACCCAGTTCCTGGTCGAGTTGCCGCATGAGGGCATCGCGGTCGAACGTGTGCTGGACACAATCGACCGCACCATGCCGGGTGGCCACTCGGTGATGGCTCTCGACAATGTGCGGGTGCCCGCCGACCAGATTCTTGGCGAGGTCGGCAAGGGTTTCGACTACGCCCAGGTACGTCTGGCGCCCGCGCGCCTGACGCACTGCATGCGTTGGTGGGGCGCCGCGCGCCGCGCCCATGACATCGCCGTCGCCTACGCCTGTAAGCGCATGGCGTTCGGCAAACTATTGATCGATCACGAAGGCGTCGGCTTCATGCTGGCCGACAACGAGATGGATCTGCAGACCACGAAGCTGTTGATCGACCACACCGCCTGGGTGCTGGACCAGGGAGAGCGCGGCGGGCCGGAATCGTCGCAGGCCAAGGTGGTTTGCTCGGAAGCCTATTTCCGCATCGCCGATCGCTGCGTGCAGGTGCTGGGCGGCATGGGCGTCACCGCCGACACCCAAGTGCAGCAGATCTTCCGCGATCTGCGCGCGTTCCGGATTTACGATGGTCCTTCAGAGGTGCATCGCTGGTCGATCGCCAAGCGTCTGAAGCGCGCGCATCTTTCGGATAAACACTAGGCTGCAAGCGAAGAACTAAGCTGCGCACCGGGTGCGGGCTGTCGAAGGAGGAGATGCCATGGTCGACAAGGTAAGGGCGCGGGCCGAGGAGGCGCTCGACGGTCTGCTGTTCGACGGCATGACGATGATGGCCGGAGGGTTCGGTCTGTGCGGCGTTCCAGAGCATCTTATCGCCGTCGTCCGCGATTCCGGCGTCCGGAATCTCACTGTGATTTCAAACAACTGCGGGGTGGATG
>CANJOB010000146.1 GCA_947475655.1 Caulobacterales bacterium | reverse complement strand
TGATGGCGAAATACTTGGCCACGTCGTTGGCGACCGAGAAGGTGGTCAAGGCGCCGCGGGTGATCAGCATCTGTTTGCCGACCTGGACGATCTCGATCAGCTTGGTCGGGTCGCTGTCGAGGTCGACCATGTTGCCGGCCTCGCGCGCCGCCTGGGCGCCGGTCTGCATGGCGACGCCGACATCCGACTGCGCCAGGGCCGGCGCGTCGTTGGCGCCGTCGCCGCACATGGCCACCAGCCTGCCCTTGGCCTGCTCTTCGCGGATCAGCCGCAGCTTGTCCTCGGGGGTCGCCTCGGCCAGGAAATCGTCGACTCCCGCCTCGGAGGCGATGGCGGCGGCGGTGACCGGGTTATCGCCGGTGATCATCACCGTGCGCAGGCCCATGGCGCGCAGCTGGGCGAACCGCTCCTTCACGCCCGGCTTGATCACATCCTTCAGGTGGATGACGCCGAACAGGGCGCCGTCCTCCACCACGGCCATGGGCGTGCCGCCCGATCGCGCGATCCTGTCGACGGCGGCGGAGAACTCGGGCGGCGTCTGATCAGCGGCGAGGCCGATCTCGCGCAGCGCGGCGTCGACCGCGCCCTTGCGCCAACTGTGGCCGTCCGCGTCGAGGCCCGACTGCCGCGTCGTGGCGCTGAACGGGATCACCTTCGCGCCGGCCGGAGCCTCCAGGATCAGGCCCTGGCTCCGCGCCAATTCGACGATGGAGCGCCCCTCCGGCGTGTCGTCGCCCAGCGAGGCCAGCAGGGTGGCGCGCAGCAGCATGTCGGGGCGCACCCCCGCGACCGGGATCAGTTCGGTCGCCATGCGGTTGCCGAAGGTGATGGTGCCAGTCTTGTCGAGCAGCAGGGTGTCGACGTCGCCGGAGGCCTCGACAGCGCGGCCGGAGGTCGCGAGAACGTTGAACTTGAGCAGCCGGTCCATGCCGGCGATGCCGATCGCCGACAGCAGCCCGCCGATGGTCGTGGGGATGAGGCAGACGAACAGGGCCCCCAGCACCAGCGGATCGAGCGTGACGCCGGAATATTTGCCAAGACCCAGCAGAGTGACGACAGCGATCAGGAAGATCAACGTCAGGCCCGCGAGCAGGACCGACAGCGCCACCTCATTGGGCGTCTTGCGGCGGTCGGCGCCTTCGACCATGGCGATCATTCGGTCGAGGAAGCTGTCGCCCTGGGCGGCGGTCACCCGCACCTTGATCCAGTCGGAAACCACCGTGGTGCCGCCGGTCACCGCCGAGCGGTCACCGCCGCTTTCGCGGATCACCGGCGCGCTCTCGCCGGTGATCGCCGCCTCGTTGACGCTGGCCACGCCCTCGACGATCTCGCCGTCGGCGGGGATGACGTCGCCGGCCTCGACCAGCACGATCTCGCCGACTTCCAATTTGTAGGCGGGCGTCGGCACCACGGTCCCGGTCGTGGTGTCGATGATCAGCTTGGCCTTAGTGTCGACGCGCGTGGCGCGAAGGGCGTCGGCGGCCGCCTTGCCCCGGCCCTCGGCGACGCTTTCGGCGAAGTTGGCGAACAGCACCGTGGCCCACAGCCAGGCGGCGATCTGCACCGCGAAGCCCCAGGATTGATGGCCGGCGATGGCGGCGCCGGCGGAGACCGTGGCAAGGGCGGCGACGACTTCCGTCGCCAGGATCACCGGGTTGCCGGTCAGGCGGCGAGGGTCGAGCTTGAGACAAGCGTCCTTGAGCGCGCGCCCAACCAGGGCGGACGACAGCGGGTTGCTCGCCAGTTTGGGGGCGGGAATGTCAGCGGTGGTCATCATGGCTCCTAGCGGACCGCCGCCAGCACTTGGAAGTGCTCGACGATCGGGCCCAGGGCGAGGGCGGGGAAGAACTGCAGCCCGCCGAGGATCAGCACGACGCCGATCAGCACGCCGACGAACAGAGGTCCATGCGTGGGCAGACTGCCGGCGGTGGGGGTCAGGCGCGGCTTGGCGGCCAGGGCGCCGGCGATGGCGATCACCGGCACGATGTAGGCGAAGCGGCCCAGCAGCATGGCGATGGCAAGGGTCGTGTTCCACCACGGCGCGTTGGCGGTGAGGCCTGCGAAGGCCGAGCCGTTGTTGGCCGCCGCCGAGGTGTAGGCGTAGAGCATCTCCGACAGGCCATGCGGGCCGTGGTTCAGCAGACCCTGCAGGGCGACCGGCGAGACGGCGGCGATCGCCGTGAAGCCGAGGATCGCTGCGGGCAGGATCAGCACCGCCAGCATGGCCAGCTTCACCTCCCGCGCCTCGATCTTCTTGCCCAGGTATTCCGGCGTGCGGCCGACCATCAGCCCGGCGACGAACACCGCCAGCAGAGCCATGACCACCATGCCGTAGAGGCCGGAGCCGACACCGCCGGGGATGATCTCGCCCAGCATCATCATGAACATCGCCACACCGCCGCCGAGCGGCATCAGGCTGTCGTGCATGGCGTTGACGCCGCCGTCGGACGCGCCGGTGGTGGCGGCGACCCAGGCGGCGGTGGAGGGCGCGCCAAAGCGGACCTCCTTGCCTTCCATGTTGACGGAAACGCCGGCTCCGGCGGCGGCCTGGGCCGGGGCCGGATTGACCGTTTCGGCGGCATAGACTCCGGCCGCCGCCGCGCTCAGCAATATGACCATCGCCGCCACCAGGGCGCGCGCCGCCTTCAGGGCGCCGGCAACGCGCCCGAAGGCGAGGACGCAGGCCAGGCTCAGGGCGTTCATGGCCACGATCTGGATAAGGTTGGTCCAGGCGTTGGGATTCTCGAACGGATGGGCGGAATTGGCGTTGAAGATGCCGCCGCCGTTGGTGCCCAGCTGCTTGATCGCCTCCTGGCTGGCGACTGGATAAAGGGCGATGGTCTGTTTGGCGCCCTCCAGCGTGGTCACGTCGGCATGGGCGGCCAAGCTCTGCGGCAGGCCCAAGCCGACGAACGTCACGGCCATGACCAGCGCGAGCGGCAGCAGGACATAGAGGCTGTTGCGGGTCAGGTCGGCCCAGAAGTTGCCGAGATTTTCGCCGCGATGGCTGGCGAAGGCGCGCGCCACAGCCGCGGCGACCGCCATGCCGGCGGCGGCTGACAGGAAGTTGTGGCTGGTCAGGCCGGCCATCTGCGAGAAGGTCGAGACGGTCTGTTCCGGCACATAGGACTGCCAGTTGGTGTTGGTGACGAAGCTGACCGCGGTGTTAAACGCCAGGTGCGCCGACAGGCCGTCGAACCCCTGGGGATTGAGCGGCAGCAGGTTCTGGAAGCGCAGGATCAGGTAGAGGACGACGAAGCCGGCGGCGCTGAAGGTCAGCAGGGCGGCGGCGTAGGTGAGCCAGGTCTGGCCCTTGGCGGGATCGACGCCGAGGGCGCGGTACAGCAGCCGCTCGCAGGGCCCGAGCACCGGATCGAGCCATGTCTTCTCCCCGCCCCAGACGCGGCCGAGGTAGAGCCCCAGCGGCCAGGCGCAGGCGACGGTGAGGGCGATGGTGAAGGCGATTTCCGCCCAGCCTTGCCAGGTCATGCTCCGCCCTCCCCTAGAACTTGTCTGGGCGCAGCAGGGCCGCGATCATGTAGACGCCGAGGCCAATCGCGGCGGCGCCGTAGAGCAGCGAAATCCACATGATCAGGCCCGCCGCAGAAGAACGGCGTAGCCGCCGAAGGCCGCGAAGATCGCCAGGCCAAGAACCAGGAACAGGATGTCGGACATCGGGGGTTTCCGTTCAATCGTGAGCGGAGACCGTGCGTCCGACCGGGGTAAGCGTTCTATGCGGCAGATCAAATTCCGCGTAAGGGGCGCATAAAGGCCCGCGCCGCAGGCTAAGGCGCGGCCAGGGCCGCTTTCACGCGCTCGACCACACCGTCCCAATCACCGGGTCTCGTCTGCCGGAACAGTCTCGCGCCCGGATACCAAGGGCTGTCGCCGCGGCCGTCGAACCAGCGCCAGTCGGCGGCGAAGGGCAGCAGGATCCACACCGGCTTTCCCAGCGCCCCGGCCAGGTGCGCCAGGCTGGTGTCGACGCTGATCACCAGGTCGAGCTGTTCGATCAGGGCGGCCGTGTTGGGGAAGTCCAGCTCCGGCCCGAAGGCCGTGACGCCGGCCCACGGCGCGGCCGCCTCGGGCGCCAAGCTGAACCAGTCGGCGTCGACGCCCAGCAGGGGCGTCAGCCTTTCCGGAGGAACCGCGCGCAGGGCGGTGGTAGGGTTGTCGGCGTTGGCGCCCCAGGCCAGGCCGATGCGCGGGCGGGTCTTCGGCCCCAGACGCCGCGCCCAGCGGGCGGCGAGGGCCGGGTCGGCCGCCAGGTAGCGGTCGGGGGCGGGGATGGTCTCCACCGTGCTCCCAAACGCCAGCGGCAGGCTCATCAGCCGGGCGCGGTAGTCGATGACGGTCGGGGCATAGGCCCAATCGATGACGGTAACCGCCGGATCGAGACTTTTGAGCAATTCCACCAGCGGCGTCTGCGCCGCCAGCACCACCCGCGCCCCCCGCTCCCGCAGCAGCTTGGCGTAGCGGCAGAACTGGATCGTGTCCCCCAGCCCCTGCTCGCCGTGCAGGAAGACGATCTTCCCGGCCACGTCCTCAATGCCGGTCCATAGCGGTTCGGTCCGCGCTTGCGGATCGCCCGGCCCGGTCCAGCCGCGCGCCTCGTACAGCGGCAGGCCGCCCGGCAGGTCGCCAAGGGTCAGCAGGGCCAGGCTCTTGTTCCACAGCAGGCGTTTGCCTTCCTCGGGCAAGGCGTCGAGCCCGCCCGCGGCGAAGGCCTGCGCATAGGCGGGATTGAGCGCCCAGCCGCGATCGAAGGCCTCCACCGCCTCGCGCGGCCGGCCCAGGGCCCGCAGCAGGATGCCGCGCTGGCCGTGCAGAGCCGGCGTCCGCGCCCCCGCCGCCAGGGCCGCGTCGCAGGCGGCCAGGGCTTCCTTGGGGCCAGGCACGGCCTAGTCGATACGGTCAGTCAGGGGCAAGGCGTCGCTCCGCAGCGATTTCAGCGCCTGTTCGTGCAGGTAGGCGGCGACTTCAAACAAGGCCGTGTCCAGCGCCGAATGCACCTGCGGCAGGGCGCCCGCCCCCGCCCCCTCCGCGTATTCGCAGGCGTCGGCCAGGGCGAAGGCCCCCACGCCGAGCGCCGCGCCCTTGATGGTATGGACCGCGTCGCGCCAGCCATCGGTCTCGCCGTCCAGCATCGGGGCCCAAAGCCCGGCCTGTTCGCGGAACAGGCTCAGGACCTCGTCGACGACCTGGGCGTCGTCGAGGGCGAAGCGTTCCAGATGGGCGAAATCCACCACCCCGGTCAGGTCGCGCTTGGACATGGTCAGGCCTCGAATCCTACTGGCCCCGACCATAGCGCAAGCCATCGCCGAGCGCCCCTTGCCCTCCTCACGAATATGCGTATGTTCCGCGCCCTCGCAGCGGTGCGGGCGCATAGCTCAGTTGGTAGAGCAGCTGACTCTTAATCAGCGGGTCGTAGGTTCGAATCCTACTGCGCCTACCATTGTTTTCATTCGATTTTGAAGACAATGGTCCTTTGACGACGCCGCCCTGAGCGCCCTTCCCTACCCGCCGGCCAGAACGAGGCGGCCCGCCGCGTCGCGTTTGATCTTCGACATGTCGAGCTTGACGTAGGCCGTGACCCACGGCTTGTCGCCGATCGGCCGGGCGATGGAGCGGTGCCCCTTGCCGGTGACGTCGTCGGCCAGCAGGACATGGTTGGTGTCAGCGATGAATTTGCGTTCCGCGCCGCCCGACACTTCCATCTCCGAACTGCCTGACAGGGTGATTATGTAGCGCGGATAGGGCGCTCCGTGCCAATCGCGGTTGATCGCGGGCATGGGCACGCCGGGCATCGCCACCTGGTAGCTGATGCTTTCCGCGGGCAGGAGCTGCGGCGGCAGCGGCTGGCGTTCGATATGGGCGGTGCCGTCGGAATGCGAATACATCCAGACCACGGAAACAGGGGACGCCTTCAGCGCGGCCTCGGCCGCCGCGGCCCGGGTCTGCTGCGCCTGGACGGTGGCGGCGATCGGGGCCGACGCGCCCAGGGCGAGGACGACGGCGAAGGCGATGCGTTTGCGTGGCGTCATGGAATCCTCCTGAAGGCCGATTTGATGTGAAGCCGCCCCGGAGCGGTGGACGCCGCGCCGGGGGGCGCGCGGTTACTCGCTCGGCGGCAGCTGGTCGCCGTCGTACTCGATGCAGCCCAACGGCTCCTGCAGCATCGCCGTCTTGTTGACGCGCAGGGTCACAGACGGGCGAATCCACGGCTCGACGAACATCGGGTCTTCCACCGTGACGTCGTAGGTCATGGTGTCGCCGTCGCGGCGATAGCGCTCGGTGATCTTGGTCTCGGCGTCTACCAGCCAGCCGCGCGAGTCGTACCAAACCTGGCCGTCGCCCGGGAAGTCGACGGTCTCGACGACCAGGGTGTCGCCGTCCCAATGGCCGACCGAAGCGCCGTTCGGCCGTATGCCCTCATACTGGTCATGCGTGCGCAGCTTGCGGCCGTCGATGGGGACTTCGCGGAACCACGGCACCGCCATGCCCGGGGTGTAGATGGTGGTGAACTTGTTGGGCAGGAGGAAGGATTCCTGCGGCTCGCCCAGGCGGTTGAGGCCCTGGTTCTTACAGCCGTACTGCGGGTCGGCGGGACGGCGGTAGGCGTTCTCTTCCAGGGTGCGGATCTGTTGCCACATCTCCGGCTTGTAGAAGGGCATGTCCTGATTGACCTTCACGAAGTACTCGGAATCCACCTCTTCGAAGTTGTAGTTGCCTTCGCGCACCTGCGACGTGTTGTTGGCGCCGCCATCCTCGGTCAAGGCGAGCGTATTGACGAAGGCATTGCCGACCACGCTTTCCCGGGCTGTCACTCGGTTCCAGATGCCGTTCAGGTCGGGTTTGCCCCAGGCCGTGCGCGGCGTCGCGGCCGAGACCGGTGTGGTCACATACGGCGCGGGCTTGGCTTGCGGGGAGAAGCGCACATAGGGGTTGGTGCACCAGCAGGTGTCGACCTTCAGATCGAGCACAGTCTTGTTTCCCAGCTTGTGGACGATGCGCGCGGGGAAATCGAGGAAGCTGAACGGCTCATCGCTGAGCGGGCTCAGCGGTTCGTAGTCCTTGTACTCGGAATATTCCGCCACCAGAACGGTGCGGCCGATCACCGGGTGCACGTAGGGAAGCTCGACCCGCGACGGGCGGCGGACCTTGTCCAGGGTGACCTTCATGGTCGTGCCCATGAAGGGGAAGGTGAGCACATAGATGCCATGCCCAGCGTCGGTGACTTTCACCTTGTCGATGACCGCGTGCGCGGCCTTGATC
>CANJOB010000145.1 GCA_947475655.1 Caulobacterales bacterium | reverse complement strand
TTGCCGTCGGCCTCGCCGGCCAGCAGGGCCTCAAGCTCGGCCCGCGCGGCGCGGCCTTTAAGCTCAGCCAGCTGGGCGCGGGCGTCGGCCAGGGATTCCTCGTCGCCCTCGGCGTCGGCCATCTCGGCGAACTCGACCGCGTCGGCCAGGCCCGTGATCATGCCTTTGACCACATTGATGCTGTCGGCCAGCCGCTGACGCTCGCGCATCAGGGCCTGGGCCTCGGCGGGCATATCCCAAAGCGTGGGATCTTCGGACTTGGCGTCCAGCTCGTGCAGGCGGTCTAGGGCTGCATCCCAGTCAAAGACGCCTCCTGAGCAGTCCGATGGACTGCTCGATGTCGGCCATGGAGGCCGCGACATCCACTCTCATATCGATAGTTCCCCCGATCACGATGATCGTCGTGATCGATTCTAGAGTTTAGAGCGGGTCGCGGGCGGAAAACCGCTTCGCACTTTTACTCGACCCGCTCGGTGGAGGCGCGCTGATAGCCCGCGCCGGCCGTGGTTGTCACGTTCTAGCTAATAGAGACCCGCCGCCGCGTCGGCTGGGCGGACGACCGCCGGGGGGGCCTCGGGCGCCGCGACGGGAGCCGCCGTCGGCGCGGCGCCCAGCTGTTCGTAGGGGATCGGGGCGGTCGGCAGCACCTCGGTCGAGCGCGGCTCGCTGCCGGGGCGGAACGCCTCGCGTATGCCGTTCACCACCATGAAGCGGGCGTTCTTCGGGGCGATGAAGGGCGTCGGCGGCTTGTTGCGGACCGCCGTCTTCATGAACTCGGTGAAGATCGGCACCGCCGCCGTGGCGCCGGTTTCCCCTTCGCCCAAGGACCGGTTGTCGTCGAAACCGACGAACACCCCGGCCACCACCTGCGGGGTGAAGCCGACGAACCAGGCGCTGCGGTATTCGTTGGTGGTGCCGGTCTTGCCGCCCACGGGGCGGCCCAGGGCGCGGGCGCCCGTGCCTGTGCCGCGCAGCACGGCGCCCTCGAGCATGGATGTGACCTGGAAGGCGGTGATCGGGTCCATCACCTGCGCTCCGGTGGGCAGGATGCGCGGGCTCTCGTCGCCGTTGAAGCCGGCGTCGCAGCGCGGGCACTCGCGCTTGTCGGCGCGCAGCAGGGTCTTGCCCTCGCGGTCCTCGACCAGCTCGATCAGGTGCGGATCGACCTTGCGGCCGCCGTTGACGAAGGAGGCGTAGGCGGAGGTCAATAGGAACGGGCTGGTCTCGCCGGCGCCCAGGGCCATGGCCAGCACCGGCTGCATGGTCTTCACCACCCCCAGCTTGACCGCCATATCGACGACTTTGCGCATGCCGGTGGCCTGGGCCAGTTTAACGGTCATGCCGTTGATCGACAGCTCGATGCCGCGCCGCAGCGGCTGGCTGCCGTAGAAGCGCTTGTAGTAGTTTTCCGGCGTCCAGACCTTGCCCGTGGAGTCGGTGAAGGTCAGGGCCTCGTCGGTGACGTAGGAGGCCGGGGTGAAGCCGTTTTCCAGGGCTGTGGCGTAAACCAGCGGCTTGAAGGCCGAGCCGGGCTGGCGCAAGGCCTGGGTGGCGCGGTTGAATTTCGACAGGCTGTAGCTGTAGCCCCCGACCAGGGCCAGCACCTGGCCGTTGGCCGGGTTCATGGCCACCAGGGCGCCGTTGACGTTGGGAATTTGGCGCAGGCGCAGGCCGCCCGACGCCGCCGGCTCGACGAAGACCAGGTCGCCCGCCTTTAGGGGGCTGCGGCTGTTGCGCGACCAGGAGACGTCCTCGGACACCAGGTTGCCGGCCTCGCCGTTGGTCAGGCGGACGCGGATGCCGCCCTCAATGGATTCGACCCGGCCGGGCTTCCAGCCGGTGCGCTCGGCTGGGCGCGGATGGGCGTCGGCCTGCTTTTCCCAGCCCGTGGCCTCGGGCGCCATGTCCCAGGCGCCGCGGAAGCCGTGGCGGCGGTCGTACTGCTCCAGCCCGTTCATCAGCGCCACCTGGGCGGCGGTCTGCATTTCCGGGTCGAGGGTGGTGCGCATGTAGTAGCCGCCCTCGGTCAGGCGGGCCCCCAAGGTGTTGAGACCGCGCTGGCGCACCTCCTCGACGAAATAGTCGGCGTCGCGGTAGCGGGCGCGGGTCGGCGCGGCCTGGACCACCAGGTCCTCCTTCATCGCCGCGTCGGCTTCCTGGCGCGAGACCCAGCCGAGGTCGGCCATCTGGCCGATGATGTAGTTGCGGCGGGCGATGGCCGCCGGCTTGCGGCGGATCGGGTGGTAGTTGTCCGGCCCCTTGGGCACCGTGGCCAGGTAGGCCATCTGCGCCAGGCTGAGGTCGTTGATCGACTTGCCGAAGTAGTTGTACGCCGCCGCCCCGACACCGAATGAGCGGTAGCCGAGCCAGATTTCGTTCAGGTACAGCTCGAGGATGCGCGGCTTGTCGAGCGTCTGCTCCAGCCGCCGGGCCAGGATGGCCTCCTTCAGCTTGCGGCCGACCGTGGCGTCGCTGGTGAGCAGCACGTTCTTGGCCACCTGCTGGGTGATGGTCGAACCACCCTCCAGCCGGCGGCCCTGGATGAAGTTGAGCACGTTGCGCAGCATGGCACGGCCCACGCCCTGCACGTCGACCCCGCCGTGCTGGAAGAAATTGTGGTCCTCAGCGGCCAGGAAGGCCTGGCTGAGCCGCGGCGGAATCTGGTCGTAGGGCACGAAGATGCGCCGCTCGCGCGAGAACTCGCCGATCAGAGTGCCGTCCCAGGCATAGACCCGCGTCGCCGTCGGCGGGCGATAGTCCTGCAGGTCGCCGGCGTCGGGCATGTCGTGGAACAGCCAGGCCGCATAGATGGCGATGGCGAATCCTGCGACGGCGACGGTGCTGAGCACCGCCACGCCAGCTATGGCGACCCATCGTTCGGGGGGTTTCACCAGGGTTCTAACGCCTCACACGCGCCGGGGCCGCCCGGCCCTGCTGATCTAGCCTGCGCCGCCGGGAACGCAAAGAGCTAGAGCACCCTGGGTGTATGTCCGCTGACCTCGGCGCCGGCGTCTTGCGGCAGGCGCCAAAACGACCAGACCGCCGACAGACCGATCAGGCCGCAGATGACGAAGGCGATCCGGAAGTCGGCCAATTCGAGCTGGGGCGCGGCCCGGAAGGCCTGGCTGGCCCCTAGCAGGGCCGCGCCCAGGGCCACGCCCAGGCTGAAGCCAAGCTGTTGCACCAGGGCGGTCAAGGTGTTGGCGCCGGTGCGCTGCTCGCCCGGAACATCGGAGAAGGTCAGGCTGAACAGGGCGGTGAACTCCATCGACCGGCTGGCGCCGCTGATGAACAGCATGACCGCGATGGCCGCGAACGGCATGCCCGGCGCGATCAGCGCCAGGGCCATGATCGACGAGCCGCTGAGCAGGCTGTTCCAGACCAACACGTTGCGGAATCCGAATCGCTTAAGGATCGGCGTGGTCGCCGTCTTCATGAACAGGTTGCCCAGCATGTAGGACAGCAGGAACAGGCCGGCCGCCGTGGCGGTCATGCCGAACGCCTCCTGGAACAGCAGGGGAATGAGGAACGGCGAGGCTGCGATCGCCGTCCGCGCCAGCGACCCGGCCAGGTTGGCCGCGGCGAAGGTCTGGTGTTTCATCGCCGACAGGTCGATCACAGGGTGCGCGGCGCGGGTCATGTGCGAGACCGCGCCATAGCCGACGGCCAGGCCCACCGCGATCATGAACGCCGCCCGCCCGGGCGAGTGGCCGGCGCTGATCTGGTCTAGCCCCAACAACAGCAGCATCAGGGCGACGATGGTGATGATGTAGCCCAGGCTGTCGAACGGGCGTTTCTCGGCCTTCTGCTCGGGCAGGATTTTCAAGGCGAAGAACAGGCCGAAGATGCCGATCGGTATGTTGAGCAGGAAAATCCAGCGCCAGCCGGCCAGGTCGGTGATCAAACCTCCGATGGGTGGACCAATGATCGGAGCAAGCAAAGCCGGCCAGACCATGATGGCGATGGCGTTGACCAGGTCCTTCTTCTCGGTCGCCCGGATGACGATCAGCCGCCCGATCGGCGTCATCAGCCCCGCCGCCGCCCCTTGCAGGATGCGGGCGATGACGAAACTGCCCTCGCCGACGCTGGTGGCGCAGAGCACAGAGGCCAGCATGAAAACGCCCACGGCCAGGCAGAACACGGTCCGCGAGCCGAACCGGTCGGCCATCCAGCCGCTGATCGGTATGCCGCAGGCGGCGGTGAGCATGTAGGCGGTGATACCCAGGCTGAGCTCGGTGGAGGTGACGTGGAAGTCCCGCGCCATCTGCGGCAGGGCGGTGACGATCACCGTGCCGTCCAGCAGTTCCATGAACTGCGCCCCGGCCACGATCAGAGCCAGGGGCGAGGGCTTTGGAAACTTTATAACCATGGCCCCTGCCCTAATGCTTTTCCGCCCCGGATGGAATTGCCTCCATCCACCCGCGTTGAAAAGCGGGCCGCTTAGCCGGCGATGGTCGGGGCGGGCCGCTGGAAGAAGGCGTCGATGGCGTTGCCGACGGCGTCGATCAACCGGCCGCGGCTGTCGGCGTTGGTCAGCAGGCGCTCATCCGCCGGACTGGTGATGAAGCCCATCTCCAGCAGGACGGCCGGCACCTCGGGGGCCAGTAGCACGACGAATCCGGCATCGCGGTGGCTGCGGCGCAGCAGCGGCGTCTCATCGCCGACGTGGCGCAGCAGGGTCTCGGCGAAGACGGCCGAGCGGTTCTTGGTCGAGCGCTGGGTCAGGTCGAGCAGAATCTGGTTGGTGGTCTGGTCGCGGCCCGGCCGGCTGGCGGGGATCAGCATGCCCTGCGGCCCCAGGACCTTGGCGGCGCGATCGGCGCCCTTCTCGGACAGGGTGTAGACCGAGGCCCCGCGGGTGGCGGCGTCCGGCCCGGAATCGGCGTGCAGGGAGATGAACAGGTCGGCGTCGGCCTTGCGGGCGATCCGCACCCGCTCCTCGAGCGGGATGAAGACGTCGGAATCGCGGGTCAGCACCACGCGGTAGACCCCGCTGGCCTCCAGGCGCTTCTTCAGCGCCCGGGCGGCGGCCAGGGTGACATCCTTCTCGCGGGTTCCGGCGCCCATGGCGCCCGGGTCCTTGCCGCCGTGGCCGGCGTCGATCACCACCACCCGGCGGCGTTTGATATCCGGGGCGACGCTCCTGATCTTGACCGCGGCCGCCGGGACCGTGGCGAGAGTGACAGGACGGATTACCGTCCCGGATTCCAGGTCGATCACATAGCGCCAGTGGCCGACGCCCTCGCCTGGCGGCAGCAGGAAACGGCGTTTGACGGTCGCCTGCTCGTCAAGGTCGAGCTGCAGGCGGGTCTGGCCGCCGACGCGATCGACCAGCCAGCGGCGCACCAGGCCTGATCCGGCGCCGTCGAAGCCCGGCGGGGGCGCGGCGATCTTGGGCAGGGGGGCAATCAGGCGGCCGGGGCTGGGAAAACTGACTTCGGTGGCGGAGGTGGGACGATCAAGGTCGATGACCACGCGGGTCTGGGCCCGGTCGCCGCCGAAACGCACCTTCAGCACCCCTTCCTGGGGAGAATCAGACGCGCCGACGGCCGCGGCGGCGAGCACGGCCCCGCTGAGGGCCGCCGCGAGTCCCGCGAAAGCCGCTGCAATCCATCGAGAAAGGCGTTTCTTCGCCACTACTGCTCCGACACGAGATCACCCATGCGGAGGGCGCGCTCAGCCGCGTATAATGCCGGGCGGACGTGGAAAATGGGTTAAGCCCGCGCTGAGGGCCAGAACCGCCGGGACGGCCATTTCCCTTGTGTTTCAATGTCAGGCTTTCTTTTAGCGGCCATACCTTGCTATGGTCGGCATGCGCGCTGTTGTCGCAGCCTGAGCTTGGCAGCGACAGCGCACCGCGCATTCGCACCGCGTCAGGCCCCCGCCGGGAAACGATCCCTTCTGGCGCCGGCGCAAGACAATACACCCCAGCGCCCCACCAATCGCGGGCGCACCACGGAAAACCCATGGGCTGCGCCGCTACTCTAGCCGCATCGCAACCAGCATTCCCCGTCGCCGGCATCGGCGGCGCGGACGGCTGGCGCGACGGCTACGCGTGCGCGCCTCTCACACACAGGCGCCCGGACTACGCGTCCGCCGCGCGCCTTGGAGATCGTCTTAATGACAAAGAAAATGCTTATCGACGCGGCCCACCCGGAAGAAACCCGGGTTGTGGTCGTGGACGGAACCCGCGTTGAAGAGTTTGATTTCGAAAGCCAAAATCGCAAACAGCTTCGCGGAAACATCTATCTCGCCAAGGTAACCCGGGTCGAGCCCAGCCTGCAGGCGGCGTTCGTCGAGTACGGCGGCAACCGTCACGGCTTCCTGGCCTTCAACGAGATACACCCCGACTATTACCAGATTCCGGTCGCCGACCGCGAAGCTCTGTTGCGCGAGGCCGCCGAGGAGGATGACGACCATCCCCCGGCCAAGTCCCGCCGGGGCGCCAAGGTCGAAGCTCCCGCCGAGGGCGGCGAGGACGAGGATCACGACGAGGACGGCGCCGAGGCGCAAGGCTCCGACGACGATGACGACGACGTCATGGATGAGGAGGTCGAGCGCCGCCGCCGCCGGCTGCTGCGCCGCTACAAGATCCAGGAGGTCATCAAGCGCCGGCAGATCATGCTGGTGCAGGTGGTCAAGGAAGAGCGGGGCAATAAGGGCGCGGCCCTGACGACCTATCTCTCCCTGGCCGGCCGCTACGGCGTCCTGATGCCCAACACCGCCCGGGGCGGCGGGATCAGCCGCAAGATCGAGGCCGCCGCCGACCGCAAGCGCCTCAAGACCGTGGTCCAGGGCCTGGACGTACCGCAGGGCATGGGCCTGATCATCCGCACCGCCGGAGCCAAGCGCACCAAGCTCGAGATCAAGCGCGATTACGAATATCTGATGCGCGCCTGGGAGGACATCCGCGAGAAGACGATGCACTCCATCGCCCCCGCCCTCATCTATGAGGAAGAGGGCCTGGTGAAGCGGGCCATCCGCGACATGTACGACAAGGACCTGGAGGGCATCTGGGTCGAGGGCGACGCCGGCTTCCGCGAGGCCCGCGACATCATGCGCATGTTGATGCCGTCGCAGGCGAAGAAGGTGCAGGCTTACCGCGAGCCAACCCCCCTGTTCGTCAAGCACCGGGTCGAGGAGGCGCTGAGCGCCATCTACTCGCCCAACGTGCCGCTCAAATCCGGCGGCTATCTGGTGATCAACCAGACCGAGGCCCTGGTATCGGTGGACGTCAACTCAGGCCGCGCCACCCGCGAGCGGAACATCGAGGCCACGGCCCTGAAGACCAATATGGAGGCCGCCGCCGAGGCGTGCCGCCAGCTGCGCCTGCGCGACCTGGCCGGCCTGATCGTCATCGACTTCATCGACATGGACGAG
>CANJOB010000144.1 GCA_947475655.1 Caulobacterales bacterium | reverse complement strand
CATCTCGGTCTATGCCCACGGCGAGGACTATCATGAGCCGATCAAGAAGCGGCTGAAGGAACTGGCCCGCTGGATCGAATCCGAGTTCAAAGGCGAAGTGAAGGTGTTCGTCGACACCGCGCCGCTGATGGAAAAGCCGCTGGCCCAGCGCGCGGGCCTGGGCTGGCAGGGCAAACACACCAACCTGGTCTCCAGAGAGTTCGGCTCCTGGCTGTTCCTCGGCTCGATCCTGACAGATTTGGAGCTGGAGCCGGACGACGCGGCGGCTGAGCACTGCGGCGCCTGCACCGCCTGCCTCGACGTGTGCCCCACCAACGCCTTCCCCGCGCCGTTCCAGCTCGATGCGCGCAGGTGCCTGGCCTACTTGACCAACGAGCATCCCGGCCCGATCGACCGCGAATTTCGCGCGGCGATGGGCAACCGCATCTACGGCTGCGACGACTGCCTGGCGGTCTGCCCGTGGAACAAGTTCGCGGAGGTGGCGCGGGAGGCGCGCTTCCATGCGCGCGACGAATTGCGCGGGCCGACTCTCAGCAGCCTCGCCGAACTCGACGACGCCGCCTTCCGCGCCCTGTTCGCCAAGAGCCCGGTCAAGCGCATCGGCCGCGACCGCTTCCTGCGCAACGTGCTCTACGCCATCGGCAACAGCGGCGACGTGAGCCTGATGGCGGCGGTCATGCCGCGCCTGTCGGACGCCTCGCCGCTGGTGCGCGCCTCGGCGGTGTGGGCGGCGGCGCGGCTGCTGGATGCGGATGCGTTCGCGGCGCTGGATCGCGGCGGTGAATCCGATCCGGAGGTGCTGGCGGAGTGGAACTACGGCGCGTCGGCCAGCCAAATCTCGATCGCAGCCCAGGCGAAAGGCTCGCTCAGCGTCGGGGCGTGACCAACGGCGGGCACTTCCGCATAGGCCATCGACGGGGCGGTCGCGCGCATGGCGTCCGACAGCGGCGCATCGAGCAGGTCGGAGATCGCCCCGCGCACCAGCAGCACGGGGCGATCCTTGGCCAGGTTCAGAAACAGCGGCGTCAAATCCGGCGGCGGCTTGGCATTTTCGCCCTTGGGGTTGTTGGCCTGTTTGAACGGCACGGAAATGTCGGGATCGTAGTCGAGGCGCAGGCCGGCCTCGTCCTCGATGAAGATGCGCCGCGCGAAGGCGTCCCAGTCGGCGTTCTGGAAATCGGGAAAGGCGGCGCCGTTCACCTGTTTGGCGTAGGCCGCCGCCCCGGCCCAGTCGGCGGGGTTGGGCGAAGCGCCGGCATAGGCGGATATCCGCGCCAGCCCCACCGGCGACAGTTGCGGCCCGACGTCGTTCAGCACGGCGCCAGCGACACGGTCAGGCGCCAGGGAGGCGAGGATCATGGTGACGATGCCGCCGAGACTCGTGCCGATGAACAGCGCCCTGTCGATCCCCGCCGCCTCCATCAGGGCGATGGTGTCGTGAGCGTAATGCGGCGGCCAGTAGGTCATCGGGTCGCTCGCGCGGGCGCTCTGCCCCCGACCGCGGAACTCGGGGACCAGCACGCGGCGGCCCACCTCGGCTATGCGCGGCGCGATCTCGCCGAAGTCGCGGGCGTTGCGGGTCAGGCCGTGCAGGCAGACCACCGGCAGGCGGCCGGTCTTCGTGGCGGGCGCATAGTCGCGGGCGTGCAGTCGCAGGCCGTCGGCGGAATTCCAGAAGAGGTCGGTGAAGGTCATTGCATATTCCTAACGGGGGGGATCGGCCCTAGGAAGGCTCAGCATGGTCAAGTCCGCCGCCCCCACCGTCAGCGTCGTCGTCGTCGCCTACAACAGCGGGCCGACGCTGGCCAAATGCCTGGGGGCGCTCAAGGGGCAGAGCTTCACGGACTTCGAGGTGCTGCTGGTCGACAATGCCGAGTCCGGGGGCGGCGACGACGGCCCCGCGAAAGCCGCCAAGGCCGACCCGTCGATCGCTCTGATCTCGCCCGGCGAGAACCTCGGTTTCGCCGCCGGCAATAACCTGGCGGCGCGGCAGGCCACGGGCCAATGGCTGGTGCTGCTCAACCCCGACGCCTACGCCGCGCCGGACTGGCTGGAACGGTTGCTGGGCGCCGCCGCGCGTTGGCCGACCCACCGCGCCTTCACCTCGCGCCAGCTGATGGACGAGGACCCGTTGCGCCTCGACGGCATGGGCGATGTTATGTTCGGCGCCGGCATCCCCTATCGCGGCGGTTACGGCCAGGCCGACGCCGGCGGTTGGATCGAGGGCGAGGTCTTTTCCCCCTGCGGCGCTGCGATGATGATCGACCGCGACCTGTTCCTTAGCCTCGGCGGCTTCGACGAGAGCTTCTTCTGCTACTGCGAGGACGTCGACCTCGGCTTCCGCCTGCAGCTGGCCGGGGAGAAGGTGCTGGTGGTCCCGTCCGCCGTGGTGCGCCACGAGGGCTCGGCCTCGTCCGGCGGCCCGGCCTCCGACTTCGCCGTGTTCCACGGCACGCGCAACCGGCTGTGGATGCTGGTCAAGGACCTGCCGGCGATCCTGCTGATCCCCGTGCTGCTGTTGCACTTCTCCGCCATCGGCGCCCAGCTGTTCCTGGCCCGGCGCAACCCGGCGGCCAAGCGCACGCTGAGCGCGCTAATCACCGCCGTCCGGACGCTGGAGACCCCGTGGAATGCGCGCAAGGCCGTGCAGGCGTCACGCAAGGCCTCCTGGCTGGATATCGCCCGGGCGATGACCTGGAAGCCCTACGACCTGCTGCGCATGCGCCCAGACATCCGCGAGCCCAAGGTTTAGGCGCGAAGCGTTTCGACCAGCCTCGCCATGAAGGCGCCGCCGCGCTCCATCTGCGAGCGTTCGACATATTCGTCCGGCTGGTGCGCCTGGTCGATCGAACCCGGGCCGCAGATCACGGTGGAGAAGCCCGCGCCCTGGAACTGCCCGGCCTCGGCGGCGTAGGGCACCACGCGCGGAGGTCCGTTGTCGCCGGTCAGGGCCCGCGCCAGGGCCTCCGCCGCCCCGTCGGGCTCCGGCGCCAGGGCCGGGGTGGTGGAACGGCGCTCGATCTTCAAGCCCGCCTCCGGCGCGCGGGCCTTCAACTCCGCGTCGATGCGACCGCATAGGGCGTAAATATCCGCCAGCAGGGCGTCGGGGTCGACGCCGGGCGGGGTGCGCAGGTCGAACAGCAGCACGCATTCGCGGGCAAGGATGTTGGTGGCCGTGCCGCCGTGGATCTGGCCCACGGTCAGGGTCGAGCCCTTGGGCATGAAGGGCGAGGCGGGGTCGGCATCGCGTTCCAGCTGGGCCGACAGCTCGGCCAGGGCGGCCAGCAGCGGGATCGCCGCCATATTGGCCGAAACCCCCAGGTGCGTCAGGCTGGAATGGGCCTCGCGCCCGGTCAGGGTGACTCGGAAGGTCGAGACGCCCTTGTGGCCGCGCACGGCGACCATGTCGGTGGGCTCGCCGACGATCACGGCCGCCGGGGCGGGGAGCTGGGCGGCGATGGCGGCGATCAGGTCCGGGGCGCCCAGGCACCCCACCTCCTCGTCTTAGGAAAAGGCCAGGTGCGCCGGCGTCTTCACGCCGGCCGCCAGCAGGTCCGGCACGGCGGCGAGGGCCAGGGCCAGAAACCCCTTCATGTCGCAGCTTCCGCGGCCGTACAGCCGCCCCTCGCGCTCGGTCAGCACCCAGGGGTCCGACGTCCAGGCCTGGCCGTCCACCGGCACCACGTCGGTGTGGCCCGACAGAACGATCCCGCCGGGGACGCTGGGCCCGACCGTGGCCATCAGGTTGGACTTGGTCCCGTCAGGGTTGGGCACGCGCTGGGAGGCGACGCCATGGCCGGCCAGATAGGCCTCGACCCATTCGATCAGGGCCAGGTTGGAGCCGCGCGAGGTGGTGTCGAAGGCCACCAGCGTCGCCAATATGCCGATGGCGCGGGCGGTCAGGTCTTCGGCGGAGGCGGTGTGAGGAGCGGCCATCGGCGCATCCTAGTCCCCTCGCCGGGCGACGGCTATCGGCGCCTTGGCTTGAGCGTGGGCGTCCCAGAGCCTTCCAGGTTCAGATGGAATCCATCTGAACCTGATCAGAAGGCTCTAGATTCTAGAGTTTTGAGCATGCTTGAGGCGAAACCGCGCACACTTTCGCCAGCATGCTCAATCAGGTAAAGCCCGCTACCCAACGACGGAACAACACCTGATGTCCTCCGCCATCCTGACTCTGTCCTGCCCCGACAAGCCGGGGATCGTCGCCCGCGTCTCGACCTTCCTGTTCGAGGCCGGCGCCAACATCCTCGACGCGCAGCAGTTCGACGACGAGGAGACCGGTCAGTTCTTCATGCGCGTGGTGTTCGAGCCCGGCGCCGCCGACATCGAGGCGGTGACGGCGGCCTTCGCCCCGATCGCCAAGGACTTCGCCATGAAGTGGAGCCTGCGCGATTCCGACCAGCGGTTGAAGGTGATGCTGTTGGTCAGCAAGTTCGACCACTGCCTGGCCGACCTGCTTTACCGCTGGCGCATCGGCGAGCTGCCGATGGATGTGGTGGCGGTGGTTTCCAACCATGGCGCTGAGAACCTGCCGCACGTCGACCTGCGGGGCGTCCCGTTCCATCACCTGCCGGTCAGCAAGGAGACCAAGCTGGAGCAGGAATCCCAGCTATGGGCCCTGATCCAGCAGACCGGGGCCGAGCTGGTCGTGCTCGCCCGCTACATGCAGGTGCTGTCGGAGGGGCTGTCGGCCAAGCTGGCCGGTCGCTGCATCAACATCCACCACTCGTTCCTGCCCGGCTTCAAGGGTTCCCGCCCTTACCACCAGGCGCATGCGCGCGGGGTGAAGGTGATCGGGGCCAGCGCCCACTACGTCACCAGCGACCTCGACGAGGGGCCGATCATCGAACAGGACGTCGAGCGCATCAGCCATGTCGACACGCCGGAAGACCTGATCCGCAAGGGCCGCGACATCGAGCGCCGCGTGCTGGCCCGCGCCGTGCGCTGGCGCATTGAGGACCGGGTGCTGCTGAACGGCCGCAAGACCGTGGTGTTCAGGGACTAGGCGCAGCCTACCCTCCGGGTGCCGGATTATTTCGGCGCCGCTTTCGCGGCGGCCGCTTCCTCTTCCTTCTGCATCGCTTCGATTTCGGCGAGCGACTTGAAGGCGACCAGCATCATCTCGAATTCCAGCACGCTGTTGGCCGGTATCACCTCGTCTCCCTTCGCGCCGTAGCCGAGCTCCGGCGGCGTCCAAACGGTCCACTGATCACCCGGATGCATCAGCTGCAGCGCCTCGACCCAGCCGGGGATCAGGCCGCCGAGCTGGAACACCGCCGGCTCGCCGTTCGCGGTGCTGTCGAACACCGTGCCGTCCAGCAGACGGCCGCGGTAGTGGACGGCCACCATGTCGTCAGGCTTCGGCGAACCGCCGTCGGCGGGACCGGCGCGGGCCACACGGTACTGCAGGCCGGACGGGGTGGTGGTCACGCCAGGCTGGGTCTTGTTGCCGGTTAGGAAGGTCGCCGCATCGGGCACGGGCGGGGCCGGTGTGAAGTCGATCAACTGCATACGGAATTCCAGCACGCTGCCGCCGGGAATTTTCGGCCGGTCGAGATCGCCGTAAGCGAGGTTCGGCGGCGCCCAGATGATCCACTCGTCGCCGGGGTGCATCAACTGCGCGGCCTCGATCCAGGCGGGGATCAAGCCGCGCAGAGGGAAGTCGGCCGGAGCGCCGCGCGCGAAGGAGCTGTCGAACACCGTGCCGTCCAGCAGCTTGCCTTCGTAGTGCACCTTGACGGTGGCGCGGGCGTCGGGCGAGCCGCCGGTCTTGGGGCCCGCCTTGACGACCTTGTACTGCAGGCCGGACGCGGTGGTGACGACGCCGGGCGCGGTCTTGTTTTTCGCCAGGAATGCCTGGCCGTTTGCGATGGCGGTCACAGTTGAACCCGGGACTGCGGCCGTCTGGGCCAAGGGCTGAGAAAGGGAAGCGAGGGAAGCGGGGACGGCCAGGGCCGCGGCGACAAGCAGGGCGCGCATCTTCAACATGGCATTCTCTCTAGGCGCCGCGTCGCTGGAAGGCCACCAGCTTGATGCGGAAGCTCAGCACGCTGTTGGCGGGGATCACCTCGTCGCCCCTGTCGCCATAGGCCAGTTCCGGCGGCGACCACAGCATCCACTCGTCGCCGGGATGCATCAATTGCATCGCCTCGACCCAGGCGGGGATCAGGCCAAACAGCGGAAACACCGCCGGCTGGGTGTCTTCCAGCACCCCGTCGAACACCTTGCCGTCCAGCAGCTTGCCTTCGTAATAGACCGCCACCAGGTCCTGCGGCCGCGGCGAGCCGGCGTCGGCCTGTCCCGCGGCGAGCACCCTGTACTGCAGGCCCGACGGCAGGGTGACCACGCCCGGCTCGATCCTGTTGCTGGCCAGGAAGGCCGCGCCCTCTGACTGCTGCTGCGGCGTGGCGACGAGCGGAACCGGCTCGGGCTCGCCGTCGTGGGCGTGGCTGTGCGCCCCGCCTTGGGCATAAGCCATCAGGGGGGCGGCGATCAGGGCGGCGGCGAGGAGAAAGGCGCGCATGCTGGTTAGCCTTTCGCCGTCGGCTTCGGCGCGGGCAGGAAGTCGATCAGCTGGATGCGGAACTCCAGCACGCTGTTGCCGGGGATCGGACCCTTGTCCTCTTCGCCATAGGCGAGGTTCGGCGGCGCCCACAGGATCCACTCATCGCCGGGCCGCATCTTGGGGATGGCGACGATCCAGGCCGGGATCAGGCCGCGCAGGGGGAAGGTGGCCGGATTGCCGCGCTCGAACGAGCTGTCGAACACCGTGCCGTTCAGCAGCTTGCCCTCGTAGTGCACCTTCACCTCGTCGCGCGGGGTTGGCGAATGACCCTCGGCGGGACCGGAGGTCACCACCTTGTACTGCAGGCCGTTGGGCAGGGTGACCACGCCCGGCGCGGTCTTGTTCTTGGCCAGGAAAGCCTGGCCTTCCGCCAAGGTCGCGGCGGCGACGGCCGGATCGGTCACCGGCGCGCGCTTGCAGGCGGCGAGCGGCAGGCTGAGCGCCAGGGCGGCGGCGAGGATGGGGAACAGGCGCATGAGGTCGCTTTCGGGGAAGATCGTGTTTCTATGAAGGCCGGGGCGCGGTGAGGCTGCCGTAGAGGTCGGGGCGGCGGTCGCGGAAGAAGCCCCAGGCGGCGCGGTGGCGGCTGAGGAAGTCCAGGTCGAAGGTCGCCAGGGTCACGCCCTGTTCGTCGCGGCCCAGGTCGCCGACCAGGTCGCCGCGATGGTCGGCGATGAAACTGGAGCCGTAGAAGTGCTGGCCGCCGCCGGGATAGCCGTCCCACGGCTCGAAGCCGGTGCGGTTGGCGCCCACCACCGGAATGACGTTGCTGACCGCGTGGCCCTGCATGGCGCGGCGCCAGGGCAGGGCGGTGTCCAGGCTGGCGTCGTGCGGCTCGCTGCCGATGGCGGTGGGGTAGAGCAGCACCTCGGCGCCCATCAGGGTCAT
>CANJOB010000143.1 GCA_947475655.1 Caulobacterales bacterium | reverse complement strand
GGTCGCCCCCTCGGGCGAGGGCGCCGTCCGCTGCATGCGCCTGGCCATGGCCGGCCTTCAAGCTCAGGGAATCGAGCGGATCGACTACCTGAATCCCCACGGCACCTCGACGCCGGTGGGCGACGACAAGGAGATGGGCGCGGTGCGCGAGGTGTTCGGCGACGACATGCCGATGATCTCCTCGACCAAGTCCCTGACCGGCCACAGCCTCGGCGCCGCCGGGGTGCAGGAGGCCATCTATTGCCTCCTGATGATGCAGGGCGGTTTCGCGGCCGAGAGCGCCCATATCGACAATCTCGATCCGGCCTTCGAGGGCATGCCGATCCTTAGGAAGCGCCACGACGGGCCGCTCAACACCGTCATGTCCAACAGCTTCGGCTTCGGCGGGACCAACGGCTGCCTGGTGATGGCCAAGGCCGACCGCTAGCCCGCCAGGGCCGTTTTGGGGCTGGAATTGCCCCGCCGCCGTTGTAAGCCGGGGCTAACAACTGAGTGGGAGCCGGAAATGGCCGAGGATTTCGACCTGCCGAAGGGCGATTTGATGCGCGGCAAGCGCGGGCTGGTCATGGGCATCGCCAACCAGAACTCCATCGCCTGGGGCATCGCCTCGCAGCTCGCCGCCCAGGGCGCGGAGATGGCCTTCAGCTACATCCCCGCCATGGAGCGCCGGGTGCGCGCCCTGGCCGAAACGGTCGGCGTCACCCAGCTGATCGAGGCCGAGGTCACCGACGACGCCTCGATGGACCGCGCCTTCGCCCAGCTGAAGGACGCCTTCGGGACCATCGACTTCCTGGTCCACTCGATCGCCTTCTCCGACAAGAACGAGCTCAAGGGCAGCTTCGTCGAGAACACGACGCGGGCGAACTTCCTCAATTCGATGGATATCTCGGCCTTCTCCTTCGTCGACGCCTCGCGCCGCGCAGCCGAGCTGATGCCCAACGGCGGCTCGCTGATCACCCTCACCTATCTCGGCTCCGAGCGGGTCATCCCCAACTACAACGTCATGGGCGTCTGCAAGGCCGCCCTGGAAGCCTCGACCCGCTACATTGCCCGCGACCTGGGCCCTAAGGGAATCCGGGCCAACGCCATCTCGGCCGGCGCCATGCGCACCCTCTCGCTCGCCGGTATCTCCGGCGGCCGGGCCATGATCGGCCAGGGCCGGGCCTGGTCGGCGCTGAAGGAGGACACCTCGATGGAGGGGATCGCCGGCTGCGCCCTGTGGCTGCTCTCGGATCTGGGCCGCTCGACCACAGGCGAGGTGATCCACGTCGACGCCGGCTTCCACATGATAGGCCTGCCGGAAGAGACCGAAGCGGCGGAAGGCTAGACAGCAATACGGCGGGGACCGCTCCCCGCCGCCTGCATTCTCTAGTTAGCGGGTATGGCCTACCGGCCCCACTTGCCGCCGCCGCGCCAGGGCTGGGCGCCGCCCGACTGGCTGCGGCTCTAGCGCTGGGCGCCCCAGCCGCCGCCGCCGCCGACACCGTTGCCGCCCATGGCGACCTGCTGGTTGCCGCGGTCGCCGCCGAAGCCGCGACGCTGGCCTTGTTGGCCCTGCTGGCCTTCGCCCATCGAGCCCCAGCCGTTCTTCATCTGCTGGCCGCCTTGGTTCTTGGCATAGCCCTGCTGGCCGCCGTGATCGTTGTCGCCTTCGCAGCCGCAGTCCTGGGGCGGGGGCGGGGCATGGCAGCCCGTATCGCAGCCGCCGTTTCCGCCCTGATCCTTGCCGCCGCCGTGGCCGCCCTTTCCGCCGCCGGCGCCGAACCCGCCGCCGAACCCGCCGCCGAAGCCGCTGCCCTGGCCGGCGCCGAAACCCCCGCCAAAGCCGCCGCCAAAGCCGGTGCCTGTACCCGTGCCGGTGCCGACACCCGTCCCGACGCCGGTGCCGACGCCCGTGCCGGTACCTGTGCCGGTGCCCGTGCCGCCCGTGCCGCCGCCGCCGCCGAAGCCGCCGCCGCCGCCATTGCCGCCGCCGCCGCCGAAGCCGCCGTTGCCGCCGCCGCCGCCGAGACCGCCCTGGCCGCCGGTGCCCGTGCCGCCGCCGCCGCCGTTGCCCTGGCCGCCGGCGCCGCCGGTGCCTTGACCGCCGTTGCCCGTGCCGCCCGTGCCGCCGCCGCCGCCCGTGGCGTTGAAGTCGCCGCGGTTGTTGCTGGCGATGGTGACGGTGGTGGTGACCGCCGTCTGGGCCGCGCCCGAGCCGGCCCCGTTGCCCGAGCCGTTGCCGCCGCCGTTGCCGCCGCCGTTGCCGCCGCCGTTATTGCCGTTGCCGGGGGTCATGGAGAAGGTCGCCATGGCGTTGGAGTTGGCCTTGGCCGAGGCGAAGCCCGAACCGAAGACGCTCATGCCGCCGCCGCCGTGGCCGCCGGAGATGGAGATCGGGCCGACACCGGAGCCGCCGAAGAAGGCTTCACCCACCGAAACCGAGGCCATGGCCGCCGCGGCGACCGCCACGGCCGGAGCCGGCGCCGGGGCCTGGCAGGCCGCGAAGTCCCAGCCCCAGGGGGTGTAGGTCGCGCAGGGCGGCGGCGGCGGGGGAGCGTAGACCGGCTGATAGACCGGCTGAACCATGATCTGCGGCTGCGGTCGCGGCGGCGCATAGACGACCGGGGCCGGCTTGGCGCAGACATCGCAAGGCTGCTCGTAATAGGCCGAGCCTGAATAGGTCTGTTGTTGCTGGTAGGCGCCTAGATAGCTGTAAGCCGGGGCCGGCAGCGCCGGGGCCGGGGCGAAGGCCACGGCCGGGTTGGCGGGAGCATAGGCGCATTCGGCGCCGGTGTAGGCCATCGCCGCACTCGTGCCAAAAAGGAACGAGAGGGGGAGAACGAAGGCTCCGATGGTCTTGGACCGCATGATCTGCTCCAAAAAAAGACGCCTCAGAGGCGAAAGGCCTCCGTTTGAGGGGTCAGTTTCAAGAGCGGCGCCGCGGAGCGCGCCTGCAGCCAGAACAATGCGCCATGGCCCGCAATAAGGCCATGGACTGGCCGCCCAGAATGCGCGCCGGGGCGGCGAGCGTTGTCGATTATATTATTGCAATTACACGATAATATATACCGCTTGGCCATCCGGGGCCGGGGTGTGGGCCGGCTAGAAGTCGACGGCGATTCCCTTGCGCTCCCAGTCGCCGAAACGGGTCGGTTCGGGTCCCGTGGGGCCGTCCCTCTCGCCTGAGGCGTATTCTCCTGGGACACGAACTTCATCGGCTTCCCGGCGAGCTGCGGCCTCCTCCAACGCCCGGCGGGCGGCAGGGGTAAGCGGCTTTCCGGGGGCGGCGCCGGGGGGCGATTCCCCTGGGGCGTGTGCGTTTTCGGGCTTGTGGTCGGGCTCCATCCCCCTGATCTAGGCCCGATGTCGACGAAACCCAACCCGCCTCAGAACGACGATCCCGGCCAAGGCCTGGCACCGCGCCTCGCCGCCCTGGCCCTGATCGAGGCTGGCCTCAACCGTCGCGGCGGCTTCGACGAGGCGATGTCGGCCCAAAGCTTCAGGGAGTTGGAGCCAAGCCAGCGCGCCTGGGCCCGGGGCCTGGCCGCCACCGTCTTCCGCCGTTTGGGGACCATCGACGCGGCCCTCACGGCCCGGATGAGCAAGCCGCCCCCGCCCGAGGTCTTCGCCTTGATGCGCCTCGGCGCGGCCCAGCTCCTCTATCGCGACACCCCCGACCACGCCGCCGTCTCCACCACCGTCGCCCTGGCCGAGCGCAAGAACGGGACCCGCCCATTCAAGCCCCTGGTCAACGCCGTCCTGCGCAAACTCGCAACCGAGGGCGTGGTCGAAAGCGATCCCTCGGCCAATCTGCCCCCTTGGCTCTACGCGCGCTGGCAGGCGGCCTACGGGCATGAGGTCGCCCGCGATCTCGCCGCCCTCATCCCACAGGAGCCGCCGACCGACCTCACCCCGCGCGATCCCAAGACCGCCTCGGCCCTGGCGGCCGCGCTCGAGGCCGAAGTCCTGCCGGGCGGGTCGCTGCGCACCGCCCGCCGAGGCGAGCTCCCCTCCTGGCCCGGCTTCGGCGACGGCCAGTGGTGGGTGCAGGACTTCGCCGCCGCGATCCCCGCCCGCCTCCTGGATGTGAAGCCCGGCGAGATCGCGCTGGATCTCTGCGCCGCGCCCGGCGGCAAGACCCTGCAGCTCGCCGCCGCCGGGGCCCAGGTCACGGCGCTCGACCGCTCGGCCGCCCGGCTTAAGCGGCTGCGCGACAACCTGGCCCGCACCAGCCTCAGGGCCGACGCCGTGGCCATCGACGCGCTGCTTTGGAAGGACAAGCGCGAGTTCGACGCCATCCTGCTCGACGCCCCCTGTTCGGCCACCGGCACCTTCCGCCGTCATCCCGACGTGCTCTGGGGCGCGCGCCCCGGCGACGTGGTCAAGCTGGCTGGGGTTCAGGCGGCCATGCTCGACAGCGCCGCCGATCGTCTGAAGCCCGGCGGGCGCCTGGTCTATTGCGTCTGCTCCCTGGAGAAGGAGGAGGGTGAGGCCCAGGTTCAGGGCGTGCTCGCCCGCCGCCCCGACCTCAAGCTCCTGCCCATCGCGCCTGGCGAGGGCGGAACTCCGCCGGAGTCCATCGTGCCGGAAGGCGCGCGTCTTCTGCCCGTGCGCGGCGCGCCCGCCGGCGGCATGGACGGCTTCTTCGTCGCAAGGTTCACGCGTAGCTGCCCATGAACTGAGATTGCGGGAAACGGCGGAGCGGCCTATCCGAAGGTCATGCGACCGACCCGGCCACTGATCGCGCCCTCCATCCTCGCCGCCGACTTCGCCCGGCTGGGCGACGAGGTGCGCGCCATCGCCGCCGCCGGGGCCGATTGGGTGCATATCGACGTGATGGACGGGGTCTTCGTGCCCACCATCACCATCGGCCCGCAGGTGGTGAAGGCGCTTCGCCCCCACACCGGCATTCCCTTCGACGTTCATCTGATGATCGCGCCCTGCGATCCTCACCTGGAGGCGTTCGCCGCCGCCGGCGCCAATTACATCAGCGTCCATCCGGAATCCGGCCCGCACCTCGACCGCTCCTGCCGCCGCATCCGCGAACTCGGAGCCAAGGCCGGGGTGGTGTTCAATCCCTCGACCCCGGTCGAGACCGTCGAATGGATGCTCGACGACGTCGACCTGCTCCTGGTCATGTCGGTCAACCCAGGCTTCGGTGGTCAGAGCTTCATGGTTAGCCAACTGAAGAAGGTCGAACGCCTGCGCTCGATGATCGACCAGCGGGGGCTGGACATACTGCTGGAGGTCGATGGCGGCGTGACGGCCGAGACCGCGCGCCTGTGCCTCGCCGCCGGGGCTGACGCTCTGGTAGCCGGCACCGCCGTCTTCAAGGGCGGCCAACCGGCCTATGCCGGCAATATCGCGGCCCTGAGGGGCTCCGAAAGCTTGGGCTAGCCCCATGGCGGGCCTCTTCACCGACATCCTCGCCGAAGGGCCTGGCGGCCGGACCCTGCTCGCCGCCGTCGCCCTGGTCCGCACCTGGACGCTGCGCGAGTACTGGTCGAGCGGCCTCTATCGCTGGCTTCTCGGCCGCCCGGCCGCACAGGGTCTCGCCGCCGCGCCGCGCGAGCTGCGCCCTCCGGACCCGGTGGTCGGCCGCGCCGCGCTGGCTGGCCAATATCATCTGGCGGGGACCGGCTTCGAGACCGGGCCCGGCGGCGATCCCTGGGACAGGCCAAGCCCCAGCCGCGCCTTCGCCGTCGCCCTGCACCGCTATGTCTGGCTGCCGGATCTGCTGGCCCTCGGCGAGGAGGGCGCGCGCGAGGGCCTACGGCTGGTGCTCGGCTGGGACGATCTGTTCGGCGTCGCTGTCACCGCCTTTCCCTGGTCGCCGGAGGTGTTGGAGCGGCGGGTGTTCAACCTGGCCTGCGCCGCCCGCAGACTGACCGCCGTGGCCTCCGACGCCGAGGCCGAGCGTCTGGTCGCTGCCCTCTCGGTGCAGGCCCGCCATCTGCTCAACGATCCGCGGCCCGGCCGCACGGCCGAGACCTTCACGGCGGCCGCCATCGCCGGCTGCACCCTGGCCGGCCCCGTTGGAGAACGCCTGCTCAAGCGCGCCCTGCCGCGCCTCGCCGCCTGCCTTCCCCACGCCATTCTCGCCGACGGCGGTCTCAAGACCCGCTCTCCCCAGGCGGGGTTGGAGCTGTTGTTCGACCTGCAGACCCTCGACGACGCCCTGCTCCAGCGCGGCCGCGAAGCCCCGCAGGAACTCGCCCGCGCCATCGACCGACTGAGCGGCGCGGCGTGCTTCTTCACCCTTGGCGACGGCCGACTCGGGGCCTTCCAAGGCGGGGAGTCCAGCAGCCGGCGCCTGATCGAGGCGGCCCTGGCGACCGACACGGGCGAGACCAAGCCGTTCGGCTATGCACCCCACTCCGGCTACCACCGTCTGCAGGGCCGGGCGCTGCAGGTGCTGGTCGACGCGGCGGCCCCGGCGCGTGGGGCCTGGTCTCTGGCCGCCTGCGGACAGCCCGCCGCCTTTGAGCTCTCCGCCGGGCGCGACAAGCTGATCGTCAACGGGGCCTGGAGCCCGCTGGCCCAGGGGCCGAACGCCCTGCGCCTGGCGGCGGCCGGCTCCACCGCCAGCCTGGGCGAGGGCTCGGCGGGAGCGCCCCTGTCCGGCTTCGAGGCCGAAGCCCTGGGTGCACGGCTGATCGACGGGGCCAGACGGGTCGAGGCCCGCCGCAACGAGAGCGACGCCGGGGTCTGGCTGGAGATCAGCCACGACGGCTGGGTTCCCGGGACGGGACTGATCCACACCCGCCGCCTCTTCCTTGACGCCAAGACCGACGAGCTGCGAGGCGAGGACGCCTTCAACCCCTCGGGCGAAAAGGCCGGCGGGCGGGTGACGGCCTATGCGATCCGCTTCCACCTCCACCCCGAGGTCAAGGCCAGCCTCGCCCGCGACAAGCGCAGCGCCATGCTGAAAGGACCCTCAGACCAGGGCTGGTGGCTAAGGAACGACGCTTCCGAGGTAACCCTGGAGCCCTCGGTGCATTTCGAGAACGGCGAGCCGCGGCGCACCACCCAGGTGGTCCTGCGCGGCCAAATTCCGCCCGGCGAGGGCGCTCGGGCGCGGTGGAAGCTCAGTGCGGTGGAGAGCTAGCCCCGCATCTCTTCGACCAGCGCTATGGCCGCGGCGCGCGGGTCGGTGGCCATCGTTATCGGCCGGCCGACCACCAGGTGGCTGGCCCCGTTCCTCAGCGCGTCCGCCGGGGTCGCCGCCCGCGTCTGGTCGTCGGCGCTGGCCCAGGTCGGGCGCACCCCCGGCGTCACCACCAGAAAGTCCGGTCCGCCAAGCTGGCGCGCCAGGGCGGCCTCGTGCGGGCTGGCGATGACTCCGTCGGCCCCGGCGTCGAGCGCCTGACCGATCCGGCGGCGGACCAGTTCCTCCACGCCCAGCGAATAGCCGATATGGCCCAGGTCCTGACCCGAGAGCGAGGTGAGCACTGTGACACCCAGGATCTTCAGCCCCGAACCCTGGCAGCCCTTCACCGCCGAGGCCATCACCTGCGGCTCGGCGTGGACCGTCAGGAAATCCCCCGCGCCCGCCGCG
>CANJOB010000142.1 GCA_947475655.1 Caulobacterales bacterium | reverse complement strand
GACCGCCAGGCACAAGGTGGCCACCCCGGCCGACTGGAAACAGGGCGGCGATGTGATCATCACCGGCACCGTCAGCGACGACGAGGCCAAGACCCTCTTCCCCGGCTACACCACACACAAGCCCTACCTGCGCACCACCAAACAGCCGGCATGATCTTCGAACAGGTCGCCACCGGAGGCTGCCAGTCCTACCTGGTCGGCTGCCCTGGCAGCCGCTCGGCGGTGCTGATCGACCCGGAGGCGCGGCAGATCGACCGCTACCTGGGCCTGGCGGCGCGCGAGGGCCTGCGCATCCGCTATGTGATCGACACCCACACCCACGCCGACCATTTGGCCGCCGGCTGGAGGCGCCCGTGGTCACCCACCGGCTGAGCCCCGCCCCCTATGCCGACCTGCGGCTGGAGGACGGCGAACTGCTGATGGTCGGCGAGTTGAAGTTCAAGGCTCTGCACACCCCCGGCCACACGCGGGATTCCATGTGTCTCGTTACCGAGGACCGCGTCTTCACCGGCGACACCCTGCTGATCGGCGGCACCGGGCGCACCGATCTGCCGACCGGCGATCCTGAGGCGCTCTACGACAGCCTGTTCAACCGGCTGCTGAAGCTGGAACCGGCGCTGAAGGTGTTTCCCGCCCACGACTACAAGGGGCGCAGCCACTCCACCATCGCCGACGAGATCATCGACAACCCGCGCCTGCAGAAACGCGACCGCGCCGAGTTCGTCGACATGATGCGCAAGCTGGACCTCAGCGCCCCGACCCACCTGACCGAGGCCCTCCGCACCAACATGAGCGGCGGCAAGACCGTGGCCCAGTTGCTCGCCGAGGCCACGGCCAGCGTCGCCTTCGTTTCGCTGGAGGAGCTGGCGGCGCGGGTGGCGGACGGCGACCTGGGGTTGGTGCTGTTGGACGTGCGCGAGAAGGACGCCTTCCTCGCCGGCCACATCCCCGGCGCGCGCCACCTGCCGCGCGGCCAGCTGGAGCTAAGGGTCAACGACGAACTGCCCGACCCGACCGCACGCATCCTGGCGGTCTGCGAGTTTGGCCGCATCTCGACCCTGGCCGCCGCCACCTTGCGCACCCTCGGCTTTGGCCGCGCCGCCGCCCTCGACGGCGGGATGAAGACCTGGCGCGAAAGCGGCCTGCCGCTGTCGGCGGGCGACACGCCCTAGGCCCGGCGGGCCGCCACGGCTAAGCTCGCGCCCGGTTCAGGGAGGACCACACCATGATCAAGAAACTGGCGGCGGAATTCATCGGTACGGCCTGGCTGGTGCTGGGCGGTTGCGGGTCGGCGGTGCTGGCGGCGGCTTTTCCTGAACTCGGGATCGGTTTCGCCGGGGTTTCCCTGGCGTTCGGTCTCACGGTCCTGACCATGGCCTACGCCATCGGCCATGTGTCAGGCTGCCATCTCAACCCGGCGGTCTCGATCGGGCTGTGGGCCGGGGGGCGCTTCCCGGCCTCCGGACTGCCGGGCTACATCATCGCCCAGGTGGCCGGCGCCGTGGCCGGGGCGGGCATTCTCTACCTGATCGCCAGCGGCAAGGCCGGGTTCGAGCTGGGCGGTTTCGCCAGCAACGGCTACGGCGAGCATTCGCCTGGCGGCTATTCCATGACGGCGGCCCTGGTGTGCGAGTTCGTGCTCACCTTCGGCTTCCTGTTCGTGATCATGGGCTCGACCCACGGCGCCGCCCCGCGTGGCTTCGCCCCCATCGCCATCGGCCTGTGCCTGACCCTGATACACCTGATCAGCATCCCGGTGACCAACACCTCGGTGAACCCGGCGCGCAGCCTGGGACCGGCGGTGTTCGTCGGCGGCTGGGCGCTGCAGCAGCTGTGGCTGTTCTGGCTCGCGCCCCTGGCGGGCGCGGCGGCGGCGGGCTTCACCTACCGCTGGCTGAGCCGGCAAGATCCCGCGCCGGTGGACGTGACCGGCGGCTGATCGCCCGCTACCCTGGCCCTGATGAAACCCTGGGCCGGACTGACCGTCACGCTGCTGCTGGGCGCCATCCTGGCGTTCCTTTCCGTCGCCGGGCCCAGGCCTGGACGCATCGATGACAGTCCGGCGGTCTTCTCCAGCGCGCGGGCCATGGCCGACATCCGCGTCATCGCCGCCGAGCCCCACCCGGTCGGATCGCCCGCCAACGCCAAGGTGCGCGACTACCTGGTCGGGCGGATGCGGAGCCTTGGGCTCGAGCCGCGCGTGCAGCGGGCCGTGGTGCGCGGCGTGGCGGTCGAGAACCTGATCGGCGTCCTGCGCGGCGCCGACCGCGGCGCCCCGGCCCTGGCGCTGATGGCCCACTACGACAGCGCGCCCGGCTCGCCCGGCGCCGGGGATGACGCCTCCGGGGTGGCGGCGATCCTGGAGATCGTTCGCGCTTTAAAGGTTCGCGGTGTCCCGGTGCGCGATGTGGCGGTGCTGATCACCGACGGCGAGGAGGCCAACCTGCTGGGCGCCCGCGCACTGTTCGCCGCCGACCCCATCGCGGCGCGGATCGGCCTGGTCATCAACCTAGAAACTCGCGGCGGCGGCGGGCGGGCGGTGATGTTCGAGACCAACCCCGGCAACGGCGCCCTCGTCTCCGCGCTGCAGGGCGCGGCGGTCGCCCCCGTCGCCACGTCCGTGACCAACTTCGTCTACCAGCGTATGCCCAACAGCACGGACCTGGGCGTCGCGATCGGGGCGGGGAAGCTTGGATACAACTTCGCCTTCATCGACCGGCAGGTGGACTACCACACCGCCACGGCAACGGTGGATCGGCTGGAACTAGGCGCGGTGCAGTCGATGGGCCGCCAGGCGCTGAAGCTCACTCAGCATCTGGCCTTCGCGCCCGCCCTGCCCGCCCGTGCGCCGGACAAGGTCTACAGCCACACGTTTGGCGACCTGATCATCGCCTATCCGCCCGCGTTCGGCTGGGTCGTCTGGGCCGCCGCCCTAGGCCTGCTGGCCGGCGCCGTCTGGCGCGCGCGGGCGCATCTGAAGTGGACGCATGTCGTCCTCGGCGCCGCGCTTTCGCCCCTGATGCTGATCGGCCCGGGCCTGGTGCTGTGGGCGGCGCGGATGGGGACCGGCCACGGCTTCGGTTTTCGGGCGCAGCAGCCGCTGCTGCAGCAGTTCGGCCTGTGGGAAACGGCGATAGTGCTGATCTGCGCCGCGAGCCTCGCCTTGGCGGCGCGACTGGTGGGTCGGCGCAGTGGATCGCCGGGCGTGTGGCTTGGCCTGCTGATCATCGGCGCGGCGGGTGCGGGCGTGGTTCAACAGCTGGCGCCGCTGGTGGCCTATCTGCTGACCTGGCCGCTGCTGCTGGCGGCGGCGGGCGCGGCGGCAGGGCTGGGCGGTGAGCGGCGGTTTGCGCCGACCGCGTTCCTGGTCGCGCTGGCGGCGGTGTCGGTGGGCTGGATCACGGCCATCGGCCACTACATCGCCATCGGCCTGGATGAGCCGTGGCTCTTGAGCGCCTTCGTCTGGCTGTCGGCGTCTGCCCTGTGGCCGCTGCTGGCGCCGGTGGGCGACGACAGGAAGATCGGCTGGGCGGCGGCGCTGATCCCCGCTGTGGCGGCGGCCGTCATCGTGGCGATCCTGCGCTAGCCGCCGTTCCAGGGCTCGAGGTGGCCGTCCTTGAGGGCGAACACCCGGTCCATGTAGCGGGCTAGTTCGAAATTGTGGGTGGCGATCAGGGCGGCGACGCCCTGCCCCTTCACCAGATCCATCAGCGACTGGAACACATTGGCCGAGGTGGCGGGATCGAGGTTGCCGGTCGGCTCGTCGGCCAGCAGCACCTGGGGCTTGTTGACCAGGGCCCGCGCCAGGGCGACGCGCTGCTGCTCCCCACCGGAGAGCTGCGCCGGCTGGTGGTCGGCGCGGGCGGCGAGGCCCAGGCCGTCGAGCAGTTCGACCGCGCGGTCCCCGGCCGCCTTGCGGCTCTGGCCGGCGATCTGGGCCGGCAGGGCCACATTCTCGCGCGCGGTCAGCTCGGGCAGCAGGTGGTGGAACTGGTAGACGAAGCCGATGCCGTTGAGGCGCACGCGGGTGCGGGCGTTGTCGGAGAGCTTGGAGCAATCCTTGCCCGCGACCCAGACCTGACCGCCGTTGGGGCGCTCCAGCAGGCCGGCGGCGTGCAACAGAGACGACTTGCCCGAGCCTGACGGCCCGACCAGGCCGACGATCTCGCCGCCGTAGAGGTCGAGGTCGACCCCGCGCAGCACCGGCAGGGTCCCGGCCAGGGTGACGTATTCACGGCGCACGCCGCGCAGGTGCAGGGCCGGCTCACTCATAGCGCAGCGCCTCCACCGGATCGAGGCGCGAGGCCCGCCAGGACGGGAACAGGGTGACCACGAACGACACCAGCACCGAGAAGCCGGCGATGGTCCCGACCTCGCGCCAGTCGATCTTGGCCGGCAGGCGGCTGAGGAAATAGATGTCGGCGTTGAAGACGTCGGCGCCGGTGGCCCATTCGACGAAGGCTTGGATCGGGCCGATGTAGTGGCAGAACACCACCCCGGCGATCACGCCGCAAATGGCGCCCAGAACGCCCACCGACGCCCCGGCCATGAAGAAAATGCGCATGATCGCGCCTCTACTTGCCCCGATGGTGCGCAGGATGGCGATGTCGCGGCCCTTGTTTTTCACCAGCATGACCAGGCCGGAGATGATGTTCAGGGCGGCGATGGCCACCACAAGCATCAGGATAAGCCGCATGGTGTTGCGCTCGACCTCAAGGGCGCCGAAGAAGGCCTGGTTGCGGTCGGTCCAGTCGGTGACGATGGCGCCTCGGCCGGCGGCGGCCTCGACCGCGCCTTTCAGGCCCTTGGCCTGGTCAGGGTCGGCCAGCTTGATCTCGATGAAGTCGGCCCCGTCGTCGCGGCCGAAGAACAGCTGCGCCTGGGCCAGAGGCATGTAGATGTAGGTTTCGTCGTACTGGCTCATGCCCACGCTGAACACGCCGCCGACGGTGTAGTCCTTCTGGCGGGTGGTGGAGCCGAAGGCCGTGGCCGGGCCGGCGGGCGAGATCAGGCTCAGGGCGTCGCCGACATTGACGCCCAGGGTGCGGGCCAGCCGGTCGCCGACGATGATCAAATTGCCGCCGTCCTCGCCGTCGCCGAACCCATCCAGCGAGCCGGCCTTGATGTTGCCGGCCACCAGTTTCAGCGCCTGCAGATCGGAGCGGTTGATGCCGCGAACGATGGCGCCGGAGATCTGCGCAGGGCCCAGGGCCATGGCCTGGGCCTCGACCAGGGGCGCCACATGGACCACGCCGGGCACGCCGCGGATGCGCTGGGCGGCGTTCTCGCGGCTTACTCCGGTCAGCACCGAGCCCTGGACATAGAGGTGGCCGTTGAAGCCGAGGATGCGGTTCAGAAGTTCGGCCCGAAAACCGTTCATTACGCTCATAACGATTATGAGCACCGCCACGGCGAGCATGACCCCGACGAAGGAGATGATCGAAATCAGCGCCACCCCGCCGTCGCGGCGTTTGGCGCGCAGGTAGCGGCCGGCGAGACTCCGCTCCCACAGGCTGAAAGGCGCGGCGCTCAATAGGACCGCGCGATCAGTATGGTTTCCACCGAGGGTTCGCCGGTGAAGAGGCAGGACGCCAGCGATCCGGCTGCCTTGGACTGGTCGACCGGGGCGTTGCGGATGGTCAACTTGAGCGCCTTTAGCCGCTCGACCACGGCGTCCAGCGCCGCGCCCGTGGGCTTGGACCACGACACCCGCAGCCAGCCCTTGAATGCCTCGCCCGCCGCGTCGTCGTCGGCGCTGGCGGCGCCGAAGTAGCTCTCCACGCCGGCGAAATCGGTGACCCCGTCGACGATGTTGGCGTCCAGCCGGGCCTTGGCCTCGTCGAACAGCGACTGTTGGATCGCGGCCAGCAGGGCCGGCGCCCCGGCGATGAACGCGTCGCGGCCGGCGTTCTGCATCGACACCTTGTCGCCGTCGCGCAACTGATCGCGGCGCATGTAGGTGACCTGGCCGCCGGCGGCGTCGCGCGGGCCGATCTCGACGATGACCGGCGCGCCTTTGCGGACCCAGTTCCAGCGTTTCTCCGCCGACTTCAGAGGTTTGGTGTCGACGAACGCCCGCACGGGTTGCTTAAGCGCCACCAGCTCATTCAGTTCCGCCGCGATGGCCTGCGCATAGGCCAGGACTTCGGCGTCCTCGGGCTTGTCGCGCAGCATGGGCACGATGACGATCTGGCGCGGGGCGATGGCCGGCGGCAGGCGCAGGCCGTCGTCGTCGCCGTGGGTCATGATCACCCCGCCGATCAGACGGGTGGAAACCCCCCAGCTGGTGGTGTGGCAGAAGGCCCAGTCACCCTGGTCGGTCTGGAAGCGGATGTTCTGGGCGTGGGCGAATCCGGTGCCCAGGTAGTGCGAGGTGCCGGCCTGCAGCGCCTTGCCGTCCTGCATCATGGCTTCGATGGAGAAGGTGTTGACCGCCCCGGGGAAGCGCTCGTTCTCCGGCTTCTCGCCCGCCACCACCGGCATGGCCAGGATGGTCTCGGAGAAGGTGCGGTAGACCTCCAGCATCTTCAGGGTCTCTTCCATCGCCCCGGCCTGGTCGGCGTGGGCGGTGTGGCCCTCCTGCCAGAGGAACTCGGTCGTGCGCAAAAAGAGGCGCGTGCGCATCTCCCAGCGCACCACATTGGCCCACTGGTTCACCAGCAGCGGCAGGTCGCGGTAGCTGCGGATCCAGCGGCTGAAGGCGTCGCCGATGATGGTCTCCGACGTCGGCCGCACGATCAGCGGCTCTTCCAGCTCGGCCTCGGGATCGGGCTGCAGCTTGCCGTCGATGTTCTTGAGCCGGTGGTGAGTGACCACCGCCATCTCCTTGGCGAAGCCCTCGACGTGGCCGGCCTCCTTGGCGATGAAGCTCAAGGGGATGAACAGCGGGAAATAGCAGTTGTCGTGGCCGGTGGCCTTGATGCGCCGGTCCAGGTCGCCCTGCATCAGCTCCCAGACACCGTAGCCCCAGGGCTTGATCACCATGCAGCCGCGCACGGCGCTGGTCTCGGCCATGTCCGCGTCGCGGACCACAGCCTGATACCACTCAGGGAAGTTCTCGGCGCGGGTGACGCTCAGCGCCCGTTGCATCCTGGTCTCCGAAACGACTCTGACAGAGCGGCTTGTAGGCCGATCAGTAGTTGGTGGGGAAGTCCGGCAGCCTGATCCAGTGGAAATGCAGGCAGGCCCACAGCAGAACCCAGCACACCACCGTCACCGCCGTGGTGATCAGGAACTTCTGCTTCAACTTCGGTTCGATCGGCGAGCCGGAATCCATGCCCTTGACCGGGGGCTCGATGCCCTCGCTCCAGTGGGTCTTGCCGCCCCACGGCAGGATGGCGAACAGCACGGTCCACCAGATGGTCAGGAAGATGGCGATTCCGGTAAAGAGCGACACGGCGGGTCCTCGGCTGAGCTGTGTTCTCTATACCCGAAGCACGGCGGTTTCGACCACGGGGCGCCGTTCCCAGATGCGATAGGCGGCTTTCTTCACCGCCCGGTTGATGCAGCTCTCCACCGCCTCGTCGACATCCATGGTTTCGCAGCGCTTCAGGGCGTTGGCGGCCTCGTCCGCCAGGTCGTCCAGGGCGTCCTCCAGCGGGTAGTCGGCGTCGCCCGGCAGGCCGAGCGCCTGGATCAGCGGCCCGGCCAGCAGGCGGTTGCGGCCGTCCAGCACCAGGGAGACGTTGAGCACCCCG
>CANJOB010000141.1 GCA_947475655.1 Caulobacterales bacterium | reverse complement strand
CTGATCGGCCGGACCCTGTTTGGCGAGGCCGACGACTCGCGCGCCGCCGCCTTCGCCGCCTACGCCGCGGCCGCCCGGACCGCCCTGGCCGGCCAGGGCGCCCGCGCCCTGGTCGACGGCGCGGCCCCCGCCTGGCCGCCGATAGCCCCTTGAGCGGCTGGCCCATCATCATCGGCCTGGACGAACTGGCCCACGGCCCACTCAGCTTCGTCTTCGAGGCCGACGAGAAGACCCGCGACAACCTGGCCCGCACCCTCCATCTCGCCTCGCTCGACATGCTGAAGGGCGAGGCGACCGTCACGCCCTGGCTCGACGGCGCGCGCATCGACGGCGCCTATGAGGCGGACCTGGCGCAGATCTGCGGCATCACCGCCGAGCCCCTGCCGGTCCAACTGGCCAACACCTTCTCCCTGCGCGTCCTGCCCGCCGCCAGCGCCAACGCCCCGCAAGCCGGCGAGGAGGTCGAGATCGACCCCGATGCCGAGGATCCGCCGGACCTGCTGGAAGACGACAGGATCGACCTGACCGCCTACGCCTTCGAGCACCTGGCGCTCGACCTCGACCCGTTCCCGCGCAAGCCGGGTGCGGAGTTCGTCCCGCCGGAGGAGTCCGCCGACCTGAGCCCGTTCGCGGTGCTCAAGGCGTTCAAGCCGCCCGAGGACGGCCAGTGAGGGGCCGTTTGTTTGCAATGCCGGGCAGGGGGACTATCTTTGCTCCAGCTCGCCTTTGGGCGCTGGACAGCGGTGGCTTAGGCCTTTGAGCGAACCTCTCGTCATCTCCATCGACGCCATGGGCGGCGACCATGGCCCGGCCGTCTGCGTGCGCGGGGCGATGATCGCCGGCCAGCGCCTGGAGGGCGTGCGCTTCCTGCTGCACGGGGACACTGCCCTGATCGAGGCCGAACTGGCCCGCATGCCCACCTTGCGCGCCATTTCCGAGGTCCGCCACGCCGAACGGGCCATCGCCATGGACGAAAAGCCCGCCCAGGCCATGCGCCGCGGCAAGGGCACCAGTCTGTGGAACGCGGTGGCGGCGCTGAAGGAAGACGAGGCCAAGGCCGTGGTCTCCGCCGGCAACACCGGCGCCCTGATGGCCATATCCAAGCTGCAGCTGCGCATGGCCGCCGACCTGGAACGCCCGGCCATCGTCGCCAGCTGGCCGACCGCGCGGGGTATTTCGGCGGTGCTGGACGTGGGCGCCAATGTCGAGAGCGACGCCGAACAGCTGGTCGAGTTCGCCATCATGGGCGCCGCCTTCCACCGCGCGGTGCACGGCTCGACCAAGCCGACGGTCGGCCTGCTCAACGTCGGTTCCGAGGACCAGAAGGGCCACGACGACGTGCGCGAGGCCCATGCCCTGCTGCGGGAAACCACCCTCGATTTCGACTATCGGGGCTTTGTCGAAGGCAACGATATAGCCAAGGGCACGGTCGACGTGGTCGTTACCGACGGCTTCACCGGCAATATCGTGCTCAAGAGCGCCGAGGGCCTGGCCCGATTCTTCACTAACGAGCTGAAAGCCACCCTGACCTCCAGCCTGATGGCCAAGCTGGGCGCCCTGGTGGCGATCGGCCCGCTCAAAGCCATGCGGCGGCGGCTCGACCCGGGCAGGGTCAACGGCGGGCCCTTGCTGGGCCTGAACGGCATCGTGGTGAAAAGCCACGGCAGCGCCGACGCCAACGGTTTCGCTTCCGCCATCAAGGTGGCGGTCGACCTGGCGCGCAGCGACTATTCGCAGGAGATCGCGCGCAATGTGCAGCGGGTGATGGCCGCGGCGGCGCGGGGCTCCGATCCCGAGCCGCAAACTGGAGTTGTTGGGTGAGTTCTGTTTTGCGTAGCGTTGTCACCGGCGTTGGGAGCTACCTGCCGGAGAACATTGTCAGCAATGCCGACCTGGCGAAGTTCGTCGAGACCAGCGACGAATGGATCGTCGAGCGCACCGGCATCCGCCAGCGCCACAACGCCGCCAAGGGCGAATTCACCTCCGACCTGGCCACCGCGGCCGCCAGGCGGGCCCTGGAAGCCGCCGGCCGTACCCCGGCCGACATCGACCTGATCATCATCGCCACCACCACGCCGGACCTGACCTTCCCGGCCACGGCGGTGATCGTGCAGCGCAAGCTGGGTTGCCCGGTCGGCATCGCCTTCGACATCCAGGCGGTCTGCACCGGTTTCGTCTATGCTCTGAACGTCGCCGACGGCTTTGTCGCGCGCGGCCAGGCCAAGTGCGCCCTGGTGATCGGCGCCGAGACCATGAGCCGGCTGATGGACTACAAGGACCGCACCACCTGCGTGCTGTTCGGCGACGGCGCCGGCGCCGTGGTGCTGGAGCCCGGCGAAGGGCAGGGGACCACCGCCGACCGTGGCCTGCTCGGCTTCGCCCTGCGCGCCGACGGGACCAAGGAGGAGCTGCTGCGCGTCTCCGGCGGGCCATCCTCCACCGGCACGGTGGGCTACCTGACCATGCAGGGGGGCCAGGTGTTCCGCCACGCTGTGGTCAATATCGCCGAGGCCGTGAACCTGGCGGCGGCGTCGGCGGGGATCGAGGTCAAGGACGTCGACTGGTTTATCCCGCACCAGGCCAACCAGCGCATCCTCGACGGGGTCGCCAGCCGGCTCGGCCTGGACGAATCAAAGGTGGTCTCCACCGTCGCCAAACACGCCAACACCTCGGCCGCCTCGATCCCGCTGGCCATGGACGCGGCCATCCGCGACGGGCGGATCAAACCCGGCCAATTGCTGCTGCTGGAAGCCATGGGCGGCGGCCTGACCTGGGGCGCGGCGGTCCTGCGCCTCTAGGGGCTTCGTGGGTTCTAGAACCCGCTAGAAGCCTTTGACTTGACAGACGAAAGCCGTCGTGAACCCCTGTGCTTTCTAGGGACAGGGATCAGGGGCTTTCCATGAAGGGCGCGACGCTCACTCGGGCGGATCTGTGCGAGACCGTGCACCACGAAGTCGGCATGACGCGGCAGGACTGCGCCGGCCTGGTCGAACGCACGCTCGAACTGATGATCGAGGCGCTCGAGGAAGGCCAGACCGTCAAGTTGTCGGGCTTTGGGGTGTTCCAGGTGCGGGCCAAGCGCGCCCGCATGGGCCGCAATCCCAAGACCGGCGAACCGGCCCAGATCGAGCCCCGCCGCGTGATCGGCTTCCACGCCTCGCAGGTGATGAAGGCCCGCATCGACGCCGCGTTGGCGGAATAGGGACAGGCATGGCGGCCAAGGGGCCCCAAGCGTTCCGAACCATCTCCGAAGCCGCCGACGAGCTGGGCGTGCCGCAGCACGTGCTGCGTTTCTGGGAAACCCGCTTCTCGTTTATCCGGCCGATGAAACGCGCCGGCGGGCGGCGTTTCTACCGCCCACAAGACATCGCCGTCCTGGCCGGGGTGCGGGCGCTGCTGCACCGCGACGGCATGAGCATCAAGGCGGTGCAGGCGCTCTACAAGACCGAGGGCATCAAGCGCGTCTCGACCGCCGCCGAGGCCCAGCCCGCGCCGCCCGCGCCGCAGACCGTCCACCCCGCCCATCCCGTCAGCCTGCCCGACTCGACGTCCGGCGACCTGTTCGCCCCGCGCGGCGAGGCCCCGGCGGGCGCCCGCATGAACGCCGGCGGCCGCGCCCAGCTGAGCGACTCCCTGGCCGGGCTGGAAGCAATCAAGGCCCGCCTGGACGGGCTGCTGAAGGGCGGCTGAAGGCTTTTCCAAACCGGCCCGATTTCCAATTGCCCCCTCAAGGACCGGCGCCTATAAGGGCGCTCCCCGAAAGGGGTGTCGGAGCGTGGCGCAGCCTGGTAGCGCACTTGACTGGGGGTCAAGGGGTCGCAGGTTCGAATCCTGTCGCTCCGACCATCGTCTCCAGCGGTTTTCCCGCTGGCGGCCCTTTTCCATCCAGAACAGAAAGCCAGCGCGCCTCCCGCGCTTGCGGGCGTCATTTGGGCGCCACGATTCCCCGTCAAATAATTCGCCGCCGCCCTGGCGTGAAACCGGGGCGCCGTACATCATTGTACTGTAGGCCGCTTGTAGTCCGAACCATACAAGCCGGACTGGCAAGTTAAACAATAACAGAGCCGCGATGCGGCGACTTCGGGGACCAACCCAATGCGCAAACTACTTCTTTCTTCCGTCTTCCTGGCCGCCATGGCCGTGAGCGCCGCTCAGGCCCAGCCGCCGGCCGGGCCGCGCACCTTTTCGCCGGGTCAGAGGATCGCCAACGAACAGATCGCGCGCCTGTGGCGCGACGACAGCGTGGCGATGGAGCCGTTCCGCATCATCGGCAACATCTACTATGTCGGCGCCGCCGACATCGCCTCCTACCTGATCACCACGCCGCAGGGGCACTTCCTGATCGACACCGGCACCACCACCATGACGGCGGAACTGCCGCGCAACATCGAGAAGCTCGGCTTCAAACTGAGCGACGTGAAGGTGCTGCTCAACTCCCACGCCCACGTCGACCACATCCAGGCCCACGCCGTGATGCAGCGCATCACTGGGGCGGCGGTGATGGCCATGGCCGCCGACGTCAAGTCGATGGAGGACGGCCACGACTATTCGTCGATCGAGTTCCAGGGCTGGGAGCCGATCAAGGTCGACCGCGTGCTGCACGACAACGACGAGATCGTCATCGGCAATCAGACGGTGCGCGCGATCTGGACCCCCGGCCACACCCCGGGCAACACCACCTTCGTCACCACGGTGCAGGAAGGCGGGCGCAGCTATCAGGTGGTGATCGGCGGCGCGGCCAATCCGGTGGTCGGCAACCCGAAGTTCAACACCAAGCCGGCCGACGCCGAGACCTCGTTCCGCCGCCTGAAGGAGCTGAAGCCCGACATCCAGCTGGTCGGTCACCCGCGCGGCGCCTTCGCCGGCAAGTTGGACGCCCTCCGCGCCGGCGCGCGGCCCAGTCCTCTGGCCGTGGCCCCCGGCGCCTGGGAGAAGCTGGTCGGCGACGCCGAGGCCGGCTACCGCCGCCGCGTGGCGGAAGCCGCGGCCCCGCCCGCCGCCGCGCCCGCGCGCTAAGACGATCGACGCCTGAAGGAGGCCGCCGGCGGGTCGATCGCCGGCGGCCTTTTTCTGTTTTCCGACCCCATGGACAACCGGCCCGCATCGGTGAAGGTTGGCGTCATGGGAAAAGGTCCTGGCGCGCTCATACTGGCTGTGACGGCGGCGATGCTGCTGGCCACCGGCGCCGTCGCGCAGCCGGCGCCGAAATATCCAATCTCCAAGGCGCCGGTCTCGAAATCCCCCGCATCAAAGGCGCCGGTGTCGAAAGCGGCGGCCCCCAGGGCCCCGGTGAGACAAGCGCCGGTTTCGAAGGCGCGGGTCGTGGCCCCGCCGCCACCACCGCCGGAACCCCCGCCGCCGCCGCCCGAGCCGCCCAGCCGCTTCACCACCATCCGCCAGAGGACGACGGAGATCGTCACCCAGCCGGTGCGCGACGTCGGTATATCCAAGGTCGAGATTCCGCCGGTGCTGGTCGTCGCCAGCACCGATCCCTACAGCGTGAAGGGCCTGGCCAACTGCCGCCAGATCGCCGACGCGGTGACCGAACTGAACGACGCCATCGGCCCCGACTTCGCCTCCGCCCACACCACGCCCGAAAGCCGCACCGGCAAGGTGGCGGAAGCCGGCGGGCGCATGCTGGTCAATTCGATCATGCCGTTCCGCGGCCTGGTGCGGGAGGTGAGCGGCGCGGCCCCGGCCGAGCGGCGGCTGGCCGCGGCGGTGGACGCGGGCTTCGCCCGGCGCGGCTACCTGCGGGGCTTGCAGAGCGCGAGGAAGTGCAAGGTTTAGCGCGCTCGGACTAGCGCCCCTTTTCCATCCAGAAGATCAGCGGGATCAGCGGCGCGCCCCAGGCCACGCCGGCGACGATGAAATAGATCATCTGAATGGCGCGGTTGGCGGGCAGGTAGCCGGCGATGGTCACGGCGACGGCCACGTACAGGATCAGGAAGGCCAGCATCGCCAGCCCGCCGACGGCTTTTCGCAGGCGGCGGCTCATCGGCGGCGGAACAGGCCCAGCACCAGCAGCAGGATCACCGCCCCCGCCGTCGAGACGATCAGGCTGCCGATCCAGCCGTAGAACGAGATGCCCAGCCGCCCGGCGATGAAGGCGCCGATGAAGGAGCCGACCACCCCGACGATCAGGTTCATGAACAGGCCGTGGTTACGCTTCATGATCCGTTCGGCGATCCAGCCGGCCAGGATGCCGATCACCACCGCCGCGAACACGCCAACGCCGCTCATTTGTTTTTCTCCTGCGAGAAGTCGCCCTGGAAATGACATTCGCACAGGCTTAAGCCACCCGCCATGACCTCGTTCCTGCGTTCCGACCGTTCGGCGCCGGTGGCCATATGGCTCTGGATCACGGCCGCGGTGGTTTTCGCCCTGCTGGTGGTGGGCGGGGTCACGCGCCTGGCCGACGCCGGCCTGTCGATCACCCAGTGGCGGCCGATCGCTGGAGCCCTGCCGCCGCTGAGCCATGAGGCCTGGGTGCGGGAATTTTCGCTCTACCAGCAGATCCCGCAGTACCGCCTGGTCAACCCGGACATGACGGTCGACAGCTTCAAGTCGATCTACTGGTGGGAGTGGAGCCACCGCCTGCTGGGCCGCGCGGTGGGCCTGGTTTTCGCCATTCCCCTGGTGGTGTTCCTGATCCAGAAGCGCATTCCCAAGCGCCTGATCCTGCCGTGCATCGGCCTGTTCTTCCTCGGCGGGCTGCAAGGCCTGGTGGGCTGGTGGATGGTGGCCAGCGGGCTTTCCGAGCGCGTCTCGGTGGCGCCCGAGCGCCTGGCCACGCACTTAGGGTTGGCGCTGATCCTGTTTATGGCCCTGATCTGGACCGGGCTGTCGGCCTTCGCCGGCTCGCCGCGGCAGGCGGCCATCGGGCCGTGGAAAAAAGCCAGCCTGGCCTTCCTGGCCGCCGTGTTCCTGCAATGCCTGCTGGGCGCCCTGGTGGCCGGCAACGACGCCGGCAAGGTCTACAACGACTGGCCGCTGTTCAACGGCCAATGGTACCCGCGCGACTATCTGGGGGCAGGGGTGTGGCCGACCATCGCCCACAACCAGGCCTCGGTGCAGGCGCACCACCGCCTGCTGGCCTACGCCCTGTTCGCCGCCGCCTTGGGGCTGGCCTTCGTCGCCGCGCGCTCGCGCCTGGTGACGCGGGATATCAAGATCATCGCCCTGGTGGTCGCCTTGACCGCCGTGCTGCAAGCCGCATTGGGTGTCTGGACCCTGATGACGGCGGCGCCGGTCTCCTTGAGCGCCCTGCACCAGGCCATGGCCGCCCTGCTGTTGGCGGCGGCCACGGTGCTTGCCTGGCGGGTCCGCCGGGTCTGACAATTATGCGGTATCATGTTACCGCAGACCGCAATCCCTTGAAAAACAAGCCTTTGCGGTCGATGCGCCACACACAAAACGGTTGACCTGGGGCCGCCACGCCGGTATCAGCCGCGCCTCGAACTACTCAGGATCAAGTCCATGCAAAAGATCACGGCTTCGTTGAAGCCGGCCGATGTGACGAAGAAGTGGATCCTCATCGACGCCGAAGGCGTGGTTGTGGGCCGTCTCGCCACCTTCATCGCCATGCGTCTGCGCGGCAAGCACCGGCCCGACTACACCCCGCACGTCGATTGCGGCGACTATGTCGTCGTCGTCAACGCCGCCAAGGTCAAGCTGACCGGCAAGAAGCTGACCGACAAGG
>CANJOB010000140.1 GCA_947475655.1 Caulobacterales bacterium | reverse complement strand
GCGGCGGCGGGTCGAGACCAGCAGCACCGGGGCCTGTTTCACCATCTCGACCACGTTGGCCGGCGGGGTCTGCGTCGCGTGCAGGCCGCCCTCCTCGTAGATCGCCCACCAGTCGCCGTAGCCCCTGGCGTTAAACCTGATCTTGCGCGACAGGGCGGGCTCGCCGTGACGCACGAGGGTGATCGTTCCGGGAGCAGCCGGAATGGGCGGGATGGCGCGGTCTTGACTGTCGGCCGGCTTGTCCATCAACCCCTGGACGCCGCGCCGCAAACGCGAACCGTCCCTTCATCCTCCATGGCGGCCGTTTGAGTCCCCCGACCCGGCCTTGTCGGTTAAGGCGTAGCCTTTGCCGGGCGCCGAGACAACCGCGGAACTCGCCGACGGCGCGAGCGTTCAGCGCCCGTATGACGCGTCTCACCATCCTCCATGAAACCCGGTACGACTACGATCGCGCCGTGGGCTTTGGACTGCACCGGCTGCTGATCCGGCCGCGCGACAGCCATTCCATGCGCGTGGTGGACGCCTCCCTGAAGGTCAGCCCTCCGGGCGGCATCCGCTGGCTCTATGACGCGCTAGGCAACTGCGTCTGCCTGTTCCAGCCGCGGGGCGAGGCCGCCTCCCTGGTCATCACCAGCCGTCTGGTGATCGAACGCTTCCCCGCCCTGCTGAGCGGCGTCGCCATGGACGACCCGCACACCGCCGTGCCCATCGTCTACGACCGCGAGGACCGCACCATCATCGCCCCCTTCATGGAGCCGGCCACCGACGACGCCGACACCACCCTGCTGAAATGGGTGCGCGGGCTGATGGCGCGGCCGGACGAGCCGGCGCTCGACTTCGTGCTGCGGATGAACGCCGCTATCCACCAGTTCGCCTACCAGACCCGGGTCGAGGAAGGCTGCCAGTCGCCGATGCGGACCCTGAGCCGGGGCGGCGGAACCTGCCGCGACTTCGCCTGGCTGATGGTGGAGGGCCTGCGCCGCCTGGGCTTCGCCGCCCGCTTCGTCACCGGCTACGTCTATTGCCCCGGCCTCGACCCCGGCGCGGCCTGCGCCGCCGCCAGCGCCAACCTGCGCGGGGCCGGCGCCACCCACGCCTGGTGCGGGGTGTTCCTACCCGGCCTGGGCTGGGTCGAATTCGACCCCACCAACGGCCTGGCGGAATCGCCCGACCTGATCCCGGTGGCGGTCACGCGCACCCCGGCCCAGGCCGCGCCGGTCAGCGGCTCGGTCATCGGCGATCCGGGGTGCTCGACCCTGTCGGTGAAAGTCGAGGTCAGCGCGTTTGGGGACTTCAAGGCAGTCGCCTGACAACGGTGAGTTGCGTCAAGGGAGAGGAACACATGAACCAGCTACCCCAGCAGATTCCCTTCGGGACCCTGGCCGCGCCCAAACGCCAGCCGTCGCCGCAACATGGTCAGAAGGCGGCGGAGACACAGCCGGTGCTGATGCCGATCCGCTCGTTCAACCCGAGGCCCGGCCACTAAGGCTAGGACAAGCTTGAGAAAAGCGGTTAACTCGCAATCCGGTGCGGCGTGACGGGATTGTAGCGGTCTGACATGGCTTTGAAGAGGGGCAGGACAGCCGTGGTGCTGGTGCTCGCCACGGCCGCTACGGTCGGGGCGGCCGACCTGTTTCGCGGCCCCGGCGAGACCGGTGGCAGTATCGAAAAGGCCAGCGCCCAGGATCTGCTCGACCCCGACGCCCCGATCGCGACCGCCCGCTACCGCGAACCTTCCCCGCGAGCCCTGGCGGCCGCCGGGCTGGCGCCCCCGCCGGTGCAGCTGGCCCAGGCTGAGCCGACGGCGATCCAGCTCGACGACCCGCCGGTCGCGCGGGACCCGATGCGCTACCAGATGGCGCAGATGTCGCCGCCGGCGCGGGTCAAGGTGCAGGCCGCCATCGCCGCCCGCGCCGACGCCGGGATGCAGCCGCCCGACCCCCAGGCCCTGGCCGTGCTGTCGATGGCGGACGACGCGCGCACAGGCGGCCGTGGCGGCTCGCTGAGCGACGACGCCAAGGAGCTGCTGATCAAGATCGCGCCGTCGCGGGAAGACGCCCGCCGCGGCCGTTGGTTCCTGTTCGCCGCCGCCTCGGGCAAGGCGTTCGGCCTCAACATGGTCCGCGACGGCGAGGCCGGCCTGCGCCGGGCCGGCTGGTCGGTCGAGCGCCTGGCCACCTGGGGCAAGGGTCAGGTCGGGGTCGGCTGGCGGCGCAAGAATCTGCAGGCGTCGCTCGCGGTGGCGCGGCGCGAGATCGGCGATCTGGGGGTGTACGTCGACGACACCCTGGCCGGCTTCACCCTTTCCTGGCGGCCGCAGGACGAGACACCCTAGCCGGTATCCGCGCCGGCGCCGACGGCAGTGGCGCGGTGGGTGAGCGAAGGAAGGCGGCGATGTCGCCCCACACCCGCTCCGCCGCATGATCTACCAAAAGAAGGTGGTATCCATCAGGATAATAAGCGGAAATATCCGTTGATTTAAGGTTTTGCGCGGCCGGGAAAGCGGCGTTCTTGGGGATGATCTGGTCATGCGCCCCGTACAGGAACGCGGTGGGCACGCTGGTCTTGCCGACGCTGCGGTAGCCCAGCTCCATCATGCCGACGAGGCCGTAGATGGCGTCGGTGCGCGCGCCCCAGATCATCTGCGGGTCACGCGACATGCGGATCAGTTCGTCGCGGTTGTCGGTCGGGGTGATCTTGCGCGTCAGCCAGTTGGGCGGTTCGATGACCTTCCCTCCCGCCACGTGCGCCAGGAACCAAAGGCTGGTGCGGTTGGGCAGCGGCTGGCGCGACCAGCCCCAAACCGCCGGCGCCGACAGCACCAGGCGGTCGATATCGGGCGGCCTGTCGCTGGCGGTCGCGGCCAGGGCGACCGCCCCGCCCATGCTGACCCCGCAGACGGCGATGATGGCGGTGGGGTGGCGCGCGCGCGCCAGGGCGGCGCAGACCTTCAGGTCCTCCAGCATCAGCTCGCCGCCCCACACCCCGCGCTGGGGTGAACGGCCAAAACCGCGCTGGTCGTAAGCGTAGGTGGCGATGCCCTGTTTGGCCCACCAGGCGCCCGCCAGGTGGAAGGCCTGGGAATAGTCGTTCATGCCGTGCAGGCCGATCACCACCGCCCACGGTTCACCTTCCGGCATCCAGCGCTGCAGGCCCAGCCGCGCTCCATCGAAGCTGACGAAGACGTCATCCTCCAGGCGCGGGCCGGCGAAGGCGCCGTCCGGCAGGCCCGCCTGCTGGATCACCGGCGCGCAGGCGGCCAGGGCGGCGGCGCTGGCGGTCAGGGTGAGGAGGCGGCGGCGGTTCATGGCGACAACAGCTGGTGAACGCGTGAACGCAGATGGGGAACCACCTCGTCCTCGAACCAGGGGTTGCGGCGCAACCAAGCGGTGTTGCGCCAGGACGGGTGCGGCATGGGCAGCAAGCCCTGCGCCTCGTAGTCGCGCCAGGCCCGAACCGTCTCGGTCATGTTGGCCTTGACCCGGTCCCCCAGGGCCCAGACCTGGGCGTAGCCGCCGACCAGCAGGGTCAGCTCCACTCCGGGCAGGGCCGCCAGCAGGCGCGGCCGCCACAGCCGGGCGCAGCGTGGCGGCGGCGGGTAGTCGCCGCCCTTGGGGTTGGCGCCGGGAAAGCAGAAGGCCATGGCCGCCACGCCGATGCGCCGGTCGCCGTAGAAGGTCTCGGAGTTCACCCCCATCCACCGCCGCAGCCGGTCGCCGGACGGGTCGGTGAAGGGGACCCCGCTCTCGTGCACCCGGCGGCCCGGGGCCTGGCCGCAGATCAGCAGGCGCGTGGAGCGGCCGACCATGGTCACCGGCCGGGGCTCATGCGGCAGTTCGCCGGCGCAGGCGCGGCAGGCGGCGATCTCTTGCAGCAGGGCGTCGAGCGGCATGATACCTTTTTAGGGAAGCCGCATCCGCCACACACCCTTGAATCTGTCGGGGTCGGCCGGCTTGTTGTGGCGCAGGATCACCAGGGCCCCGGCGCGGGCCATGCCTTTGGCCGCCTCCTTCACCCGCGGCAGGGCGCGATGCCAGGCGTCGCTGTCCATGGCGCGGGCCACCTCCTCCGGGCCGATAGACTTGCCGGGCGGAAGCTTGGACAGCAGGTCGAGGATCATGGCTTCGGCGGGCTGGGTCATCTGAACCGTAACAGTAGCTGATGCGTTATCGGCCGGTTCCGAAACAGGAACACGGCCATGCCTAGGGTGCTTGTCCTCTACTATTCCAGTCATGGCCATATCGAGTTGGCCGGGAAGCGTTTCCAGGGCAAGCTGGCGGCGGAAACGGCGAAGACGCTGTTCGGCTAGCGACTACCGGTTGGGGGGCCGTATCCTATGCGTGCGATGATGTTCGTCGTCATGGCGGCGGCCTTGGGTCTTGGCGCAGCCGCTCACGCGGCGCCCGCGCGCGAGATCAAGGACATCGTCTACGCCCGCGTCGACGGCATCGACCTCGCGCTCGACCTGTACCTGCCGGCCAATGTGACCGCGCCGCCGCTGATCGTCTGGGTGCACGGGGGAGCGTGGTCCAGCGGCGACAAGTCGGGCTATCCGGAGGCGCTGCTGAACCAGGGCTTCGCCTTCGCCAGCGTCGATTTCCGGCAAACGACGCAGGCGCGGTTTCCGGCGCAGGTGCACGACATCAAGGGGGCCATCCGCTTCCTGCGCGCGAATTCGGCCAAGTACGGCTACGCGCCGCAGCGCATCGCCATCAGCGGCGCGTCATCGGGCGGCCACCTCGCCGCCCTGGTGGGCGTCACCAACGGAAATAAGGCGCTCGAAGGAAATGTCGGCGGCAATCTCGGCCAGTCCTCCGATGTGCAGGCAATCCTCGACTACTACGGCGCCTCGAACCTGACGACGATCCTGGCGCAATCGACGCCGTACGGCCTGAGCGTACGCAAGCCCGCGCTCGACCGGCTGCTCGGCGGCCAGCCGGATGCCGTCCCCGAACTCGCCCGCCTCGCCAGCCCGGTGCTGCACGTCGACCGCAACGATCCGCCGCTGTTGCTGCTGCACGGCGACCAGGATCCGCAGATGCCCATCGACCAGTCCCGCGAGCTCGACGCCGCGTACAGGAAGCTCGGGCTCGACGTCGACTTGGATGTCGTCCGCGGCGCGCGTCACGGCGGTCCCGAATTCTACGCGCCCGCGCATCTGCAGCGCGCGCTGGCGTTTCTGCGGCGGACGATCGGCCGATAGGGAGGAAGTTCGATGCGTCTGACTTTGCTGGCTGTCGCGGCCGCCGGAATGCTGACCGCCTGCGCCCAGGCCGAGAAGCCCGACGGCGTCCTGATCGAAACCCCGCGCAAGCTGGTCGGCGGTGCCTGCGTCGGCACGGTCAACCTGCCCAAAGGAACTGAGCTCTACGCCCAGAAGCTCGACATCGACGATGCCATGACCACCACCGCCCTGGTCGCCATCGCCCTGCCCGCCAACCCCCTGCCGTTCATGGCCGACAAGAACGGCGGCCTGATCTCGGCCCGTTTCCGCGACACCGCCAACATCCCGGCCTTCGCCCCGGGTGCGCGCACCTATCAGGACAACCTGCGCGACGGCCTGCGCGCTGGCGAGGGCTCGCGTCACACCGAACGCAACGGCGCGCTGGTGTTCGAGGGCTTCACCGGCGGAACCGAGCGCTACTTCCTCGTCAATGACGCGGCCAAGACGATCCTGACCTGCGACATGTCGGAGGGCGAGAAGAAGGCCTGGTGCGATGTCGACACCGTGATGGACGGCGGCCGCTACCGCCTGATCACCACCTTCGCCTACGCCAAGCGCCTGCAGTTCCAGGACATGGTGCGCGAGGCGGAAGGCCTGGTGCGCAAAGCCTTCGTGCCTTGTCCCTGACCTATCCCAGGTTGAACAGCGCGTCCGGCATGGCGCCGACCACCGCCGCCGTCATGCAGGTGGCGAAGAAGCCGCACAGCATGGCCTTGGTCGCCAGCGAGATCACCTCGGCCCGTCGGTCGGGCGCCAGCACCGAATAGCCGGCCACATTGATGCCGATCGAGGCGATGTTGGCGAAGCCGCACAGGGCGTAGGTCATGATGATCCGCGTGCGCTCGGAAAGCTCTTCCACGGGAATCGCGCCTAGGCGGATGAAGGCGGTGAACTCAGTCAGCACCAGCTTGACGCCCAGCAGCTCGCCCGCCCGCAGCGCTTCGTTCCAGGCGATGCCGAGGCACCAGGCCACGGGGGCGAAGATGTAGCCAAGGATGCGCTCGACGCTGACCGGGGCGCCGCCGATGGGCGGGATCACGCCGAGGATGGCGTTGACGATGGCCACCAGGGCCACGAACACGATCAGGGTCGCGCCGACGTTGAGCACGATCTGCAGCCCGTCGCCGGTGCCCTTGATGATGGCGTCGATCGAGCTGTCGTAGGCCTTTTCCTTCTCGGTCCCGGCCACATCCTCGGCGGTCTCGGTCAGGGGATTGCGGGGGATCAGCACCCGCGCCAGCAGCACGCCCGCCGGGGCCGAGATGATCGAGGCCGTCAACACGTGGGCGGCGGCGTTGGGCAGGACGTCGCGCAGGATGGTGGCGTAGGCCACCATGGTCGAACCACTGACGCAGGCCATGCCGACGGCGATCAGCATGAAGAGCTCCGACCGGCTCAGCTTCTCCAGATAGGCGCGGATGACGATGGGCCCTTCCACCTGGCCCATGAACACCGTGGCGGCCACGGCCAGGGCGGTGGGGCCGCGCAGGCCCATGGTGCGCTGGAACACGACGCCGAAGCCCTGGGTGATCCATTTGAGGATTTTCCAGTGCCAGAGCAGCGCCGCCAGGGCGCAGACCACCAGGATGATCGGCAGCACGCGGAAGCCGAACACGAACAGGGCCCCGGGGTTGGTCAGGGGATAGGGCTGGCCGGGCGTCCCGGCCAGGAAGCCGAACACGAAGGCGACGCCGGCCTGGGTCGACATGGAAAGCCCGTCGATGGCCACCCCGACCCCGGCGACGCCGGAGCGGATCAGCGGCACGCCGAACAGGGCCACGACCAGGACGATCTGCGTCAGGATCGCGCCGATGGCCATCTTCCAGGGGAAGGCGCTGCGGTTCTCCGAGAAGGCCCAGCAGGCGGCCAGGATCAGCGCGATGCCCAGCAGGCTCTGAAAGTTGGCCAGATGCATGTGGTTACGCCCCAAAAGCCCCGAGAAGCTTTAGTGACACCGCTTTAGCCGGCGATGGCAAGGGCTATGCGTTAACGGCGTTCAGGCCCATGGCCGCCGCCTAAAGCCCAAGCAGGGCCTTCACCTGCGCCGCCGCCCCGGTCAGGGCGATCCCGGCGGGGGAATCTTCGGCGGCCGGGCGGCCCTGGTCGGCCCCTTCGCGCATGGCGATGTCGATCGGCACCTCGGCCAGCAGCGGTACGCCCAGCCTCGAAGCCTCGGCACGCGCCCCGCCCTTGCCGAAGATGTGGATCGGCGCCCCCGTGGCCGGGTCGGCGAAGAAGGCCATGTTCTCGATCAGGCCCAATATGGGCGCGGCGGTGCGCTGGAACATGCCCACGGCGCGGCGGGCGTCGATCAGGGCGATCTCCTGCGGGGTCGATACCACCACCACCCCGTCGAGCTTCAGCTTCTGCACGATGGTCAGCTGGATATCGCCGGTGCCCGGCGGCAGGTCGAGCACCAGCACGTCCAGCGGCTGCGCCTCCGAGCCCCAGGCCACGTCCTGCGCCAGCTGACGCACGGCGGAGGACGCCATCGGCCCGCGCCAGACCGCCGCCTGGTCGTCGGCCATCATCAGCCCGATCGACATGGCGCGCACCCCGTGGCCGTAGATCGGCTGCAGCTTGCCGTCCTCGAACTTCGGCTGGCCCTTGAGGCCCAGCATGGTC
>CANJOB010000139.1 GCA_947475655.1 Caulobacterales bacterium | reverse complement strand
GTTAAATGGTGGACGCCGGACGATGTTGTTTTCGACGTTGTGCCGATGACCGCCACGGGCAAGATCGACAAGAAGACCCTGCGCGACCGGCATGGGCGAAGGACCGCGAAATAATTGGGACGCGCGCTCATCGATCCGGGGTAAATATTTCTCCGCGACCGAAGGAAAACCCCGTCTACGAATAATTCATGCGTCACGTAGGGGGACTCTGCCGGGCGGGGCCCTGCATTTTTGCAGTCGCGACGCGCAAAAACGACCTTGCCAGAACCGTCGGACCCTCTAGCTAATCAAAACCAAATAAGAATGACGTTTTCGTTTCGCGTCTTTCAACGCCCGAAGCCTGGTATCCGCTGGAGCTTCAATGTGGCCAACAACAATTAGGGGGATGACTAGTGAACCAACGGGGTAAGTTTGTTCGGCGCGCCGCTCTGCTGCTTGGCGCTTCCGGCGTTGCGACGATGATCGCTTCAGGAGCCGCGGCCCAGACGGAGGGCGCCGCGGTGCAGGAGGTGGTGGTCACGGGCTCCCGCCTGGCCACCGGCTTCAACGCCCCCACGCCCGTTTCGGTGATGGGCAGCGCGCAGCTGGAAGCCCGCGGCGCCGTCAACCTGTCAGACGCGGTGCAGGACATTCCGGCCTTCCGCCCCGTGAGCGCCACCCAGGGCGTTTCCGGATCCCTGGCGCCCGGCCAGTCGTTGTTCGATCTTCGCGCGCTCGGCCGCACTAGCACCCTGGTCCTGCTCGACGGCCAGCGTCCGGTGCCGACCAACACCGATGGCAGTTTCGACACCAACACCATCCCGACCTCGCTGGTGGCGCGGACCGAAGTGGTGACCGGTGGGGCCTCGGCGGCCTACGGCTCGGACGCCATCGCGGGCGTGGTCAACTTCGTGCTGAAGGACCGGATCAACGGCCTGGTGGGTAACGCCCTCTACGGAATCTCGGGCCACAACGATACCCGGCAGTTCGCGGTCAACCTGGGCTACGGGACAGACTTCGCCGGCGACAAGGGCCGGTTCATGATCGGCGGGGAATTTTCCGAGCGCGATCCGTCGCCGACCATGTACGGCCGCGCCTGGGGCCGCAAGGAGCCGGGCTTCGTGCCGCTACCCGCCAGTCGACCGGCCGGCACGCCCGGCAATGTCATCGCGGAGAGAGTCGAATATATCCTGCCGCCCGGCAGCCTGATCACCAGCTGCGTCCGCGCCGGCGTGGTGCTGGCCGGCGCCGCGTGCCCGGTGGGCAACCTGACCTTCGACGCCTCCGGCAATCCGGCGCCGTTCCGGTTCGGGACCTTCGTCGGCACGACCCAGCAGGTCGCGCCCGCCAACGGCTCGACCTACGGCTACAGCACCGCCGGCGGCCTGATCATGCAGCAGGGCGGCAAGCGGCGGAACGTCCTGGCCCGCGCCGCCTACGACGTCACGCCCAATACGACCCTGTGGGCCCAGGTCCACTATGGCCGGTTCCAGGTGGAATCGACCGGCAGCTATTTCACGCGCAACGCCAATGCGATGATCATCAACGCGGGGAACCCCTATATTCCGGCGGCCGTGGCCTCCCAGATGGCGGCCGGGGGCATCACCCAGCTCCGGCTCTCGGGCATGGTCGACGAGCCGTACAACACGCATAACCGCAACTGGATGCACCAGGAGCAAGTCGGCGCGCGGGGATCCATCTTCGGCGACTGGAAGTGGGACGTGACCCTGGCCAGCGGCAAGTCGAACCTCCGCTACGAGGTCGACAACATGGTCCTCGTCAATAATTTCTACGCCTCGATCCACGCGGTTCGGGACGCGTCCGGCAACATCGTCTGCGGCCCCATCGCCACCAACCCGAACGCCGGCCTGATGACCGCGCCGCAGATCGCGACGATCCAGCCCGGCTGCGCGCCGACCAACATCTTCGGCGTCGGCGTCCAATCGCCGGCCGCGAAGGCCTACACAAACCCGACCGAGATCACCTTCACCGATTTCGAGCGTCAGTCGGCCGAGTTCAACGTCGCCGGTTCGCCGTTCGACATCTGGGCCGGGCCGGTGTCGGTGGCCTTCGGCGGATCCTACCGCCGCGACAAGATGGATTTCACCGTGCCGCAGGAGGTGCTCACCCGGGCTCAAGCCTTCTTCGCCTATAACCCGATCTCCGGCGGCGGCAAGACCTCGGCGACTGAACTCTACGGCGAAGCCGGGGTGCCGATCCTGCGCGACGTGGCTATCGCCAAGGCGCTCGACCTGAACGGCGCGGTGCGCTGGACGGACTACGATCCATCGGGCGCGGTGACGACCTGGAAGTTGGGCGCCACCTGGGACATCAACGACTATGTGCGTCTGCGGGCGACACGCTCGCGCGATATCCGCGCGCCGAACATTCCCGAACTGTATCTGCCGAGCTTCAGCTACGGCAATGTGACCAACCCGGCCACGGGGGTGAGCGCGCTGCAGGCTAACCAGAACAGCCCCAACCCGAACCTGAAGCCCGAGAAGGCCAAGACCTGGACGGCCGGCGTGGTGCTTCAGCCGAGCGGGTTCCTCACAGGCTTCCGCGCCGCGGTCGACGTCTACAAGATCGAGAACGCCGGAGTGATCGCCACCGTGCCGGCGGCGCAGGTGCTGGCCCGATACTACCTACAGGGCAACCAAGAATACGCCAAGTACATCAGCTTCGACAACAGCCCGTTGGGCTTCGCCCACGTCACCTCGGCGCTGCTGAATCTCAACAGGCAGAAGACGTCCGGCTATGACTTCGATATCGAATACCGCCTGCCGGTGGACACCCTTGTGCCCGGGCGCTTCACGCTGAACGCCATGGGCACGCACCTGAGGCAGCTGGAGACCTTCGACGCCACCGGGGTCTCGCTTGGCGATCTCGCCGGCTACCTGCCCAAGGACCGCTGGACCTTCAACATCGCCTATGACCTGGACCGCTTCAGCGCCTATGTGCAGGTCAAGACCAACAGCAAGATGAAGTACAACATCAACTTCATCGGCCCGGACGACCCGCGCTACAATCCGGCCCTGTCCACCAGCATCAACAAGAACGTCTTCCCGTCCATGGCCTATTGGAACGTGGGCGTGAACTACCGGATCATCGAGGAAGAGGGCCGGCGGGTGGAAGCCTACGGCATCATCGACAACCTGATGGACAAGAACCCGCCCGGCGGCTCCTACGGAACGCTGCAGAGCATGGGCACCGGCGGGTCGGGCGGTTACTCGCCCTACGATCCAATTGGCCGCTACTTCAAGATGGGCGTGCGGTTCCAGTACTAGGGGCCGGCGACGGCCGGGCTTCAGGCTGGAGCCCGGCGGTTGGCGGGTTGCGAATCAGGCTTGCCAGAACGGCCATACAGTTTAGTTCTCGAAACGAGAATGTGATTTTCGTTTCGATAGTTCTCGCGCATACAAACAATCGCTTGTTTAATTTATCTTATGCTGGCTAGCGAGCAAACCAATCGCTTGTTAGGCTGCCTGAAATTGGCCGTGATCTACGCCTAGAAGTCGTGCCTAAGAAAACGCGTCATTAGTCGAGGGAACCTGCCTTGTCGGATCGAAACACAACGGCCAGCAAAGTCGCGGCGCTCATCTGCGGCCTGTTCCTGGCCAGAGCGGCGCAGGCGCAGATCGTGCCGCAGGTTGGACCCCCGCCGCCCACGGCCCCGCCGGCCTGTCCTCCCAGCGGTTACGCCCCGCCGGACTTTTCTTTCGTCCTTCGCAATGTCGACGGGCCTGCGGCGATCGAGTCGGTCAGCCCTTGCAACGGCAAGGAAGTGCTCGCCGCCGCCGACGCCATCGGCATGGCGCGGGTCAACGGCTTCTTCCCCTCGCCGCTGACGGTCAAGAACATCACCACCCTGTCGTTCAAGGCCAAGGGCTCGTTCGCGGACACCACGCGGATGGAGCCGGTGGAGAGCCTCGACTTCCAGGGCCACTACGGCCTGCCGGCGGCCCGCCTGATGGTGCAGCGGCCCGGACGTCCGCTAAGCATCCGCGTCTTCAACGACGGCGTCTCCTGGACCGAAACCAGCGAGGGCATGGGGCTAAGGCCCGCCCGCGCGAGCGACCGCGAACTGATGATCATGTTGAAGCTCACGCCGTTTGGCGCGATCTGGACCGCACTCGAAGCCGAGGGCCACCTGGTCGTCTCCAACGTCGGCGGCCGCACGGTTCTGACCGGCAAGTCGCCCTACGATGGCATCGAGGTCGCCACGACCCTGGACGACAAGAATTTCCCCGTTTCCGTCACCGTCAGGGATGGGCGCAACACCTACGGCGCCACCTTCGCCAACTATCAGGCGACGCCCGATCAGATGAAGATCGAATGGGAGCCGTTCTATCACGTCACCTTCCCCAGCAAGATCACCTGGACAAAGAACGGCAGGCCTTGGGGCGACTTCGAGATCGTCGGTTTCTTCTCGAACCCTTACGTACTTTTCCCCCCGCCAAAGGCCTCGAATTAGCCACTAGGGACGCCCATCTATTAGCTATCCGGGACACATCTCCCCGATCCCGGTCACGAAGGAACGCCGATGAAAAAGTCAGCTTGGATTTCTATGACGGCCGTCGCGGTCGCGTTGCTCGCCGCGCCAGCGGTGGCGCATCACAACGCCAACGCCCAGTACGACAACTCCAAGGAGTTTGAAGTCACGGGCACCCTGATCGAACTGCGCGACATCGCTCCGCACGCCCAATGGAAAGCCACGGTCGTCAACCCGCAGACCAAGGTCCAGACCACGTACCAATTTGAGGCCCTGGGCAACAACGCCCTGCGCCGCGTCGGCATCCAGGTGAAGCAGGACATCAAGGTCGGGCGTCAGTACGGCTTCGTCTACAGCCCGGCGCGTGACGGATCGAACACCGGCTTCCTCAGCGCCCTCGTCATCAACGGCAAGAAATTCCAGATCGTTAAGCTCTAGCCGCCTGCGCGCGGCTGGAGCTGATCCGCTTTGAAAAAGGATTCGATGTGAATAGATCTGTTGGATTCCGCCTTGTCCTAGCCTTGGCGGCCTCGACGATCCTGGGGGCGGGCGCGGCCCACGCCCAGGCGGATTACAAGCCGCCGTCGAAGCGGATCGCGCCGGGGACCGCCCTGGCGCTGGTGACGAAATCCGACTTGCCGACGCCGCGCCGCGCGGACGGCAAGCCCGACCTCACCGGCGCCTGGCCGGGCCTGCCGCGCTCGCGTATGCCGCCAGCGCAACAGCGTCATCCGGGCACGACGGAATCCGACCAGATGGTCGCCCAGCGCGGATCGGGATGGAACAAGCCGCACTACAAGCCGGAACTGTGGTCGAAGGTGCGCGAGCTGGATTTCAGCATCATCGACGCCGACCCCGCCTATAATTGCGCCTTCACGGGCACGCCGCGTCAGGGCCCGCCCAACCGCATCGTGCAGTCGGATAAGGAGGTCATCCTCTTCTACGGCGACAACTACCGCGTCGTCCCGGTTGATGGCCGCACGCGCAATCCGGCGGACCTGGACCAGGAAACCTACCTCGGCATCCCGTTGGGCCGCTGGGAAGGCGATACCCTGGTGGTGGAATCGGTCGGCTTCAACGACATCTCCTGGCTGCAGTTCCAGGGCTATTTTCACACCAACTTGATGACGGTCACCGAGCGCTTCTGGCGTCAGGGCAACCTGCTCTATTACAACTGGACGGTGGACGATCCGGACGTTCTGGTCGAGCCCTACACCTACGACACCATGGTCAAGGTGCTCTACACCGGCCCGCCGCAGACCAACGGCGAACCGCCGCTTTGCGAACCGACCGGCTATCCGAAGGACAACCCCTACAGCCGGGGCTAGGTCGCCCCCGAAATTGTCGATCGTCAGATCTGTTTCGACGCCGGAGTCCGCTCCGGCGTCGTTTTTTTGAGTTCTCGATTCTGACGAAGCGGGGCGCTGTCTCCCGGAAGAACAGGCTGACGACGATGCCCAGCAGCTGGCCACCCATGGCGAACCACAGGGTGTATTGGATGCCGAACGTCTGGGCGGGTGCAGTCAGACTAAGGTCAACTTGTCTCCGGTAGTCGCAGCTAGGGCAGGGCGATTCAGGCGTCAGGCCAAGACCGAACGCCATTCAGCCAGGGCGACTGACCGTCTTAGTTTGTAGGTCTCCCGGCTGACGAGGTGGCGTTCCTGGTTGAAGATCCCATGGGGATATCGCGATCCGCCCGGCAGGGTGGTGTCGCAACTTCACCCTGGAGACGCACATGTCCTCGATCGCCATCCCAACCCCATCGACCGTTGTCCGCAACGACCTCAGTGCGATTTTCGTGTCACTCGAACTCAGCCTATCGAGCTGGCTGGTCACCTCTCTGTCGCCGGGCAGCGGAGAAAGAATGTCCCGGCGCCAGACGCCCGCCGGCGATGTCACCGCCCTTCTGGCCCTGTTCGCTCATCTAAAGGCCAAGTGCACCGCGCGGTTAGGTCGGTCATATCCGGTGGTTGTGATCCACGAGGCTGGCCTGGACGCCTTCTGGATTCACCGAGCGCTGCAGAACCAGGGCCTCGAAAGCCACGTCGTGGATCCGGCCTCGATCGCGACCTCCCGACGTCGCCGGCGGGCAAAGACCGACAGCATCGACGGTGAAGCTCTGGTCCGCGCGTTGCTGGCTTACAAGCGTGGCGAGCCTCGGGTCTGCGCCATGGTGAGGCCACCTACCCCAGAAGAAGAGGACCGGCGGCAGATCTGCCGCGAACGCCGATCACTTACGGCCGAGCGTATCGAGCACGTCAACCGGATCAAGGGGCTGCTTTTTGCGCAGGGCGTTACGAACTACGAGCCGCTTAGGCGAGATCGGCGCGACAGGCTCGAGGCCCTCAGAACCGGCGACGGTCGACCTCTGCCAGGTCATCTGAAACAACGGATCTGCCGTGAACTCGATCGCTTGGAGCAACTTCTCGAACATATCCGGGCGGTAGAGGCTCAGCGCAACGAGATGCTTGTGTCGGAGGCGGCGGTGTCGCGATCAGCGCCCGCTACGCTTCAGAGGTTAAGGGGCGTGGGTCAGGAGTTCGCTGCAGTTCTCTGGTCGGAGGGGCTGTATCGGCATTTCGACAATCGCCGACAGTTGGCCTCGTATGCAGGCTTAGCGCCGACGCCGTGGCAAAGTGGAGCCGTCGCACGGGAGCAGGGGGTCTCGAAGGCCGGAAATGCTCGGGTCAGGACGACCATGATCCAGCTCAGCTGGTTGTGGTTGCGACACCAGCCGACCTCGGCGTTGACGTTGTGGTTCCAAGGGCGAGCGGCAGCTGCGGGCGGCCGAAATCGACGCGTCCTGATCGTGGCGCTGGCGCGCAAGCTTCTGGTCGCACTTTGGAAGTTTGTCACCACGGGCCTCGTGCCGGACGGCGCGGTCGTCACGGTCTAGATCAGCTCAATAATCTCCCAATCCGCGGCGCCTGATCAGCTCCGCCGGATCCAGGTGAACGGACCGGACAACCATTTGGCTGGGCATCCCAGCCGTGTTGAAGAGTGGCCCCGTTCTCCTGAGCCTCACCGCCGAAAGCGGGAAGTTGGTGCAGCCGGCGAGACCGGCGACCGGATGTGAGTTTGAACGGTCTGGCGACGGACCGCGTCATCGCAAAAGGCTCAGACCAGGATCCCTCAACTTAGGAAAGGCGCCCCATGCCGTCAGCTGATTGACCGGGTCTTGACCCGAGATTCCCCATGTGAGTGGTTGTGAAACGCGGCGTGCACGGCGCTGAACTTCTGCAATGTCTTCATCTGTCGAAACCTCAGCATCGCGCGTTCTCGTCGGCGGAACGGCAAATGTGAATTCTCCGCCCGGTTGTTTAGGCGGCGACCGGTCTCATGGCGATCGGCGTTGCCGATTTCCCGCATGGCAGCGCCATAGGAGCGCAGCCGGTCGGTGACTATGGCGCGGGGATTGCCATGCCGTTTCATGGCTTTCCTGATGAATTTCAGCGCTGCCGCCTTATCGCGCGTCTTGGTGACGAACGATTCCAGCACTTCGCCCTCGTGATCCACGGCCCGCCACAGGTAGTGCATCTCGCCGTTG
>CANJOB010000138.1 GCA_947475655.1 Caulobacterales bacterium | reverse complement strand
GTCTTGCAGCTTGCCGATGAAGGTCAGGTGGCTCTGCAGCGACTTGGAGCCGGTGCCCAGGTTAGCCAGGGCGGCCGACACGTTGTCGATGGAGGTCTGCAGGGTGTCGATCATCGTCGCCGCGGCGCTGGCCGTGCCGATCGAGTCGGTGGTGGCGACGGTGACGTTGCCGCCGCCCAGGGAAAGGTCCTGAGCCGCGACCGTGATTGACGACGAGCCGTTGGCGTTGGCCAGGGCCGCCAGGGTGTCACCCGACGCCTTGATCATGTTGGAGCCGTTGAACTCGGCGTTGTCGACCGCCTTGCCAATCTGGTCGCGCAGGGATTTGAAGTCCTCGTTGAGGGCGTCGCGGCTGGCGCTGTCCAGGGTTGCCTCGGAAGCGGCGAGCGCCTTTTCCTTCATCTGGATGAGCAGCTCGGAAACCGATTCGCCGCCGGCGATGGCGACGTCGATCGTCGACTGGCTGCGTTGCAGCGAGTCCTTCACGGCGTTCAGCGAGGTGGAGGTGGCGCGCTGGCCTTGGGCGATAGCCCAGGTAGCGCCGTTGTCCTTGGCCGAGCCGACCTTCAGACCGGTGTTGATCCGGTTCTGGACGGTGTTGAGCTCGTTGTTGGTGGTGTTGAGGTTCTGCAGCGCGATGAGCGCGCCGACGTTCGTATTAACGCTGTTCAGCGCCATGACGGTTTCCTTTTCAAGGTATCCGGCGTCGTTTTGACTACCGGGAGCGTTTTGCTCAGGGGGTAAGGCAAGCAAACTCCGGGCCAGCCGCCTCGGTTGTGCGGCCTCGTCTATCTCACTGTTTTTATTGTATTAATGGTCTGTTTAGGCTGGTTCCGCTGGGCAGTTCCTGCCGGGGAACGAGGCGGTCGGCAGAATTTGCCGACGCAAAAACGACCCAGTCGCCGGGGGCGAAAGGGCTGCCGGGTGGACTCTTTCGAGCCCACCCGGCGATGCGACTACCGGAACAGAGACAGGATCGACTGCGGGGTCTGGTTGGCGATGGAGAGAGCCTGGACGCCCAGCTGCTGCTTCGTCTGCAGCGCCTGGAACTTGGCGCTTTCCTTGGCCAGATCCGCATCGACGAGATTGCCCACCCCGGCGTCGATCGCGTCCTGAAGTTTGGACACGAAACTCTGGTGCATGGCGTAAGACTTGGACGCCGTGCCCAGACGGGCCAGGGACGCGCTCACCGCGTCGATGGAGTCCTGCACGGTGGTCATCATGGCCGAGGCCGCTGTGGCCGTGCCAATCGAATCCGTGGAGGCCACTGTGACCACGCTGCCGCCGAGGGTTAGATCCTCCGCCATCACCGTCAGGGTCGAGGTGCCGTTCGCGTTGGCCAGAGCGCCTACGGAAGTGGTCGAGCCGTCCAGCAGGTTGGTCCCGTTGAACTCGGCGTTTTCCACGGCCTTGGAGATCTGATCGCGCAGCGCCTTGAAGTCCTCATTGAGGGCATCCCGGCTGGAGCTGTCGAGGGTCGCTTCCGAAGCGGCTAGTGCCTTCTCCTTCATCTGGCTCAGCAGATCAGAAACCGATTCCCCGGCCGCCAGCGCCACATCGATCGTGCTGGACCCGCGAGCAAGCGAGTCCTTCACGGCGTTGAGCGACGTCGACTGGGCTCTTTGGCCCTGAGCGATGGCCCAAGTGGCGCCATTGTCCTTGGCCGACCCGACTTTCAGTCCGGTCGAAATACGGTTCTGAGTCTGCGACAAGCTCTGGTTCGTCGCATTCAGGTTTTGGAGCGCCACCATGGCGCCCACGTTTGTGTTGACCGAATTGCTAAGCATCCGGGTCCCTTCCATTCTGGTCGGTTGATCGGCTTTTGCCGGGCGGACGTTCTTGTCCAGCCCATCACTTCGCAAGCCGCAGGCGATCGGCGCGACTTTAAGTCACTGACTTTTATGGTGTATTTTGTCGCGGGTGTTTAGGCCTGCAGATCACGCGCCATGCGGATTTGCCGCCCGGCAGACCTTGCCGAGCAAGCTTGGCCTTATGGGCGGCCTAGGCGGCTTCGCGGGCGGCCAGGCCCTGCATGATGATGCGGTTGATATCCACCAGCGGGCCGATTTCCTCGCGCTTGCGGATTACGGCGCTGGTGTGCCGGTTGACCCACAGGCTGAGCGAGATGATCTGCGCCCGCACGGGCTGGGGCAGGCCGTTGGCGGCGTCGGCGCAGTCGGTGGCCAGGGCGGTCCACAGCCGGCGGTTCCAGTCGAGGGCGTCGACCCGCACACGCAGGTCTTCCTTGGGGGCCTGTTCCGCGACCATCAGGGCGCGCGTCACCTGGCCGAACAGGCGGTACTCCGCCTCGCGCGGGTTCTCGCTGCGGGCGCTTGCCTGTTGATAAGCCTTAACCGGCATTGCCGAGCCTCGCGTCTTCGTAGTCGATCAGTTTGCGGCTGAGCATCAGCGCCTTGTAGTACTCGCGCGCCATGGTGTGCCGGGAGATGGCGACACATTCGCTGAGCACGTCGGGGTTCTGGATCACCCCCATGAACTCGCTCAGGCGCCGCACGAACTCCTCATGGTATTTCTCGGCCCCGGCCTCATCCAGGTACATCATCATCACCGGGAAATAGATCCGGCGGGCGGGAGAGGTGACCTCCTCCTCCTGCATGATGTCCTTCTCGCGCAGGACGGACGCCTTGTTCTGGAGAATCAGCACGCCGCGCCGATCGCCGTTCTGGACGACCGCGCCATTCAGCACGAACCGTTCGCCGGGCTTGAGGGAGAGCTTCAGGGGCAAGAATCACAAATCCTTCGGTGGCCAGGACGCACGTCCGCGCACCCTAACACAGTCGTCTCGCTTCCGGTTCTAGAAGCCCCCGACACTGCAACGTTAGGGTGCAGCCGTTAACGACGCCTTTCAGTCGCGCGCCGGCCGGGCCTCGATTCCCCGTTCCGGGTTTTCAGACTTGGTTAAGCACGTTGGCGCACACCGGCTGCATGGCCTCCACCGCGCGCAAATCCGCTCCTGCCCCGGCGCCCTCCGAGACGAGCGGGCCCCTGCTCGGATCGGCCTCGTCCAGCGCCGCCCTGGCCCGGCTGGAGCGGGCGGTGGGCGAGCTGAAAGCCCGCCAGGTCGAACCCCTGCTGCGACAAGCGGTCACGGCGCTCAAACGCGGCGACGGCGCGGCCGGCGCCGCTCTGGCCATGCAGGCGCTTGAGATCGACGAGCGCAGTGGTCTGGGCTGGTACCTCCTGGCCGTCGGACGGGACGCCGCCGGCGACCTGGCCAATGCGCTGCGGGCCTATGAGACCGCCCTCAAGCTGATGCCCGACCAGGCCGAGATCGCCAACGACCTGGGCCGCCTGGCCTACCGCCTGAACATGAAGCCGGTGGCCGAGAAGCTGTTCCGCCACTACCTGGCCCGCTATCCCGGCAGCCATGAGGCCGCCAACAACCTGGCATGCGCCGTGCGCGACCAGGGCCGGTTCGACGAGGCGGTCAATGTGCTGCGCCCGGCTATCGAGCGCCATCCCCACAACCCGATGCTGTGGAACACGCTCGGCACCGTCCTGGCCGAACAGGGCGACCCGGCCGGGGCCCAGGCCTTTTTCGACGAGGCCCTGCGGCTCGACCCTGCCTTCGTCAAGGCGCGCTACAACCGCGGCAACTCGCGCCTGGCGCTGGGCGACCTCACCGAGGCCCTGGCCGACTGCGACGCGGCCCTCGCCAGAACCACCGCCGCCGACGAGCGGGCGATGATGATGATGGCGCGCTCCACCATCCAGATCGCTCACGGCGAGATCGCCCAGGGCTGGCGCGACTACGAGGCGCGGCTGGATCCGAAATTCGCCGCCTCGACCCATTTCCTGATCGACCGCCCCCGCTGGGAGGCCGGAATGGACCTGGCCGGCAAGCGCCTGCTGCTGATGGGCGAACAGGGGCTGGGCGACGAGGTGCTGTTCGCCAACATCATCCCCGAACTGATCGAGCGGATCGGGCCGGACGGCAGGCTGACCATCGCGGTGGAGACCCGGCTGGCAGGCCTGTTCAAGCGCGCCTTCCCGCAGGCGCTGGTCGGCGCCCACGTCACCGGAACGATTGAGAACCGCACCCGCCGCGCCGCGCCGTTCGTCGACATGGCCCAGATCGACTTCTGGGCCCCGATGGCGTCCTTGCTGATCGACCTGCGGCCGACGCTGGAAAGTTTCCCCGAAACCACCGGCTTCCTGCCCGCCGACCCGGTTCGGGTGGCGCACTGGAAGCGGGTGCTGGAAGACGCTCCGAGCGGCTTCAAGCTCGGTCTGCTGTGGAAGAGCCTTAAGCTCGACGGCGCCCGCCACCGCTACTTCTCGCCGTTCGACGCGTGGGCGCCGGTGCTGCGCACGCCGGGCCTGAGCCTGATCAACCTGCAGTACGGCGACTGCGCCGCCGAGTTGGCCGCGGCCCGGGACGCCGGCATCGAAATCTGGACCCCGCCGGACATCGACCTTAAACAGGACCTGGACGACGTCACCGCCCTGAGCTGCGCCCTGGACCTGACCGTCGGCTTCGCCAACGCCACCACCAACCTGGCCGCCGCCGCCGGCGCGCCGGTGTGGTTTGTCTCCACCCCCGGCGCCTGGCCGCGCCTCGGGACGGAGCACTATCCCTGGTATCCGCAGGCGCGGGTGTTCCTGCCGCCCGGCTTTGGCCAGTGGGACGCGGTGATGGCCGACGTCGCCGCCGCCCTGCCCGCGGAGATAGACCGGCACAATCCGGGAACCTGAAGCGTCGCCAAAGGGTTGACTCTGCGACGGTGGGGATAAGCGCTTCCCGCCGAAATCGCAGGAGATTTTCCCATGGCCGATGTGGACACCCCCCAGTTCAACGCCGGCGACGACGAAGCCCAGGACCGCGCCGAGACCCTCGACGAGACCAATCTCACCGAGGACGGCGTGGACATGGCCAATTTCGACGACATCCCCGACGTCTATGACGCCACAAAGGCGGAAGGCGACGACGCCGATGACGAGGACGGCGCCAATGTCGACGACCTCAGCATCGACGAGGACGACTTCGACAACCTGGACCAGAGCGACAACGACGACCGCGACGACGAGGGCCGCGACATCGACCTCGAGCCCCTCGCGGCCCACAACCGCACCAGCGACAACCCGGAGACCAACATGGCTGAGCAACCCCGCAGCTTCGAACCGAAATCCCCCGCGCCCGAGGAGGTCAGCGACGATGACGCCCCCAAGGCGCCGGCGAGCAAACTCGACACCGACAAGCAGCTCGACCACGGGCTGAAGGAAACCTTCCCGGCCAGCGACCCGGTGTCGATCAATCCCGGCGCCGACTAGATGCTAGATTTTCAGCGATGAGCTGACAGAGGCCCCCGGTTAGCCGGGGGCCTTTTCCTTGGATCAGGCCGGTTTGGGCGCCCGGCGGACCTCGACCACCCGCACGCGCGAGCCGTCCAGCACCAGGGCCAGTTCGCCTCGCTTGAGCTTCAGGGCGTCGGCGCCGAAGGCGTCGAGCCGCCAGCCGGTCAGGGCCGGGGTGTCGGCGCGGTCGTCGATGGCGATCTTCTCAAGGTCCGAGACGGTGGCGATCAGCTTGGAGGCCACGCCGGCCTCCTCCGAACGGGCTTTGAGCAGCACCTTCAACAGCTCGACAACGGCGCCGGCCGATTGCGGCGGCGGGGGGGCGCTGGTCTTGGGCGCAGGCGGCGCACTGGCCTCGGGGCTGGCCAGAGCGTCCCGGACGGTGGCGATCAGCTCTGGCCCGAACTTGGAGCCGGAAAAGCCGCGCGGCACCCCGCGCAGGGCGTCGAGGCCGGCGGCATCTGTGGGGGTCTGGGTGGCGATCTCGTCGATCGCGTCGTCTTTAAGGATTCGCCCGCGTGGCTGGTCGCGCTGCTGGGCGGTGCGCTCGCGCCAGGCGGCCACGGCCTTGAACACCGCCATGTAGCGCGGCGCGTGCTTGCGGGGCTTGAGCCGTTTCCAGGCGTTCTCCGGCGAGACGTCGTAGTTGGACGGATCGATCAGGGCGGCCATCTCGGCCTCGACCCAGGCCATGCGCCCGGCCTGCTCCAGCCGCTCACGCAGCATCGGGAACAAGGCGGCCAGGTGGGTGACGTCGCCAAGCGCGTAGACGAGTTGGGCTTCCGACAGCGGTCGGCGCGACCAGTCGGTGAAGCGGCTCGACTTGTCGACCTCGATCCGCAGCATCTGCCGCACGAGGGCGTCGTAGGCGATCTGCTCGCCGAATCCCGCGGCCATGCCGGCCACCTGGGTGTCGAACAGCCGCGCCGGCATGGCGCCCAGGTTGTTGAAGATTTCCACGTCCTGGCGGGCGGCGTGGAACACGATCAAGGTCGCCGGGTCGCGCAGGATTTCCAGGAACGGCGTCAGGTCGATACTGGCCGCCAAGGGGTCGATCACCGCATGGGCGGTAGGGGTGGCGGCTTGGATAAGGCAGAGCTTGGGCCAGTAGGTGGTCTCACGCATGAATTCCGTGTCGACCGCGAGAAAAGGCTCGCCTTTGATCTGTGCACAGAAAGCCGCCAGTTCGGCGGTGGTTGTAATAGGCGTCATCGGCTAGCTATAGCCCCGCGCGTAGGCGACTCTGCAAGGCGAAAAGATGACGAACCAGCCGGCCAACGGCCTCACCTACGCCGGGGCGGGGGTGGATATCGACGCGGGCGCGGCCCTGGTGGAGGCGATCAAGCCCCTGGCCAAGGCCACGCGGCGGCCCGGCGCCGACGGCGGGCTAGGCGGTTTCGGCGCCCTGTTCGACCTGAAAGCCGCCGGCTACGACGACCCCCTGCTGGTCTCCACCACCGACGGTGTCGGCACCAAGCTTAAGGTCGCCATCGAGACCGGCCTGCACGGCACGGTGGGAATCGACCTGGTCGCCATGTGCGTCAATGACCTGCTGGCCCAGGGCGCCGAGCCGCTGCTGTTTCTCGACTACTTCGCCACCGGCAAGCTGGACGTGGCCGCCGCCACCACCGTCGTTGCGGGGATAGCCGAGGGCTGCCGCCAGGCCGGCGCCGCCCTGGTCGGCGGCGAGACCGCCGAGATGCCGGGGATGTATTCGGAAGGCGACTACGACCTGGCCGGCTTCTCGGTCGGAGCCGTGGAACGCGACGGGGTGCTGCCCAGGCTTGACGCCCAGCGCGCCGGCGACATCCTGATCGGCCTCGGCTCCAGCGGCCCGCACTCAAACGGCTATTCGCTGGTGCGCCGCATCGTCGAGCATTCCGGCCTCTCGTGGGACGCCCCCTGCCCGTTCGCCGACGGCCAGACGCTGGGCGAGGCCCTGATGGCCCCGACCCGCATCTATGTGAAATCGGTCCTGCCGGTGATCCAGTCCGGCCGGGTGAAAGGCTGCGCCCACATCACCGGCGGCGGGCTGATCGAGAACCCGCCCCGCGCGGTGGCGAAGGGCCTCGTGGCGAAGTTCGACTGGGACGCTTGGCCGCGCCCGGCCGTGTTCGACTGGCTGGCGAAGTCCGGCGGCGTGGCCGAAGAAGAGATGCGCCGCACCTTCAACTGCGGTCTTGGACTGCTGCTGATCGTCGGGGCGTCGGACGCGGAGGCCGTGCTGGCCGCCTTGCTCAACGCCGGCGAAGACGCCTTCGTCTGCGGGCAGCTGGCGGCGGCATGACCAGGACGCGCATCGGGGTGCTGATCAGCGGCCGCGGTTCGAACATGTCGGCCTTGATCGCCGCGGCCAAGGCGGCGGACTGTCCGTTCGAGATCGCCCTGGTCATGAGCAACAAGCCCGACGCGCCGGGGCTGGAGATCGCCCGCGAGGCCGGGGTCGACACCACCGCCATCGACCAGCGCGATTTCCCCAAAGACCGCGACGGTCACGAGCGCGCCCTGGACGCCGCCCTGCGCGCCGCCGGCGTCGAGGTGGTCGCCCTCGCCGGCTACATGCGGGTGCTGACGCCCTTCCTGGTCGGGGCGTGGGAAGGGCGGATGATCAATATCCACCCCTCGCTGCTGCCCAAGCATCCCGGGCTCGACACCCACCGGCGGGCGCTGGACGCCGCTGACCTGGAGGCCGGCTGCACCGTGCACCTGGTCACCGAGGGCGTCGACGAGGGCCCGATCCTGGGCCAGGCGCGCGTGCCGATCCTGCCCGGGGATGACGCCCACTCGCTGGCCGAGCGGGTCTTGGCGGAGGAACACCGGCTCT
>CANJOB010000137.1 GCA_947475655.1 Caulobacterales bacterium | reverse complement strand
TCAGACACGATCGCGGTCACCAGCGCGGCCATGGGCAACGGTGTCTCGGCCTCCAACAGCAGCGGCGGCGACCTCAGCTTCAATTCGCTGCAGCACGTGATCGGCCGGGTGCAGGGCCGCAGCCTGCTCGAAGTCTCCGGGACCATGGGTGAGCGGACCGTCATCTCTACCAGCGCCACCGGCAATAGCGTCGACACGGGCATGCAGGGCGGGGCCATCACCACCGTGGCCGAACAGTACGCCGGCCCCAAGGGCGTGCTCTCGGTCGGCCAGGTAGAGGCCGCCCAGGGCGGGGCGATCGAGCTGAACATGACCACCCAGGCGGTGAACAACAGCTTCGGCATGGGCCTGACCGCCGCCGCCGCGGGCGTGCGCCTGACCCAGAACACCGACGGCGGCGCGGTCGCCGACGGCGGGGCGATCGTCGGCGAACTGTCCGAGAACGGCCTCGTCAGCTCCCAGGCGGTCGGCAACAACGCCACCATGACGGGGGTTAGCGGCTCGGGCTTCCGCGTCGTCGCCGGCCAGAACAATCACGGCGAGATCGTCCAGGGCAGCAAGTTCACCGCCTATGGCTCAAGCTACCTGACCACCACCGGGGCCAGCGCCAGCGCCAACAACCTGCACGCCACCACCCAGGGCGGCGACCTGGACGTCACCAACAGACAGGCCAACACCGCCTATGTCCGCGCCCAGGCGGAGGAAACCTCGGCCTATTTCAGCGCCGCCACGGCCAACGCCTACGGAGTCGGCAACTCCCTGCTGGCCGGCTCGCTCGGGCCGGACGTGCAGATCGACAACCAGCAGGTCAACGAGCTGGGCGGGGTCGAGGCCATCGCCACCTTCGGCGGCGCCACCGGCTACGACGCCACCGCCACGGCCACCGCCATGGGCAACGCGGCCACCGGCTATGCCTGCTCGGAATGCACGGCGAGCCTTAAGGCCTCGAACAACCAGTACAATTCCGCCGATGTGGCCGCCGTGGCCCGCACCACCGCCAACGGCCCGGTCCGCAGCGCCATCGGCTCGGCGGCGGCGGTGGGCAACAACGCCAGCTACTACGTCTCCGCCCCCAGCAAGACCACTCAGTAGGGGCGAATCGACCCCGGGCGGCGGCCTTGGTAAGCTAGGGCGTGTCGTAAGGCGTTGGAATTTCCGTTTGGCGCGTCAACTAAGATTGAGCTTGGAGCGGCCCCCGTCGTGGGCGCGTGAGGATTTCATCGTCTCCGCGGCCAACGCCGAAGCGGTGCGCCTGATCGACGCCTGGCCGGGGTGGCCGGGCGGGGTGCTGGCCCTGACCGGTCCCGAGGGCGTCGGCAAGACCCACCTGGCCATGACCTGGGCCGAACGGACCGGCGCGATCCTGCCCAATCCCAAGGCCCCGGCCGATCTGGTCAGCCTGGTCGGCAAGGCGGTGCTGATCGAGAACGCCGACCAGGCGGTCAGCGACGTCTCCCTGTTTCACCTGATCAACATGGCCGCCCAGCACGGCGGCGGCCTGCTGCTGACCGCCCGCACGCCGCCGCGCGACTGGCCCGCCGCCCTGCCCGACCTGCGCTCCCGTCTCAACGCCCTGCCGGTGGCGGAGATCGCCGAACCCGACGACGCCATTCTGCGCGGCGTTGTGCGCAAGCTGTTCCGCGAGCGCAATATCCGACCGGCGGACGACATATATCCGTACCTTTTGCGTCGCATGGAGCGGTCGGTCATTGAGGCCAAGCGCTTGGTCAAACGCCTGGACGAAGCGGCCGACAGCCTGCAGCGCCCGGTGTCACGAGCCCTTGCCAAAGAGGTGCTAGAGGCGGGCGAACCCACCATGGACCTGTTCTAGATGACGCCCACCGCCGCGCCCCCCGCCGAGACCGCCCCGACGCCGCCCGCGCCGCTGCTGGACGAGGTGCTGCTGGCCTCGCCGCAGCGGTTCTTCAACCGCGAGCTCTCCTGGCTGGACTTCAACCTGCGTGTGCTGGAAGAGGCTCAGAACCCCCGTCACCCGCTGATGGAGCGGCTGCGTTTCCTGTCGATCTCGGCGGGGAACCTGGACGAATTCTACATGGTGCGGGTGGCCGGCCTGCGGGCCCAGATCCGCGAAGGCGTGCGGGTGATCAGTCAGGACGGCCTCTCTCCCGGCGAACAGCTCAGCCGCGTCAACGCCTCCGCCGGCGAACTGATGACCGGCCAACAGCGGGTCTGGACCCAGCTGCGCGCCGAACTGGCCGACAACGGCATCCACCTGCTCGACGCCAGCGAGGTCAACGCACGCGACCGCGCCGCCGCCGAGGAGATCTTCCTGGCCAGGATCTTCCCGCTGCTGACCCCCCTAGCGATCGACCCGGTCCACCCGTTCCCGTTCATCCCCAACCTCGGCTTCTGCCTGGCGCTCAAGCTGCGGCGGGAATCCGACGGCAAATCGATGTACGCCCTGGCCCCGGTGCCGGCCCAGGCCCCGCGGTTCTGGGATCTGCCCGCCCCGGCGGGTTCGAAAGGGCCGCGCAAGATCATCGCCCTGGAAAGCTTCCTGCTGCTGTTCCTCGACCACCTGTTCCCCGGCTACGCGGTTGAGGGCAAGGGCCTGTTCCGCCTGATCCGCGACAGCGACATGGAGATCGAGGAAGAGGCCGAGGACCTGGTGCGGGAGTTCGAGGCCCGGCTGCGCAAGCGGCGCCTCGGCGCGGTGGTGCGGGTCAAGCTGCAGAGCTCCATGCCGGACGACCTGCGCGCCTTCATCCTCGACGGCCTGCGCGCCGAGCCGGAGGACGTGGTCCAGGTCGACGGCAAGCTGGGCCTGGCGCAGATGGCCGCCCTGATCCCGCCGGACCGGCCTGAGCTGAAGTTCCCGCCCTTCGAGGCCCGCTTCCCCGAGCGCATCCGCGACCAGGGCGGCGACGTCTTCGCCGCCGTGCGCGAGAAGGACATCCTGGTCCACCACCCGTTCGAGAGCTTCGACGTGGTGGTGCAATTCCTGCTGCAGGCCGCGCGCGACCCCAATGTGCTGGCGATCAAACAGACCCTCTACCGCACCAGCCGCGACAGCCCGATCGTCGCCGCCCTGATCGAGGCCGCCGAGCACGGCAAGAGTGTCACCGCCCTGATCGAGATCAAGGCACGCTTCGATGAGGAGGCCAACCTCAAGTGGGCGCGCGACCTGGAGCGCGCCGGGGTGCATGTGGTGTTCGGCTTCGTCGAATATAAAACCCACGCCAAGCTCAGCTTGGTGGTGCGGCGCGAGGGCGAAACCCTGCGCACCTACTGCCATTTCGGCACCGGCAACTATCATCCTATCACCGCTAAGATTTACACCGACCTGTCGCTGTTCACCTGTGACTCGGCCCTCGGCCGCGACAGCGGCCTGCTGTTCAACTTCATCACCGGCTACGCCCAGCCGGGCGAGCTGGAGCGCCTGTCCTATTCGCCGACGACGATGAAGCCCGACCTGCTGGCGATGATCGCCCGCGAGGCGGAGAACGCCCACGCCGGCAAGCCGGCCGCCATCTGGGCCAAGCTCAACGCCCTGGTCGACCCGGTGATCATCGACGCGCTCTATGAGGCCAGCCAGGCCGGGGTCGCCATCGACTTGGTGATCCGCGGTATTTGCTGCCTGCGCCCGGGCGTGCCGGACCTGTCGGACAATATCCGGGTCAAGAGCATCGTCGGCCGCTTTCTGGAACACGCCCGCATCGTCGCCTTCGCCAACGGCGGCGATATGCCGGGCCCGACCGCGCGGGTGTTTATTTCGTCGGCGGACTGGATGCCGCGCAACCTTGACCGGCGTGTGGAGGTTCTAACACCGATCCTCAACCCCACCGTCCATCAGCAGGTGCTGAACCAGATCATGGTCGCCAACCTGAACGACGAGGCGCAGAGCTGGCGGCTGCAGCCGGACGGCGCCTCCCTACGCGACCCCGCCTGGCGCGAGCCGACGGCGTTTTCTGCCCACGACTACTTCATGACCAATCCCAGCCTGTCGGGTCGCGGACATAAGGTGAAAGACCTGCCGCGCGCTTTCGACTATGTGAAGCCACGCCGTTAGGCCCTAACCCCGCCAGGCCAGAGGACGACCCTTGCTGAACGCCGCCCTTGTGAACCCCGCAGTGCGCCAGGCTGCGCAGCGCGTGGTGCGGGACGCGGCGGTGATCGACGTCGGCTCCAACTCAGTCCGCCTGGTAATCTACCGCCTGGAAGGCCGGGCGATCTGGTCGATCTACAACGAAAAGGTGCTGGCGGGCCTGGGCCGCGACCTAGCCGAGACCGGCAAGCTGTCGCCTGACGGTGTCGAAGAAGCCCTCCAGGCCCTGCGCCGTTTCTCCGCCCTGCTCGAGGGCATGCCCAATGTGCAGGTCTTCACCGCCGCCACCGCCGCCGTGCGCGAGGCGAGCGACGGCCGCGCCTTCCTGCAGCGGGTCGAGCGGGAGATCGGTCTGAAGCTGCAGGTCATCACCGGCGCGCAGGAGGCCCGTTACGCGGCCATGGGCGTGCTCGCCGGCCAGCCGGACGCGCAGGGCGTGGTCGGCGACCTGGGCGGCGCCAGCCTGGAACTTATCCGCCTCGGCGGGACCACCCGCGACGCTATCAGCCTGCCGCTGGGGCCCTTCTCCGTTCCCGGCTCCTCCTCGCACTTCGACGCCGACCAGTTGAAGGACTCGATCGGCGAGGTCCTGGCCCCGCACGCCAAGCGCTTCCGCGCCCAGGATCTGCACGCTGTCGGCGGGGCCTGGCGCAACCTGGCCCTGTTCCAGATGCGCATGTCCAACTATCCGCTGGAGGTGCTGCACCAGTACGAGATCGGCAGCCGCGACGCCCTGGCTGTGGCGCGGTTCGTCTCACGCCAGTCGCACGAGTCGCTCAGCCGGATTCCGGGCCTGTCGCGCAAGCGGGTCGAAACCCTTCCTTACGCCGCTGTGCTGCTGGAGGCCCTGATCGAGCATCTGGGGCTGGAGAAGCTCACCCTCTCGGCGTTCGGCCTGCGCGAAGGGCTGCTGTTCGAGGGCATGGACGCGGCTATGCAGGCCCAGGACCCTCTGGTTGAGGGCTGCGCCGCCTTGGCCGGCCGCGCCGGGATCGACACGGGCTTTGGGCCGGCACTGGCGGCGTGGCTCACGCCGGTGTTCTCCGCCCTGCCGCCGGCGTTCGAACGCGAACCCCTGCTGACCGCCGCCGCCTGCCAGCTGGCCGATCTGGGGGCGCAGTTGCATCCCGACCATCGCGCCGACCTGGTGTTCGCCCAGGTGCTGCGGGCGCCGATCCCCGGCCAGACCCACGCCGAGCGTGCCTTCATCGCCACCGCCGCCTACGCCCGCTACACCAGCCAGTTCGAGCCGCCGGAGCCGGAGGTGATCTCCCGCCTGCTGTCGGCGGAACGGGTGGCGCGGGCGCGGGCTCTGGGAGCGGCGATCCGGCTGGGCTGCGATCTCTCAAGCCGCAACGCCCAGCTGCTGGGCCATTCGTCCCTGAGCGTGCGCGGTTCGGTGCTCACCCTTGGCGTCGCGCATGGCCACGCCGACCTGCTGCTGGGCGAGCAGACCCTGCGCCGCGCCACCACCCTCGCCGTCCGACTTGGCCGGCAACTGGTCGTGGAATCCGGCCGCTAGGCGATCGGCGTCACTTCCATCACCTTGTAGGTCAGCAGCCGGCCGTCCTCGTCGCTGACCGAGACGTATTCGCCCAGCGCGAAGCGGTGCTGACCCAGCCGATGCACCGGCTCGTCGTCGGTGCTGTCGCTGTCATCGTAGTCGAAGAACCAGCGCTCACCCTTGCGGGCCAGGCGGCCGTCGACGGCGTCCTCATCCGGAGCGAACCGGCGCACCACGCACCTGGCCTTGGTCTTGCCGTAGGCCGCCTCGTCCAGCATGCCCTCGGGGGTCAGGGGCGCGGTCAGGGCATAGCCCCGGTGGTCGTCGCCGCCGGCGAACTCGGTGCCTGGATTGCGGGCCATCCGCATAACGATACGCGACAGGGTCACGGCTTTCTCCAACTCAGTGGGACAGGAAAAGGGCGGGGGCGTCGGTGGCCGACAGCAGGTCGCGGGTCACCCCGCCGAAGATGAACTCTTGCAGCCGGGGATGGCCGAAGGCGCCGGCCACCATCAAGTCGGCGCCGGCCTCGTGGGCGGCGCTCAGCAACAGGCGGGCCGGCTCCTGGCTGCCGGAAACGGTGACCAGGCGCGCGGCGGCGCCGCGGGCCTCCAGGAACTGCGCGATCCTCGCCGGGTCGAGCTTGCGCGAGGTGGCTTCCGGCGCGGTCAACACCACCACCTCCTTGGCCTTCTGCAGCAGCGGCAGGGCGGTGCGCACCGCCCGCGTCGCCTCCTTGCCGCCGTCCCAAGCCACCACGGTGACGCCATCGACCTTCACCGGCGCCGAGGCGATCAGCACCGGACGCTGTTCGTCGGCCAGCACCTGGCGGAAGGCGCCGCCAAGGGCCGACGATCCGCGTCCCGCCGCCTTGGCGTCGAACACCACCAGGTCGGAAAGCCGGCTTTCCAGCCCAAGCCCGGCCCAGATCGGGGCCTCCAGGGCGATGAAACTGCTGTTGGCGTAGGCCTGGGCCTTGAGGGCGGCGCGGGCGATCTTCTCGCCGTCGGCCGCCGCCTGGCGCAGGCCTTCCAGGGCCGCGATCGGCGCCCCGCCGCCGACGAAGCCGTCGCCGACCCAGGGGGCCAGTTCGGACAGGTCGGCCGGCGCATGGACACAGGCCAGTTCGGCGTCGAACGCCTTGGCCACGCTGGCGGCGGCCTCGATCACGTCCGCATCGCTTAAGGCCCCGGCCAGGGGCGCCATGATCCGTGCCCAGGTCCGATTTGTCTTGGAAGCGGCGGCGGTCACCGTAATGTCCTTCTTGAACTTCGCCCCCGGCTCGGCCGACGGCAGACTTCACCTTAAGGAACGAAATGGCGGCAAAAGGGCTGCAATCGAACAGCAAGGCTTCATCGAAAGCCCCGCGGGCCTGGCAGCGCATGCTGTCCGGCCGGCGGCTGGACCTGCTCGACCCGTCGCCGATGGACATCGAGATCGAGGACATCGCCCACGGCCTGGCCCGGGTGGCGCGCTGGAACGGTCAGACCGTCGGCGAACACGGCTTCTCGGTCGCCCAGCACAGCCTGGTGGTGGAGGAGATCGCCGCCCACCTCCAGCCGGGGCTGGATGCCCGCTGGCGCCTGGCCGCTCTGCTGCACGACGCGGCCGAATATGTGATCGGCGACATGATCAGCCCGTTCAAGGCGGCGCTGGGCGTCTCCTACAAGGATTTCGAGCACAGGCTGGAGAACGCCATCCACATCCGCTTCGGCCTGCCGGTGACCACCCCGTCGGCGATCAAGGTGCTGATCAAGAAGGCCGACCGCGCCTGCGCCTTCTTCGAGGCCACCCAGCTGGCCGGGTTCTCGCCGGCCGAGGCGCTGGGCTTCTTTGGGGCCCCACCACGCGGCTACAGCCTGACCATCGACCCCCTGCCCGCCTCCGCCGCCCAGGCCCGCTATGTCGAGCGGTTCAACCTGCTGTCCGACGCAGCCGGCTACCGTCCCTCCTCGAACGCCGCCTTCGCCACCGAATGACCGCGCCGGTCGTCATCGGCCTGTCCGCCGTCGCCATGGCGGTGACCGATGGCGAGGCCCTGGTCCTGACCGTGCGTCCTGGCGGGGCGGGCCCCGCGGGTTTGCCGTTCGGCCGCTTCGACCCAGACGGGGCGCGCACCTTCGAACTGGCCCTGCGCGCCTTCGTGGCCCAGCAGACCGGGTTCCAGCTCGGCTATGTCGAACAGCTCTACACCTTCGGCGACAAAGGCCGCGATGCGCCCAGGGCCGAGGTCGGCGCCGGCGAAGCCCGGGTGGTTTCCGTCGGCTACCTGGCGCTGACGCCCAAACAGGCGCCGGTCACCGCCCCCGACACCGGCTGGTCGCCCTGCGCGCGCTTCTTTCCCTGGGAGGACTGGCGGCGCGGCCGCCCCGCCCTGCTCGACCAGACCATCGCTCCCGCCCTGGCCGCCTGGGCCGCCCTGGCGCGCGGCGAGGAGATGAAGGCCCGCCTGGCCCGCGCCCGTCTGCTGTTCGCCCTCGACGGCGCGCCCTGGCTCGAGGAGCGGGTCCTGGAGCGCTATGAACTGCTCTACGAGGCCAGCCTGGCCCCGGAGGCCGAGCGCGACCGCAGTCGGGCCGCCGGCCTGCCCTCCACCGACCCGGC
>CANJOB010000136.1 GCA_947475655.1 Caulobacterales bacterium | reverse complement strand
CGGTCCTGCGGGCAGATGCGGCCGCACACCTCCGGCATGGAGCTGGTGGCCGAGGACAGCTGGTAGGCCTCCTCCAGCCGGCCCTCGGCGGTCATCCGCAGCCAGTCGGGGATGTTGTTGTGCAGCGGGCAGTGGGTCTGACAGAACGGCACGCCGCATTGCGAGCAGCGCGAGGCCTGCTCCGACGCCTTGGCGTCGATGTAGTCGGCATAGACCTCGTGGAAATCCTGGCCGCGCACCTCCGCGTCGCGCTTCTCGGGCGTGCGGCGCGGGACCACGGTGAATTTCAACATGCGCTCGGCCATGGCCGGGTGATCCTTGGAAGACTGTAAGTTGGAAAGTCGGGGCCGACAGTTGAGGACAGCGGCGTGGTTTTTCGCCAAATAGAACCCAAGAGCGCGCCTGCAAATACGATAGTCCGATAATTGTACTAATATCCGGCAGCGATCACTACTTAGTGCTCCGGTGCAGCTAAATTTTCGGAGAGTTCGTCCATTTATTTTACGATAGCGAGAAACCCGATGCCGCCTTGGCTAGACGCCGTCATTCTGGGCCTGGTCGAGGGCCTGACCGAGTTCATCCCCGTCTCCTCCACCGGCCACCTGCTGCTGGCCAAACTAGCCCTGGGGCTGCAGGGCCCGGCCTGGGACACCTTCATCGTCCTGATCCAGCTTGGCGCCATCCTGGCGGTGGTCGCCCTCTATTTCGGCCGGCTGTGGCGGGTGGCGGCGCGATTGCCCAATGATCCGACAGCCCGGCGCTTCGTGCTGAGCGTTCTGGTGGCTTTCATTCCGGCGGCAGTCGCCGGGGTCGGGCTGCACGACATCATCAAGGCGGTGCTGTTCGAGAGCCCGCGCCTGATCTGCGTCTCCCTGATCGTGGGCGGGGTGGTGCTGATCGCGCTCGACCGGCTGCAGCCGGTGCAACACACCGACGCCATGCGCCTGCCGTTGGGCAAGTCCCTGCTCATTGGCCTGTTCCAGTGCCTGTCGCTGATCCCCGGGGTGTCGCGCTCGGGCGCCACCATCGCCGGGGCGGTGCTGATCGGGGTGGAGAAGCGGGCGGCGGCGGAGTTCAGCTTCTTCCTGGCCATGCCGACCATGGCCGGGGCCTTCGCCTATGACCTCTACAAGAACAGGGACACCATCAGCCTCGACCAGTTCAACCTGATCGCCATCGGCTTCGTGGTCTCGTTCGCCTCGGGCCTGCTGGTGGTCAAGCTGATGCTCGACTTCATAGCCAAGCGGGGCCTGGCCCCGTTCGGCTGGTGGCGGATCGTCGTCGGGGCTTTGGGCCTGCTGCTGCTATCGCGGGGCCTGCTCTAGGCCGCCGCGGGGGCTTCCGCGTACTGGCCGCCCTTGCGGTAGCGGTAGAGGTAGCTAGCCGCCACGACCTCCATGCCGGTCGGGACGATGCCCAGGTCGGCGAGGCCCAGGGCCTGGCCGGTCGGCACATTGTCGGCCCGCAGCAGCAGGGCCTGGTCGCTGGTGATCGGCGGGGCGATCAGGCCGCCGCTGATTGTGAGCAACAGGTCGCCGGCCTTGCCGAACAGGTCGCCCAGGGCGGTGGGCAGGGCGAAGACGGCCCCCTTCATATAGGTCTCGCGCAGCACCAGCTCGACGATGGCGCGCAGGGTCATGACCGACGGCCCGCCCAGTTCCAGGGTCTTGCCGGCCAGGGCCGGGTTGGACACGGCCTTGGCGATGGCCGCGGCCACGTCGGTGACGAACACCGGCTGCATCTTGGTTTCCGCGCCCGGCAGGGGCAGGACGGGGGCCAGGGCCGCCAGCTGGGCGAAGCGGTTGAGCAGCTTGTCCTCGGGGCCGAAAATCACCGACGGGCGCACGATCACGGCGTCCGGCAGGATGGCGCGCACGGCGGCTTCCCCTTCGGCCTTGGTGCGGGCGTATTTCGACGGGCTGTCCGCGTCGGCGCCCAGGGCCGACATCTGCACGAAGGTCTTCACCCCGGCGGCCTTGGCGGCCTTGGCCACCGTCTGCGCGCCCATGGTATGCAGGCTCATGAAGCCCTGGCGGCCGGTCTCGAACAGCACGCCCACCAGGTTGACGCAGGCCTCGGCGCCGACCAGGGCGCGCTTGACCGAGTCCGGATTGCGGATATTGGCCTGGACCACCTCGATCTGGCCAACGTCGCCCAGCATGCGCAGCCGGTAGCCGCGGCCCGGCTGGCGCACCGCCACCCGCACCCGATAGCCGGCCTTGGCCAGGGCGCGCACCGTCTGCACCCCGACAAACCCCGAGCCGCCGAAAATCGTGACCAGTCCCTGCATCGCGAAAACTTGCCTCTTGAGCGCCTGGGAGCGGGATAGACGAGCCGTGGGCCGGGCGCAATGCGGGCCACGCGGTTCCGCATTGACCCGCCAGGACCGGCGCCCTAAGGAACCGCCTCTCGCCGATCCGGCAAGACGGATTGGGCCCAGGTGGCGGAATTGGTAGACGCGCTGGCTTCAGGTGCCAGTGGCCGAAAGGCCGTGAAGGTTCGAGTCCTTTCCTGGGCACCATTCGACGATTGAGGCCGGCGGAGACGCCGGCCTTTCTCTTTCGGACGGCCCCGCGCATTCCTTTATAGTAACGCTGGCGCGATTCTTATGAGGAGGCGCGATCTGATGGCTAACCACGTCCATGAAGGCGATCTTCCGGCGGGCCTGTTCAAGAGCGCGGCCAGTGTCGCCATCGATTCTGAGACCATGGGCCTACGGCTGGGGCGCGACCCGCTGTGCGTGGTGCAGATCTCCGACGGCGGCGGCGACGCCCATCTGGTGCGGCTGGACCGCTCCAAATACGACGCCCCCAACCTGAAAGCCCTGCTGACCGACCCGGCGGTGCTGAAGATCTTCCACTTCGGCCGCTTCGACATCGCCATGTTCCTGCTGCACCTGGGCGTGACCACCGCGCCCGTCTACTGCACCAAGATCGCGTCAAGGTTGGCCCGCACCTACACCGACCGCCATGGCCTCAAGGATGTCGTGCGCGAACTGCTCGGCCTGGAAATCTCCAAGGCGCAGCAGAGCTCCGACTGGGGCGCCGCGGTGCTGTCGCCAGACCAGGTGGCCTACGCCGCCTCCGACGTTCTGCACCTGCACGCCGTGCGCGCCAGGCTCGACGCCATGCTGGAGCGCGAGGGCCGTATGGGCCTCGCCCGCGCCTGTTTCGACTTCCTTCCCGCCCGCGCCGCCCTCGACCTGGCGGGCTGGGAGGAGACGGACATCTTTTCCCACGGCGCATGACTGCGGCGGCCGCCCACAACTCCACTGGTCCGCGATCCGACCGGCAGCGCTGGAAGCGCCGCTCGCGCCTGATCCACGGACTGCGCAAGGTGCTGCCCGCCGCCATCGCCCTGCTGATCTTCGCCCTGGCCGGCCAGGTGCTGTGGACCAGCCTGTCGGTGCGCAAGAGCGAGGCGCGCGAGACGCCGGTGGCGATCCGCATGCTCAACCCGCGTTTCTTCGGCCGCGACGAACAGGGCCGCAGCTTCATGATCGGCGCCCGCGAGGCCAGCCGCGACGACCGCGACCTCAAGCGCGTCACCCTCGATCATCCGACCGTGGCCCTGGGCCTCGACACCCCCTCGCCCAGCCGGGTTTCGGCCAACAGCGGAGTCTATACCGAGAGCGACCGGATCGTGCGCCTGACCGGCCAGGTGCGGATCGAGGACGGCGGCGGCTACCGCTTCGCCACCGAACAGGCGGTGGTCGACACCCGCGCCGGGACCATCACGGGCGACGCGGCCATGGTCGGCGACGGTCCGGTGGGGCAGGTCACATCCCGTTCATACTCGGTGTACGACAAGGGCGACCGTGTGTTTTTCAAGGGCGGCGTGCGCGCCACCCTCAAACGGGACTAGGGCGTGCAGCCGAAAGTGGAAACCGGTTTCGGCGCTCAGCACGCCCTAGAATTAAAGGAGGCGAGCCTTTTTATCCGGCTCAGGCCTTCGCCTGAGACGGAAAGGCTCTAGCAAATCTTGGCCTTAACGCTTAGCTCTGCTCCGCGATGATCCAGCGCCCCCACAACGCCCGTATGCGGATGGCCGCCCTCGCCGGCGCCCTGCTGGCCTGCGCCGCGCCGGCCGCGGCCCTGGCGCAGCTGGCGACCGGCTCCAACGCCCCGGTGGACATCACCGCCGACGAGGGCGAGGTCATCAACAGTCAGTGCCTGTCAATCTGGCGCGGCGACGCCGAGGCCCTGCAGGCCACCACCCGCCTGCGCGCCCGCGAAATCCGCGTCTTCGCCGCCGCCCGTCCCGGAACCGGCCCCAACAGCCAGGGCCGCTGCGGCGCCACCCAGCGGCTCGAAGCCGACGGCGACGTCTTCTATGTCACCCCGTCCCAGGTCGTGCGCGGCGACCACGCCGTCTATGTGGCCGAGAGCGACCTGATCACCATCACGGGCGGCGTCATCGTCACCCAGGGCAAGAGCGTGGCGCGCGGTGACCGCATGACCGTGCGGGTCAAGACCGGCCAGGTGCAGCTGGAATCCACCGCCAAGGGCCGCGGCAAGCCGGGCCGGGTGCGCGGCGTGTTCTATCCCGACGCGGCCCCCGCCGCTCCGGCCAGGCCATAGGCGCGGCGCAATGAGCGCGAAGCCGCTGGCGCCGGACGCCTCCGATGGCCTGTTCGTCGATCAGATCGGCAAGTCGTTCCGTGACCGGGTGGTGGTCAACCACGTCTCCCTTCGCCTGCGCCGGGGCGAGGTGGCCGGCCTGCTCGGCCCCAACGGCGCCGGCAAGACCACCTGTTTCTACATGATCACCGGCCTGGTGGCCGCCGACTACGGCCGCATCGTCCTCGACGGCGAGGACATCACCGCCCAGCCGATGTACCAGCGCGCCCGCATGGGCCTGGGGTATCTTCCGCAGGAAGCCTCGATCTTCCGCGGCATGACGGTGGCGCAGAACGTCATGGCGGTGGTGGAGCTGCGCGAGCGCAACCCCTCGGCCGCCCGCGCCACGGTCGAGCGGCTGCTGGAAGAACTGCACATCGGCCACCTGAAGAACTCCCCGGCCCAGGCCCTGTCCGGCGGCGAGCGGCGGCGGGTCGAGATCGCCCGCGCCCTGGTCAGCGAGCCCAGCTTCATGCTGCTGGACGAGCCCTTCGCCGGCATCGACCCCCTGGCCATCGCCGACATCCGCGAGGTCATCGGCTACCTCAAGCGCCGGGGCATCGGCATCCTGATCACCGACCACAACGTCCGCGAGACGCTGGACATCATCGACCGCGCCTCGATCATCCACGCCGGCGAGGTTTTGTTCGAGGGCTCGCCGCAAGAGATCATCGACGATCCCGAAGTGCGGCGCGTCTATCTGGGCGACCGGTACGACCGCTAGATCGCTCGGGCTGAGGCCTGGGGGAAAATGCCGCAAGCAATCTTCGGGCCATTAACCAAGCAGTTGCTGTTCGCCTCCTAACCTGACGGCGTAATTTGTCGTTTGGGGAGATGGCCGCCTTGGCCCTGGGACCAAGACTTGAGCTTCGACAGGGCCAGAGCCTTGTCATCACGCCGCAACTGCAGCAGGCCATCAAGCTGCTGCAGCTGTCGAACGTCGAGCTCGAGGCCTACGTCGAATCCGAGCTGGAGAAGAATCCGCTGCTGGCGCGGGAGGAAGGCTCCGCCGAACCCGTGAACGATGGCGACGCGCCCGAGCCCGCCGCCGCCGAGCGCGAGCTGGACGCCATGACCGCGTCCGCCGCAGCCGCCGACATGGATTCCCGCCCCGACGACGTCTCGCCCGGCGAGCGCGCCACGGGCGACGGCCACGAAGAATCCGCCGCCGGGCCGATCGACTGGTCCAAGGCCTCCAAGGGCGGTAGTTTCGAGGACATCGACAGCCTCGACGGCTCCCGCGCCAAGGACAAGACCCTCAGCGAACACCTGCACGACCAGCTGGCCGTGGCCGGGCTGGACGGCCCGGCCCGCGCCATCGCCTGCGTTCTGATCGACGGGGTCGACGAGGGCGGTTACCTGCGCATCGACCTCGAGGAGATGTGCGAGCGCCTGGGCTGCGCCATGGCCCTGGCCCTGACCACCCTCACCGCCCTGCAGGGGTTCGAGCCCACCGGCGTCTTCGCCCGCGACGTGCGCGAGTGCCTCGGCCTGCAGCTGAAGGAAAAGAACCGCCTCGACCCGGCCATGGAGGCCCTGCTCGACAATCTGCAGCTGCTGGCCAAGCGCGACATGCCGACCTTGCGCGCCGCCTGCGGCGTCGACGACGAGGACCTGCTCGACATGATCGCCGAGCTCAAAGCCCTGACCCCCCGCCCGGGCGCGGCGTTCGGGGCCGAGCCGATCTCGACCATGGCGCCGGACGTGTTCGTGCGCGAGGCCCCTGGCGGCCTTTGGCGGGTCGAGCTCAATTCCGACACCCTGCCTCGCGTGCTGGTCGACCAGCGCTACTACGCGCAGGTTTCCGGCGGCGCCCGCACCGACCAGGAAAAGGCCTTCGTCGCCGACTGCCTCTCCAGCGCCAACTGGCTGGTCAAGAGCCTGGACCAGCGAGCCAAGACCATTCTGAAGGTGGCGAGCGAGATCGTGCGCCAGCAGGACGGCTTCCTGGCCTTCGGCGTCGAGGCCCTTAGGCCGCTGAACCTGAAGACCGTGGCCGACGCCATCAGCATGCACGAGAGCACGGTCAGCCGCGTCACCTCCAACAAGTCGATCTCCACCCCGCGCGGGGTTTTCGAGATGAAGTTCTTCTTCACTGCCTCCATCGCCTCGTCGATCGGCGGCGAGGCCCATTCGGCCGAAAGCGTACGCAACAAGATCCGCAAGTTGATCGACGCCGAGGCCTCCGAGGCCCAGGTCCATTCCGACGACAGGATCGTCGACATCCTGAAGGAGGCGGGGGTCGATATCGCCCGCCGCACCGTGGCCAAGTACCGTGAGGCGATGCGGATTCCATCGTCGATGGAGCGCCGCCGCCTGCTGCGGCACGCCTGATAAAGCCCTAACAAAACCGCCGAAAAGTTCCCGCCGGGAATCACACAATTCGGTGAATTGGCGGCGCTTGACACCTCCCGCGGTCGGGCGCGTTGATAGGGTATGCAAGTCCAAGTGTCCGGCAAGCATGTCGACGTCGGCGAGGCCCTGCGTGAGCGGGTCGAGACCGAAATCACCACCACCATCGGCAAGTATTTCGAGCGCGGCGGCAACGCCGAGGTGGTTGTCAGCCGTGATGGCCATGCGTTCAGGGTCGACACCTCGGTGTCCCTGGCGTCCGGCCAGAAGCTCCAGAGCCACGGATCGGGAGGCGACGCCCATGTCGCCTTCGACGCGGCCCTGGCCAAGATCGAGACCCGCATCCGCCGCTACAAGCGGCGGTTGAAGAGCCACTCGGTCGCCGCTTCGGCCAAGCAGGCCGAAACCGCCGCCTACTACGTCCTGCGCGCGCCCGACGACGCCGAGGCCGACGAGGAAATCTGGGCCGAGGAGGGGTCGCTGCACAACGGCGCTCCGGCGGCCATGGTCATCGCCGAAATCCAGAGCCAGCTTCGCACCATGACCGTTTCCATGGCGGTTATGGAGCTGGACCTGACCGAATCTCAGACAATCGTCTTCCGCAACGCCGCCCACGGCGGTTTGTCCGTGGTGTATCGCCGCACGGACGGGAATATCGGTTGGATTGATCCTGAACGTACTGTTTCTTCCGCCCCGGCCGGGGCCCGGGACGGAGTGAGTCACACCGACGTCCAGGCCGTGTCGTTATAGCTTAGCCCGTCCGTCCTATTAGGCTGCGGACGGGCGGTAGGGTTGGGGCGACCCTGCTTCTTCAGCAGGGCGAGAAAGAGACAGTATGACGATTGGTGATCTGCTTGATCGCCGCGCCATCGCCCTTCGGGTGACGGCGACGACAAAACGACAAGCCTTGACCGTGGTCGCCGAAGTCGCGGCGCGCACCCTCAAACTGGACCCTGTCCAGGCGCTCGACGCCCTGCTGGCCCGCGAGGTGATGGGTTCGACCGGCGTCGGCCGCGGCGTGGCCATTCCGCACGCCCGTATCGTCGGCCTGGACGCGGTGCACGCCGTCGTGGCCCGGTTGGAAAAGCCGATCGACTTCGACGCCCTCGACGGAGAGCCGGTCGACCTGCTGGTGGCCTTGTTCGCCCCACCGCAGGCTGGCTCCGACCACCTGCGCGCCCTGGCCCGCGTCTCGCGCCTGCTGCGCCAGACCGAGGTGCGCGAGCAACTGCGCCAGGCCCATTCTGCCGACGCGATCATGGCCCTGCTGGTGCGCGAAACGCCCTCCGCGGCGGCGTAGCATCGTTCGTCACCCTCGGACTTGATCCGAGGGCCCAGTAACACTGGCG
>CANJOB010000135.1 GCA_947475655.1 Caulobacterales bacterium | reverse complement strand
CCGCTTGGCCATGACCACGTCGTCGGTGCAATAGACCATGACGTCGAAGCCCTCGCTTTTAAGCATGTCGAGCGCCCTCAGGGTCTCGACCATGTCCGGATAGAGGTGAGCGCTGTTGGACAGCACCTCCAGCTTGACCAGGCTCCAGCCTCCGGCCTCGCGGGCCAGGCGCAGGGTCCGCACCGCGTCCTCGCCGGTGAAACAGCCCGCCGTGTTGGGCAGGTAGGTGAATTCGTCCTGGCGCACATGGTCGACCAGCATCGGCTGGCTGGGATCGGACAGGTTCACCCGCCTAAGCGCCACGGTGACGATCTGCGCGCCAGACGCCCGCGCGGCGGCGGCGTTCTGGGCGTAGTCCTTATACTTGCCGGTGCCCACGATAAGCCGCGAGGTGAAGGTGCGGCCGGCGACGGTCCAGCTGTCGGCCGCCAGGGCGGCGTCGCGGGGGGAATTGTCGTCCATGGCCCTAGCCGCCTCCGATGAAGTGCACGATCTCGACCCTATCGCCTTCGCTTAAGGTGGTCACCGCATAGGCCGAGCGGGGCACGATCTCCAGGTTGCGCTCGACGGCGACCTTGCGCATGTCGAGCCCCAGCGATTCCACCAGGCCGGCCAGGGTCTGCGGCCCGTCCAGGCGGCGCGTCTCCCCATTCAGCACGATGTCCATGGGTCCAATCCTTGCGGCCTAAGGCCTTGCGCTTGTGAGCCCGCCCGCCCGACGATACAAGACCGCAGGCTTCCGGTTCGGGGAGTCCCGTCGCGATGGAGCGGATGCCCAAACCGATCTACGTCCTCAACGGGCCCAACCTCAACCTGTTGGGGACGCGGCAGCCGGAAATCTACGGCACGACCACGCTCGACGAACTGGCCAGCCGCTGCGAAGCCAAGGCCAAGGCGCTGGGCTACGCCGTGGTGTTCCGCCAGACCAATCACGAAGGCGAACTGGTCGACTGGGTGCAGGAAGCCAACCGCGAAGGCTGCGCCCTGATCCTCAACGCCGCCGCCTATACCCACACCTCCATTGCGCTGTACGATGTGCTGGTCACCCTGGGCGTTCCAGTGATCGAGGTGCACCTGTCCAATCCGCACGCCCGCGACGTTTTCCGCCGCCACTCCTATGTGTCCCTGGCCGCCAAGGGCGTGATCATGGGCCTGGGCGCGGCCGGTTATGACCTCAGTCTGGAAGCCGTCGCCGGCCTCCTGAAACAGTAAGGCAAGCTCCATGCCCTCCCCCAAGGCGTCCCCCGCTAAATCCGCCGCGCCCGCCGTCGAGGCTGAATCGTCGGTGATCGACACCAAGCTGGTGCGCAAACTTGCCGATATCCTCAAAGACACCGGCCTGACCGAGATCGAAGTCGCGCAGGGCGAGCTTAAGATTCGCGTCTCGCGCACCGCCGCCGCGCCTGCGGCCCAGCCGGCCGGCGTCTCCTACGCTGCCGCCCCGGCGCCCACCCAGGCGGCGGCCCCCGAAGCCGCGCCTGCTCCTGCGGCCCCCGCCGCCGTGGACGCGGTCAAGTCGCCGATGGTCGGCACCATCTACCTGCAGCCGCAGCCGGACGCGCCCAGGTTCGTCAAGGTCGGCGACAAGGTCACTGAGGGCCAGACCCTGCTGATCATCGAAGCCATGAAGACCATGAATCCCATCCCCTCGCCCAAGGCCGGCAAGGTGACGCAGATCCTGGTCGCCGACGGTCAGGCCGTGGAATTCGGCGAGCCGCTCGTCGTCGTCGAATAGGCGCGGCCAGTGTTCGACAAGATTCTCATCGCCAACCGGGGCGAGATCGCCCTGCGCATCCACCGGGCGTGCAAGGAGATGGGCATCTCCACCGTGGCGGTGCATTCCGAGGCCGATGCCGGCGCCATGTGGGTGCGGCTGGCCGACGAGAGCGTCTGCATCGGCCCGGCCGCCGCCGCCAAGAGCTATCTCAACGTGCCCTCGATCATCGCCGCGGCGGAGATCACCGGGGCGCAGGCGATTCACCCTGGTTATGGATTCCTGAGCGAAAACGCACGTTTCGCCGAGATTGTTATAGCGCACGGCTACACCTTCATCGGCCCTCGCCCCGAGCATATCCGCATGATGGGCGACAAGATCACCGCCAAACAGGCGGTGAAGGACGCCGGCATCCCCGTGGTGCCCGGCTCCGACGGCGGGGTGACCACCGAGGAAGAGGCCATGGCCGCGGCCGAGGAGATCGGCTTCCCGGTGCTGATCAAGGCCGCTTCCGGCGGCGGCGGGCGCGGCATGAAGGTGGCCGCCACCCGCGAGGACCTGGCCGAGGCGGTCGCCACCGCCCGCGGCGAAGCCCGCGCGGCCTTCGGCGACGACACGGTCTACCTTGAACGCTACCTGCAGACCCCGCGGCATATCGAGCTGCAGGTGGTGGCCGACAGCTTCGGCAACGTGGTGCATCTGGGCGAGCGCGACTGCTCGCTGCAGCGCCGCCACCAGAAAATCCTGGAGGAAGCCCCCTCCCCGGCGCTCAACGCCGCCGGCCGCGCCGCCATCGGCAAGGTGGTGGTCGATGCGGTCAAGGCGATCGGCTACCTGGGCGTCGGCACCATCGAGTTCCTGTGGGAGAACGGCGAGTTCTTCTTCATCGAGATGAATACACGCCTGCAGGTGGAGCACCCGGTCACCGAGGCCATCACCGGCATCGACCTGGTGCGCGAGCAGATCCGCATCGCCGCCGGCCTGCCGCTTTCCTTCACCCAGGAAGAGGTGGTGTTCGAGGGCCACGCCATCGAGTGCCGCATCAACGCCGAGAACCCGCGCACCTTCGCGCCCTCGCCCGGGCTGATCACCGACTTTCACGCCCCCGGCGGTCCCGGCGTGCGGATGGATAGCGCCATCTACGCCGGCTACGTGATCCCGCCCTACTACGACAGCCTGATCGGCAAGCTGATCGTGCACGGCCGCGACCGCGCCGAGTGCATCGCCCGCCTCAACCGGTGCCTGGGCGAAATGGTCATCAGCGGGGTGGACACCACCACGCCGCTGTTCCTGGAACTGCTGGCCCAGCCGGACATTCAGGCCGGGACCTACGACATCCACTGGCTGGAGCGATGGATCAAGGCGCAGGGTTAGGCGGCTTTTCCGCCGACGACCTGGTCCGCTGCTATCGCCACGGCGTCTTTCCCATGGCGGATTCCCGCTATGACGCCGACTTCTACCTGATCGAACCGAGGCGCCGCGGGGTGATCCCGCTCGACGGCCTGCATATCCCCCGCCGCCTGGCGCGCACGGTGCGGTCCGACCGCTACCGCGTCACCGCCAACCAGGACTTCGCCACCGTCATCGCTGCCTGCGCGGCCAGCGAGCCAGGGCGGCTGGAGACCTGGATCAACGCGCCGATCGAGGCGCTGTACAGGGAACTGCATTCGCGCGGTCAGGCCCACAGCGTCGAGGCCTGGGAAGACGGCGAGCTGGTCGGCGGCCTATATGGCGTGTCCCTCGGCGGCGCCTTCTTCGGCGAGAGCATGTTCTCGCGCCGGCGCGACGCCAGCAAGGCGGCGCTGGTGCATCTGGCCGGGCGGCTGGTCGCCGGCGGCTACCGCCTGCTCGACGCACAGTTCCTCACCGACCACTTGGCGCAGTTCGGGACCGTCGAGATCGGGCGCGACGAATATCAGCGCCGGCTGGCAAGGGCTCTGGCCCTGAACGGCGACTTCTACCGTTTGGGCGCGGGAGCGACCGGAGCCGATGCCTTGCAGGCGATCACCCAGGCGTCATAGACCGGGTGCTGCAGCGGGTTCAGGCCGGGCGATGAGGCATACATCCAGCCCCGGAACACCTGCCGCGCCGGCGGCACGCCCTTGCCGGGCGAGGGCACCGGCTGGGAATCCACCAGCACATAGGCGGAATAGTCGGACGTCGGCTCGTCGGCGGTGGACGTCTCGCAGGCGCGCACGGTGAAGACCAGGGTCTTGTAACGCACCGGCTGGCCGACCGGGGCCTCGAAGCGGATCGTCTCGGCGGTCACCTTGTCCAAGGCCTGCAGGATGGCGACGTTTGAGCGGGCGCGAACCAGGGGGACGACCGGCTTGGGCGGACCCTTCTTGGCCGGGATCGCCGCCGGGTCGACCACTGGCAGTTCGTTGGCGGGCTTGAGCGCCGGGGCGGCCGGGGGCGGCGTCGGGCTGACCGGCACGGCGGGGATCGGCGCCGGTGTCGTGGCGGGCGCGGGTGTGGCGGCGGGCGGCGCGGGCGCGGGGGTCTGGGCGAGGACCCCGGATTCGAGGGAGGCGCCGGCCAGGATCAGCGGCAGCGCCAGGCTGAGGCCAAGGCGCGGCAGGCGGGTCACTCCGGCTTCCAGGCCTGATAGTCGCCGGTCGCGGCGGCGCGCTCGCCGCCCTTGGCGATGGCCCCTTGCGGGCGCCAGGCGTGGACGGTGCCGGTCAGGTTGGGCAGGTGGTCCTTTTCCCAGGCGCGGCGCATCAGGGGCTCCACTGTGGGCGGCTCCTCGAAAGTGTAGCGCAGCCAGCCGTGCCACTCAGGCGGCACCTTGGAAGCCTCCGCATAGCCCTTGTAGATCACCCAACGGCGCTTGCGCGCGTCGTAGGAATCGGAGGCGTCGCGCGCCTCGAAATAGCGGTTGCCCTGGTCGTCGGACCCGACCAGACGGCCACGGCGGTTGATATGGAAACTGGCGCCGATGGTCGCGCCGCCCCACCAGGTGAAGATCGAAGTCAGCAGTTTCAGCAACCTAGGACCCGCCGCAAAGCCTTGAAAACGAGGCGGACTATAGGGACCGGCGCAGGCCCCGTCCAGCGACCCGATCCAGCTCGCGATCCGCCATATGTTGTGGACGAAAGGACGCAGGCCCCAACATCTATTGTTCCGATTCACCCGGGCCGTTAGCGTCCGGCCATGCGGTTCGAAACGCCCGTTTCCCCTGCCCCTGAGTCGAAAGCCGAACTGCGCACCGTCGAGGGCGCCGACGGCCTCTCCGGCGTCGTCGCCCCGCGCGGCTGGACGGCCGAGCGGGTGGAGTCCTGGTTCGACTGGGGCCGCAAGGTCCAGGCCATGGTCCCGCGCGGCGCGCCCAAGACTCTCGCCCTCGAGGGCTTCGCCGACCCGCTGCTCGGCGGCGGCCCGGCCCGCTTCATCGCCGGACTGGCGGCCCAGGGCTGGATGATCAGCCTGTTCGACCGCCAGGCCGACGCCCTGGCCTTCCGAGCGGGCCTGATCGACGCGGTGGCCGCCGGCGCCCTGGCCTTCGCCGACCCGGCTACGCCGCCCGTGCTGGCCGCCTCGCCCGCCGATTTCGCCGCCCACGCCGCCGCCAGCCTGGCCGCCCGCCGCCGCCCGGACGCCATGACCGCCGCGCTGGAGGCCGTGCGCGCCGCTGTGCGCCGCTGCGAGGGCGAGGCCTGCGCCGATCCGGCCCAGAACCCGGCCCTGGCCCGCGCCGCGTCGCGCGCCCGCCTGGCCGGTGTGGCCGACGACCTGATCGCCGACGCTATCGGCGACCTGGAGGATGAGGGCTCCGCGCCGCCGGCGACCGCCGCGCCCTCGCCGTGCCTGCTGGTCAAGGGCGCCTCCGACGAGGCGGCCTTCGCGGCCTGGCGCTTCGGCGGCGTCACGGTCGCCCTGGACGATGCGGCCGCCGAATGGCTGGCCGCCGCCCCGGCCGCCGCCGCCGTCAACGCCTGGGCCTTCGAAGGCCCCAAGGGCTTCGACACCGCCGGTTTCCAGGCCCTGGTGCGCCTGGCCCTGGCCGCCCTGGAAATCCAAGCCCCCGCCGAGGGGCCGCTGAACCTGACCCTGGCCGGGGTCTCCGACATTCTGGTCGCGCGGGGCCTCGCCTACGACTCCAAGCCCGGCCGCACCGCCGCGGCGCAGATCTGGAAACTGGCCGCCCAAGCGGGCCAGGCGGTCGCCGACGAACTGGCCGCCCTGCCCAACCGGCGCGGCGACCGTCCCGGACTGTTCAGCCTTTGCGCCGACGCGGCCCTGTCGCTGCGGCTCGGCGATGCGAGCCTGGGCGCCGATCCGTGGAACGGCCCGATCACCCTGGCCCAGGCCGGTGACGGAACCTCGGTGCGCGCCATCTCGCCCGCAACGCGGCGCGGGCTGGAGAAGCTCAAGCTGGGCGCTGAGGCCGCGGCGCGCGTGCTGGGCTCGCGCACCCTTCGGGGCGCGCCGGCGATCAACCCCGCCAGCCTGGCCGAACACGGCTTCACCGCCCACGAACTGGCCGCTGTCGAGGCCGCCCTGCCCGGTAGCCGCACCCTTGGCGAGGCCTTCACCGCCGAGGTCGTCGGCGCCGGTTTCGTCAGCGACGTGCTGGGCGGCGCAGCCGACGACGACGTCCTTACCCTGATGGGCTTCACGCCCGAGGATATCGAAGTCGCCCAGGCCCAGGTGCTGGGGACCGGCGACGTCGGCCACCCGGCCTTCGCCGCGCCCTCGCTGGACGCGCGCCTGGGGATGGCCGCCGCCGTGCGGCCGTTCGCGCAAGGACCGGCGGTGATCACCCTGGACCTGTCGTTCGAGAGCCGGCCCGCCGATGCGGTGGCCGCCCTGGCCGCCGCCGTGGCCGGCGGAGCCCGCGCCCTGCGCATCGTCCGCGCGCCTGCTCCCCCCGGCTTCAAACTCGATCTGCCCGACGCGGACGAGGCTCCGCGCCAGCGGGCGGCGGAGGAGCGCCCCCCCACTGAAAAAATCGTCGAGCGGGTGGTCGAGGTTGAGCGTTCGCGCCGCAAACTGCCCGACCGGCGCAAGGGCTATATCCAGAAGGCCAGCGTCGGCGGCCACAAGGTCTATCTGCACACCGGCGAATTCGACGACGGCGAGCTGGGTGAGATATTCATCGATATGCATAAGGAAGGCGCCGCCTTCCGCAGCCTGATGAACAACTTCGCAGTGTCGATCTCGCTCGGCCTGCAGCACGGCGTGCCGCTGGAGAAGTTTGTCGACGCCTTCGTCTACACCCGCTTCGAGCCGGCCGGCCCGGTGACCGGCAACGACAGCGTCCGCTCCGCCACCTCGATCCTCGACTACATCTTCCGCGAACTGGGGATCAGCTATCTGGGCCGGCACGAACTGGCCAACGCCGAGGGCGAGCTCAACGCCGACGGCCTAGGGCGCGGCAAGGCCGAGGGAACGCCGGTCGACGCGCCTGCGCCCGAACCGGTCAGCGCCGCCAAGTTCATTTCCCGCGGTTTCAGCCGGGGCGCCGCGCCGGACAACCTGGTGTTCCTGCCCTTCAACGAGAAGCGCGGTGGGTCCGCCCGCCTGACGGTGAGCAGCGACCTCTGCCCCGCCTGCGGCGACACCGCCCTAGTCGGCGGGGTCTGCCAGGCCTGCGGCCGCGCGGCCGAAGAGACCGGCTGACGATATTTCGTCGTAACACCAAGCCTTAAGGCCCTTGGCGTTAGTCTTGCGGGCGGACCGAAGAAACGGTCCAACCACCAAGGCGTTGTCTCGAAATGAAACCGATCGCCCTGCTTCTCGCCGCCGCCGTGCTGGCGGGCGCGCCCGCCCTTCCCGCCATGGCGCAGAATCCGGCCCAGATCGCCCGCGCGGGCGGCGGCGCCAACTGCCCCGGCTGCAACCTGTTCCAGGCCGACTACTCCAACCAGGAGATGAAGGGCCGCAACTTCGCCGGCGCCCGCCTGCGCCAGAGCGACCTCTCCTTGTCGGTGATGAACCGCACCACCTTCGCCCACGCCGACCTGCGCGATGTCAACGCCTATGGCGGGGTGTTCTCCAGCGCCAACTTCTCCGGCGCCGACCTGACCAACGCCACTTTCGTCGGGACCTATCTGGAGGGCAGCAACTTCAGCGGCGCCCGCCTGACCGGGGCCAACTTCTCCGGCGCGGAAATGGCCCGCGTGGCCGGCCTGACCCAGGCCCAGCTGAACACCGCCTGCGGCGACAGCTCGACCCGCCTGCCGGGCGGGCTGCGCATTCCCACCTGTCGGTAGGAATTCTCCCCCCCCCCCATCAAGGGGAGGGAAAAGCGCGGCTTATTTTAGCGGAATCTCAAGCCGGATAGACAGTTCTTTCAACTGTTTATCCTGAACTTCTGAGGGCGCGCTGAGCAGCAGATCCTGGCCCTGCTGGTTGAGCGGGAAGGCGATGACCTCGCGGATCGCCAGCTGGTTTGCCAACAACATGACGATGCGGTCGATGCCCGGCGCCAACCCCCCGTGCGGCGGGGCGCCGTATTTGAAGGCGTTCAGCATGCCGCCAAATTCCTTCTCCACCACCTCGGCGCCGTAGCCGGCCAGTTCAAAGGCTTTGAGCATCACGTCGGGGCGGTGGTTCCGGATCGCGCCGGAGCACAGCTCATAACCGTTGCAGACGATGTCGTACTGGTAGGCCAGGATATCCAGCGGGTT
>CANJOB010000134.1 GCA_947475655.1 Caulobacterales bacterium | reverse complement strand
GCGCGTCGAGGCGCTGATCCTGCGCGGGGTGTTCCTGCTGACGCAAAAAGAGCTGGCCTGGTTCTACCAGGACGGCGCCAGCATGCTGTTCCCCGACGCCTGGGAGAAATTCCTGGCGCCCATCCCGCGCGACGAGCGCGCCGACATGATCAGCGCCTATCACCGGCGCCTCACGCACCCCGACCGCAAGATCCAGGCGACCGCGGCGGCGGCCTGGAGCCAGTGGGAGGGCGACACCATCTCCCTGCGCGGCCCGGACGGGCGGCCGACCAAGTTCAACGAGATCGACTTCGCCATCGCGTTCGCGCGGATCGAATGCCACTTCTTCGCCAACAAGGGCTTCTTCCCCGAGGAAGGCTGGCTCCTGAAGAACATCCATCACATCCACGGCATACCGGGCTGGATCGTGCAGGGCCGCTTCGACGTGGTGACGCCGATGGCCAGCGCCTGGGCGCTGAAGAAAGCCTGGCCGGACTTGGACTTCCAGGTGGTGTGGGACGCGGGCCACGCCTCCACCGAGCCCGGCATCATCGACGCCCTGGTGCGGGCGGGGGATGAGGCGCTGAAGGTGTTGAAGTAGCGGAGTAAAAACTAGAACGGAATCTCGTCGTCTAGATCGGCGCTGAAGTTCTCCGACGGTCCGCTCTTCTTGGCCGGAGCCCCGCCGCCGAAGCCGTAGCCGCCCTCGTCGCGGTCGGACGCGCCGCCGCCGTCATTTCTGCCGCCAAGCATGGTCAGTTCGCCGCGGAATTTCTGCAGCACCACCTCGGTGGAATACTTCTCCACACCGGCGTTGTCGGTCCATTTGCGTGTGGACAGCTGGCCTTCGATATAAATCGTCGAGCCCTTCTTCAGGTAGCTCTCAGCCACCTTAACCAGGTTGTCGTTGAAAATGACGATCCGGTGCCACTCGGTCTTCTCCTTCTTCTCGCCCGAGGTGCGGTCGCGCCAGCTCTCGGAGGTGGCGAGGGTCAGGTTGCAGACGCGGTCGCCGCTGGTGAGGGTGCGCACCTCCGGGTCCTTGCCCAGGTTGCCCACCAGAATGACCTTGTTGACGCTGCCGGCCATCATTGTCTCTCCCGTTCACGCCCGGCGACCCAACGCGCCGGAATCTGCGCGTGACCGTAGCCAACCGTTAACGGGGGCGCAAGCAAATGTTCCGCGTTTGTTCTCAAGCTTTCTGTGGAGAAGCCGCCCTAATCGCTAGTTGGCGGTGCGCGCGTCCGCAGCGGCCTGCATTTCGCGCCGCACGGCGCCGGGAATAGCCAGCCGCCCGTCGCCGGTGCGGACCAGGGCGATATAGCGGGCCTTCTTCATGTCCGCGGCCACGGCCACGCCCCGGCCGTCGATGAAAAGGAAGTTGCCCTGATAGGCGCCCATCATCTCGCGGCTGGCGGTGGCCAGGCTCATGCGGGCGAAGCGCAGGCGCATCCCTTCCAGCGTGGCGGCGCACGTCTCCATGTTCGGCACGTTGTCGGCCAGCTTGTTGAACTTGATGGTGCCGTCCGACATCGGGATGGCGTGCCAGCAGACGCCCACGTCGTAGGGCGGTTCGACCAGCTTTTCACAGGCGGCGAGGCCGAAGCCTCCGGCGGCGAGGAGGGCGGCGGCCGCGAGGGGGCGCAGGAGCTTTACGGTCATGCGGAAAACCTAGGCGCTTGGCGCCGCAGCATCAACCCACAGGTGGAATAGCGCAGGAGGCCGGCTGTTCGACCACAGTCTGGAAGCTGCGGTTGTCGTTCGAGGCTTCGACCCGGCCGGGCACGAGGCGCAGGGTCTGCTCGGCCCAGCGGCCATAGGTGGCGCCGCCCGGGCGCTCGCAGCGGCCGGCGAACAGAGTCTGCAGGCAGGCGTTGAGGCTAAGCTCGCCGATCCGGCGCCATTCGGCGCCCTGGTAACGCCAGCAGCCGGCGGCGGGACCGCTGGCCAGGGACGGGACGGCGGCGGGCATCGGCGCCGCGGCGGTGGGTACGCCGGGCGCGGGCGTCGCGGTGGGGCTCGGCGCCGGCGGCAAAGGCGTGAGCACGGTGCCGGCCTCGTCGGCGGCAGCCAGGGCGCCGGTCTCGTCGACCCCGACATCTAAGGCGCCGGTGGCGACGCCGTTCTTGCGCGCGCATTCGGCCAGGGTGATCTCACCGGCAAACACCCCGCCGACGAAGCAGCGCAGCGGGCGGGCCGGATCGAGCTTGCCGTCGTCCTCGCGCCCGACCTCGACCACCAGGCCCGAACGCGCCGCCGGGGGCTCGTCCTTCGACTTGCCGCCCGACATCAGGGCCACGGCGAGGATCACGCCCAGCAGCAGCGCCACGGCGGCGCCGCCGATCATCACGTTGCGCCGCTCTTTGAGGAACTCGAAGTCCATATCCTTCCGCTAAGGCGAACCGCCCGCGGACACAAGCGGAGCTAGCCGCCCAAACGGTCCAGCGCCGCCTGATAGTTGGCGACCTGGGCCTTCATATAGGCCGGGGCCTTGGCGGCGTTGGCGGCCACAGCGTTGACCGGGCCCTGCGGCTTGGCCAGGGCCTCAAGGTCGCGGTAGGCAGTCCGGATCACGCCCAGGGCCGCCGACAAGGCGGCGGTGGCCTTGGCGCGGCCCTCCACCGTGGTCAGGTCGAGGTCCTTGGCGAGGTTGAGGCCGTAGATCGGCCCCTTGCCGTCGGCGGACTGGGTCTTGCCGTCCTCGACCACGGTCCTGCGCGCGATGCCGGCGGGAAGGCCCAGCGCGGTCAGGGCCTCGTCATCGCCCTTGCCGGGCAGGATCTCGATCACGGCGGCATCGGTCAGGGGCGTGATCTTCAGCCGCCTGAATTCACCGTCGGGCACCACCTCGACCTTGGCCTTGTAGGCCGTGGCGCGGCGCACCTTGATCGCCAGGCTCTCCAGGGTCTCGTTGGCGGCGATGGTCACGGTCATCGGCCGTCCGGCCTCGCTGGTGATGACCGAGAAGGTGTCGCCGGCGCGGATGCTGGTGGCGGAAACCAGGCTGGCGGAGCGGGTGTAGTCGATGGTCCCGGTCGGCAGGCCGAACTTGTCCAGGCTGCTGGCGCCGGTGGTGTCGACGGCGATGGCGGTCGGTGTGGCGTAGCCGTCCTTGCCTGTGACGCGCTGGGTCCAGTCAATGGCGCCCGCGTTCAGGTCCAGCTGCGAGACGTAGCCGTCCTTGGTCCCGATCGGATCGCCGCCCAGGCCGGCGCCGGCGGACCCGGTCAGCCAGACCTTGCCGTCGGCGGCGGCCATGCCGGTGACGGTGTCCTCGCCCGCCCCGCCGACATAGGCGAGGCTGTCGCTGGCGGTGGAGGTCAGGTCGCTGGAAAGCTGCATGGCGAAGCCGTCCATGCCGCCGCTGTGGGCGGTGGCGGGCGTTCCCCCGTTCAGGGCCGCGTTGCGGGTCGAACCGCCCAGGTAGAGTTCGCCGCCGCTGAGCACCAGGCCGGCGATCTGGCCGCCCTGCAGGTCGCCCAGGTCGCGGGTCGCCTCCGCCGTCGCGCTCGCGCCGGTGGTGACGGTCTTGTTGCTGGCCGACGCCTTGCCGGTGGCGGCCATGTTCCCGCTGGTGACCACCGAGTTGGTGACCACCCCGTCGACCATGGTGGTCACGGTTTGGCTCCAGGCGCCGAATTCGTCGGTGGTGCGCGCAGTGTTCACGCTGGTCAGGGCGACGTCGAAGCTGCGCAGCACCGCACGCCCGCCCTCGCTGCCGGCGGCGACCACCTTGTCGCCGTCGACCACCAGGCCGCTGATCTTGTCGTCCTTGTCCGAACCGAACTGCTTGGTGAACAGGGTGGTCGGGGTTCCCTTGGCGCTGGTGGCGTAGGCGGTCAGGTAGCTGTCCCAGCCGCCCTGGATGGCGACGCCGCCGTTGGGCAGGGTCGATTTGGTGCGGCCGGCGACATAGACCGATCCGTCGGCGCCGAAGGCCACCGCAGTGGCCTCGTCGTCCTGCTTGGCCCCTCGCCGCTCGGTCCACAGCTCGTCGCCCTTGGCGTCGTATAGCGTGACGAAACTGTCGGTCTTTCCGGAAGTGGCGTCGGAATTCAGCGCGCCCTCGACGGCGCCGTCGAGTTCGCCCTTGATCGAGCCGGCGATGGCGACCTTGCCGTCGGCGGCGATGCTGAGCGCCAGGCCCGAGGCGGTGTCGGAGGCCCCCAGGGTGCGGGTGTAGATTAGCTTGCCGGCGGAATCATACTTCAGCAGAGCGACATCGGATTCGCCTTTAAGCATTTGACCCGACACCGTTTTCTCGACGTCGGCCAACATGTATACGGAGCCGCCCGGACCCACCGCGCTGCTGCGCACGATGGTGATGGTTCCTTCCAGATCGTTGCCGAACACCTTCGAGCCCGCGCCCACCGTGGCGGCGGTTTCTGCGTTGAGCTTGGTCAGGCGGTTGACCAGGGTGGCGTCGTCGGTCGTCTTGTTTCGGTCAGGGTCGGGGTTGCCGGTGACGGTCGACAGATAGATGGCTGGCTTGGCGGCGGCGGCCGAGAAGGTCAGGGTCTCGGTGGTGTCGCCCTTGATCTTGAAGGCGAAGGTGTCGGGCCCGGCTGGCAGGGTGGTGGTGGTCTTGCCGGCGGTGATGGTCTTGGGCACGCCGGGGGTGCGGACCACGCTGAACCGCGTCGTCAGCCCCTCCGCCTCGAGCTTGGCGTTGATGAAGGCGTTGACGCCCGACATGGTCCGCGGGCCGGTCATGTCGTTCAGGTTCACGTCGATGGTGTGGATGGTGTTGAGCCGCTTCACCGACAGGGTGAAGGCGACGTCGCCCTGGAAGGCAGGAACTTCGGCGGCGGCCGCGCCGGTGTGCAGGGTGGCGGTCAGGTATTCGGCCTTGCCCTTCGGCACGCCGATGGCGGTCTTGGCGTTCAGCCCCACCTCGCCGCGGGTCAGCCGCAACTGTTCGAGCTTCATCGCGTCGGCGTAGGCGTCGACCTCGGCCAGGCCGCGGGCGAAGGCGCGCTGGTACTGGCCGATCTGCAGGGTGCTGACGTGCTTTTCGGAGGCCTGGGCGGCCAAGCCGCCGAGGGTGTTGAGGCCCTGGTAGAGCGAGAACAGTTTCTTGTAGTCGGCGCTGGCGCCGGCGAGGTCGAGCTTGGCCGCGCCCTCGTCGATGAAGCGCTTGCCCAGGAGGGCGCCCTTCACCAGATCGTCGGAGCGCATGTAGCCGGATTTGACGTCCCACGGCGCGGTCGGGACGTACTTGCCCGAGGCTGTGGTCGGCTTGCCGGAAGTGGTGGCGGCCCCCGTCGTCCCCGTCCCGCCGTTGCGGGACTGGTAGTAGCCGAGCAGGATATTGGGATCGAAGGTGATCACCGCGACTCAGGACCCGTGCAGCGGACGCATTCCGCCAGCCCTATTGTCGCGCTCAAGCGGCCAACGAGGGGTTAAGAGCGGGGCGAAATAAGCTTGGCCTGGAGCAGCGGCGCGCGGATGGCGTCGCCCTTGGCGGCCCACATCTCGGCGGTCATCCCGAGCAGCACCACGTCGCGCGGCTCGCCGGCCATCAGAACATGGCCCGGAAGGTAGCCCTCGCGGCGGAAACCGGCGGCGGCCTGGGCTTTCAGGGCCGCGTCGTTGTCGGCCAGAACCTCGGCGAAGACCTTGTGCAGGCCCAGTTCGTGAAAGGCGCGGTCCAGTCCCAGCACCTGGGCGGCGCGACCGACGCCACGGCCCCGCGCCTCGGCGTCGCCGACCAGCCAGTTCCACTCAGCCCGGCGATGCGGGCCGTCGAGGCCGGTCAGGGTGAGCAGGCCCGCGGGCGAGCCCTCGCGGGTGATGATCCAGCCGTGGCGGTCGGGATCGGCGGCGAGGCGTTCGACCCAGGCGCGGTGGGCGGCTTCGTCAGGAAAATCCGCGTCGGACATCCAGCGGCGGACGTCCGGATCGCGGCGCCAAGCGTACAGCAGGTCGGCGTCGTCGGGGCGCAGATCCCGAAGCTCGATCATCCCCCTGCTCCCTTAGGTCCGGCCCTATTTGAACAGGGAGAGGATGACCTGTGGCGCCTGGTTGGCGATCGAGAGGGCCTGGATGCCTAGCTGCTGCTGGACCTGCAAAGCCTGCAGGCGCGCGCTTTCCTTGGCCAGGTCGGCGTCGACCAGGTTGCCGACGCCGGCTTCGAGCGTGTCGGTCAGCTTGTCGACGAAGGTGGTGTGCGCCTCGATCTGCTTGGCCTGGGAGCCCAGGTTGCCCAGCGCCTGGTTGACGTTGGCGATCGATTCCTCGAGGTCGACCATCACCGCGCCGGCCAGCGTCGCCGTGCCGAGCGAGGCGGTGGTGGCGACGGTCAGGATCGAGCCGCCGATCGACAGGTCTGGGTCGCCAGGGTGATCGAGGACGAGGCGTCGGCGTTGGCCAGGAAGGCGATACTGGCCCCAAGCGAGCCGTCCAGGATGTTGGCGCCATCGAACTCGGCGTTGTCGATCACCTGGCCGATCTGTTTGAGGATGGCCTTGAAGTCGCTGTCCATAGCGGTCCGCGAATGGGTGTCGGCGGAGGGGTCCATGGCCGCGACCACCTTCTCCTTCAGCTGGTTGAGCAGGTCGGAGATGGTCTCGCCGGCCGTCATGGCGACGTCGGTGATCGAGGTGGCCCGGTTCAGGCTGGCCTTGACCGCCGAGAGCGCGCCGATGTCGGCCCTCTGACCCTGGGCGATGGACCAGACCGCGGCGTTATCCTTGGCGCTGCCGATCTTGAGGCCGGTGGAAACCTTGTCCTGCGTCATCCCCAACTGTTCGTTGGTCTTGTTGAGGTTCTGCAGGGCCAAGAGGGCCGTCTTGTTCGTATGGACGCTGAGGCTCATGTCCCGTCTCCGATAAGCCGGCGCGATTCGCGCTGCCAGCACTGCTTGGGACGAGCGTTAGATTCGTTTGGTGTGCGTATGGTTAACGGCCGTAAACCATGATCGCCGCCAGGGTGCGTCAAGAGGGTCGTGAAACACGACAAAATGCCGCCGGCGCATGCGCGCGTCGGCGGTCCAGGCCCATCCAGGCCAGGCGTTCAGCCGGGTCCGAGCCTAGGACTGGCCGTTGAAAACCTTACCCGGCGCGTAGTTTTCCGCGTCACGGAGACGCAGCATCTGTTCACGCGGGAATTGGTTGACGACCTCGCCGGTGCGGCGGTCCAGCGTCTTGTAGACGAACGATCCCGTGGCCGGGTCTTCTTCGATCACCAAACGAAAGTCGGCGACCTTTTCGACGGCGGGGGGGTCCTTCTTGACGGTGGGCGCGACACTGGGGAACGCGGCGGTGGACGCCGTGCCCGAGAGGTCGGGGCTCGCTGAGGTAGATGATACCTTCGTCATTTCTCCTTGCCGCCGAGTTTTCCCGGCGCCTCCGGATGGGGGGCGAAAGGCGGGCCATCGCTGACCCGCCCCTCGTTAAGCGGGTACTAGCGGAACAGTCCGAGCAGGGACGACGTCGACGAGTTGGCGATCGACAGAGCCTGAATGCCCAGTTGCTGTTTGGTCTGCAGCGCCTGCAGTCGGGCGCTTTCCTTGGCCAGATCGGCGTCCACCAGGTTGCCGACGCCGGCATCGATGGTGTCTTGCAGCTTGCCGATGAAGGTCAGGTGGCTCTGCAGCGACTTGGAGCCGGTGCCCAGGTTAGCCAGGGCGGCCGACACGTTGTCGATCGAGGTCTGCAGGGTGGCGATCATCGCCGACGCGGACGAGGCCGTGCCGATCGAAGCGGTCGAACCGACGGTCACATTGCCGCCGCCCAGGGAAAGGTCCTGAGCCGCAACCGTGATCGAGCTGCTGCCCGCCGCGTTGGCGAGAGACGACAGCGTGGCGCCGCCGCTCTTGATCATGTTGGAGCCGTTGAACTCGGCGTTTTCAACCGCCTTGCCGATCTGGTCACGCAGAGCGACGAAGTCCTCGTTGAGGGCGTCACGGCTCGCGTCGTCCAGGGTGTCTTCCGAGGCGGCGAGCGCCTTTTCCTTCATCTGGATCAGCAGGTCGGAAACCGACTCACCGCCAGCGATGGCGACGTCGATGGTGGACTGGCTGCGGAGCAGCGAGTCTTTGACGGCGTTCAGGGAGATGGACGTGGCGCGCTGGCCTTGGGCGATAGCCCAGGTGGCGCCGTTGTCCTTGGCCGAGCCGACCTTCAGACCCGTGTTGATACGGTTCTGGACGGTGTTCAGCTCGTTGTTGGTGGAGTTCAGGTTTTGCAGCGCGACGAGCGCGCCGACGTTCGTATTAACGCTGTTCAGCGCCATGACGTAGTTCCTTTTCAAGGTGTCCGGCGTCATTTTGACGGCCGGGGGCGTTTTGCCCGATCAGGTAGGAAGCAATGTCCGGGCCAACCGGCGCGCTTTCGCGAGACCCTTTAATATGTTGATTTTATTGAATTAATTGTCTGTTTAGGCTGT
>CANJOB010000133.1 GCA_947475655.1 Caulobacterales bacterium | reverse complement strand
TCCCCGGCTGCGTCATCCTGGTCACCCACGACCGCTACTTCCTGGATCAGGTGACCAAGTGGACGCTCGAGCTCGACCGCGGCAAGGGCGTCCCCTACGAGGGCAACTACTCCGGCTGGCTGGAGCAGAAGACCAAGCGCGTGGTGCAGGAGCAAAGCGAGAGCGAGGCCCGCCAGCGCGCCCTGACCAAGGAACTCGAATGGGTGCGCTCGGGCGCCAAGGCTCGCCAGGCCAAGTCGAAGGCCCGTCTGGCCAACTATGACGAGATGGTCCGCGCCCAGGAGAACAGCCGCCTGGCCCAGACCTTCGCCACCATCCAGATCCCGCCCGGCCCGCGCCTGGGCAACAAGGTGCTGGAAGTCACCAACCTGGAGAAGGAATACGGCGACAAGGTTCTGTTCAAGGGCCTGACCTTCCGCCTGCCGCCCAACGGCATCGTCGGGGTGATCGGCCCCAACGGCGCCGGCAAGTCGACTCTGTTCAAGCTGATCACCGGCCAGGAGACGCCGGACGCCGGCACGGTGGAGGTCGGCGAGACGGTGAAGCTGGCCTATGTCGACCAGAGTCGCGACGCCCTGGCGGCGGAAAAGACGGTCTGGCAGGAAATTAGCGGCGGCACCGACATCATGCTGGTCGGCAAGCGCGAGATCAATTCGCGGGCCTACGTCGGCAGCTTCAACTTCAAGGGCGGCGACCAGCAGAAGAAGGTCGGGCTGCTGTCAGGCGGCGAGCGCAACCGCGTGCACCTGGCCAAGACCCTGGCGTCCGGCGGCAACCTCATCCTGCTCGATGAGCCGACCAACGACCTGGACATCGAGACTTTGCAGGCTCTGGAAGAGGCGCTGGAGGAATTCGCCGGCTGCGCCGTGGTCATCTCCCACGATCGCTGGTTCCTCGACCGCCTGGCCACCCACATCCTGGCCTTCGAGGGCGACAGCCACGTCGAGTGGTTCGAGGGCAACTTCGAGGCCTACGAAGAGGACAAGAAGCGGCGCCTGGGCGTGGAGAGCCTGATCCCGCACCGGATCAAGTTCCAGAAGTTCGCGCGGTAGATTTCCCCGCCTGAACGGCCGAGGATGACTAACCCGCTGCGCTGGCCGCTGGATCGCGCTAAACTCGCCGCATGAGCGACAAGCCCGCCATCCTTGTCCTGCCCCGGCACCTGGGTCCGCTGGCGTCCCTGCTGGAGGGCGCCTACACCGTCTACCGCTTCTGGGAAGGCCCGCCCGTGGACGCGGCCCATACCATCCGCGCCGTGGTCACGGTGGGCGAGGCGCCGCTGGACCGCGCGGTGCTGGACAGCCTGCCGATGCTTGGCCTGCTGGCCTATTTCACCGTCGGCCACGACAGTTTCGACGCCGACTGGGCCAAGGCGCGGGGCGTCGCCGCCAGCCACGCCCAGGGCGTCAACCACGAGGACACCGCCGACATGGCGCTGGGCCTGATCATCGCCGCCGTGCGCGGGATCGCGGCCGGCGACCGGGCGCTGCGCGCCGGCGAATGGTTGCCGGACGGCAAGACCATCACCCCCTCGCTCGCAGGCAAGAAGGTCGGCATCGTCGGCCTGGGCGCCATCGGCGAGGCGGTGGCCCAGCGCTGCGCCGCCCTGCGCATGAGCGTCTCCTGGTGGGGGCCGCGCGAGAAGCCGGATGCGCCCTGGCCGCGCGCGGAGAGCCTGATGGCCCTGGCCCGCGACAGCGACATCCTGGTGGTCGCCTGCAAGGCGGAAGAGAACAACCGCGGCCTGATCTCGACCCAGGTGATCGAGGCGCTGGGGCCGTCCGGCCTGTTGGTCAATGTCGCCCGCGGCCAGCTGGTCGACGAGGCGGCCCTAATCGCCGCGCTGAAGGCCGGGCGCCTAGGGGGCGCGGCCCTGGACGTGTTCGACACCGAGCCGGTGGATCCGGCGGCCTGGCGCGATGTGCCCAACACCGTCCTCACCCCGCATATAGCCGGGGCGACCCAGGCCTCGGTCCAGGCCATGTTCGTGCAGCTGAACCAGAACCTGGCCGCCTTCTTCGCCGATAGGCCGTTGATCACGCCGATCCGGGGCTGAGGCGTCTTTACAAATCATATAAAGATATCTTTATATGATGCATGATGCTGACCGCGTCCCGAACAGTTGAGGTCCTGCGCGCGGCGGGAGAGGCAAGCCGCCTGCGCATTCTGGCGCTGCTGGCCGCCGACGAGCTGTCGGTGCTGGAGCTGTGCCGTATCCTCGACCAGAGCCAACCGCGCGTTTCCCGCCACCTCAAACTGTTGGCCGACGCCGGCTTGGTCGAGCGCTTCCCCGACGGGGCCTGGGTGTTCTACCGACTGGCGGGCGCCTCGCCAGAGCGCACCCTTGCCGATCAGGCGCTGGGCGCTCTCGACGCTGCGGATGCCACGCTCGCCAACGACGCGCAGCGCCTGGCCGCCGTGCGGGGCGAGCGCGCCGCCGCCGCGGCCGCCTATTTCGCCCGCAACGCCGAGCGTTGGAACCAGATGAGTTCGCTCCATGTGGCGGAAGCCGATGTCGAACGCGCCATATTGGCCGCAGCGGGGCCTGGTCCGTTTAAGACCTTCGTCGATCTGGGCGCGGGCGCCGGCCGCATGCTGCTGTTGCTGGGCCAGCGCGCCGATCGCGCCGTGGGGCTCGACCTGTCGCAGCAGATGCTCAACATCGCCCGCGCCGAGGCAGACAAGGCTGGGCTGACCCACTGCGAACTGCGTCACGGCGACATCTTCGACACCCGCCTGGCAGACGGCTGCGCCGACCTCGTCACCGTCCACCAGGTGCTGCATTACCTGACCGACCCCGCCGCCGCCGTGGCCGAGGCCGCGCGCCTCACCGCACCGGGCGGACGGCTGATCATCGCCGACTTCGCCCCGCACCATCTGGAATTCCTGCGCGAGGCGCACCAGCACCGGCGCCTCGGCTTCACCGACGAGGAGGTGGCCGGCTGGCTCGCAGCCGCCGGCCTGAAGGCGCGCGCGCCGGTCGGCCTGGCGCCGGCGGAGGCCGGAGGCCTCACGGTGAAAATCTGGACAGGCACACGCGCAACAAGGACCGCCGCATGACCTCGCCCGCCGACCTTGGCGTCATCGCCCGCTCCGCTTCCCCTGGCGGCGCGCCTCCGCGCGTGTCGTTCGAGTTCTTCCCGCCCAAAACGCCGGAGATGGAGGAGAGCCTGTGGAGCGCGATCCGCCGGCTTGAGCCGCTGAGCCCCGCATTCGTCTCGGTCACCTACGGCGCCGGCGGCACGACGCGCGAGCGCACCCACCGCACGGTCAAGCGCATCCTCGACGAGACCAGCCTGACGCCCGCCGCGCACCTGACCTGCGTCGGCGCCGCGCGCGAGGAGGTGGACGCGGTGATCGCCGACTACTGGAGCGCGGGGGTTCGCAACATCGTCGCCCTGCGCGGCGACCCGCCGGGCGGGGTGGGCGGGGTCTATGAGCCGCGCGCCGACGGCTACGCCAACGCCACTGAACTGACCGCCGCCATCCGCAAGATCGCGCCGTTCCAGGTGATGGTCGGGGTCTATCCGGAGAAGCACCCAGAGAGCCCTAGCCTGGAGCACGACATCGACGTGCTGAAAGCCAAGGTCGACGCTGGGGCGACGCTGGGCATCAGCCAGTTCTTCTTCGACATCGACGCCTTCCTGCGCTTCCACGACAGGGTGCGAAAGGCCGGCGTCACCCTGCCGATCGTGCCGGGCATCATGCCGGTGACCAACTTCAAGGGCCTGCTGAAGATGGCCGCCGCCTGCGAGGCTTCCGTGCCCGCCTGGCTGGCGCATCTGTTCGAAGGCCTGGACGACGACGCCGAGACGCGCCGCCTGCTGGCCGCCACGGTGGCTGCGGAAACCTGCGCCAAGCTCAAGGGCGAAGGCTTCGACGACTTCCATTTCTACACCCTGAACCGCGCCGACCTGGTCTATGCCATCTGCCGGGTGCTAGGCCTGCGGGAGACCACGCCATGACCACCGCCAGAGCCGACCGCATCGCCGCGCTGAAAGCCGCCGCCAAGCAGCGCGTTCTGATCCTCGATGGGTCCTGGGGCGTGATGATCCAGAAGCGCGGGCTGGAGGAGGCCGACTTCCGGGGAACGCGCTTCTCCGACACGCCCGGCCAGCTGAAGGGCAACAACGACATCCTGTGCGTGACGCGGCCAGACATCATCGCCGACCTGCACGACCAGTATTTCGCCGCCGGCGCCGACATCAGCGAGACCAACACCTTTTCCGCCACCACCATCGCCCAGGACGACTATCACCTGGACACCCAGGCCGTGCGCGAGATCAACCTGGCCGGCGCGCGTCTGGCGCGGGAGGCCGCCGACCGCTGGACGGTGAAAGAACCGCACAAGCCGCGCTTCGCCGCCGGTTCAATCGGCCCGCTCAACAAGATGCTGTCGATGAGTTCGGACGTGAACGATCCGGGCGCGCGGCTTGTGACCTTCGACCAAGTCTACACCGCCTATCGCGAACAGGTTCAGGCGCTGCATGAAGGCGGCGTCGACCTCTATCTGATCGAGACCATCACCGACACGCTGAACTGCAAGGCGGCGATCAAGGCCATCCTCGATCTGCAGGACGAGGGCTACGAGCCGTTGCCGATCTGGATTTCCGGCACGATCACCGACCGCTCCGGACGCACACTGTCGGGCCAGACGGCCGAGGCGTTCTGGAACAGCGTCAAACACGCCAAGCCGTTCGCCATCGGCTTTAACTGCGCGCTTGGCGCCGACCTTATGCGGCCGCACATCGCCGAGCTGTCGCGCATCGCCGACACGCTCGTCGCCGCCTATCCCAACGCCGGCCTGCCCAACGCATTCGGCGAATACGACGAACAGCCGCATGAGACCGCGCACGAGCTGCACGAATGGGCCAAGGACGGCATCGTCAACATCGTCGGCGGCTGCTGCGGCACCACGCCCGACCATATCAAGCACGTCGCCGACGAGGTGCGCGGCCTTAGCCCCCGGCCGATCCCCGAGCGCCCGGCGGCGCTACGCCTGGCCGGGCTGGAGCCGTTCGAACTGGCATGAAACCCACCCTGTACCCGCTTACCTCCGTCGAGACCGAGATGGTGCGCGATATGCGCAGCCGCCTGAACCGGCGCGCCATCAGCGACGCCGCCGCCCTGTCGCTGGGAGGGGCCTTCCTACAGGTGTGCGTGCGCGTCGACATCGAGCCGCAGGCCACTCATCCCGTCGACGATACCGCGCCGCACGCCATCGCCCGCGCGGCGGAGGGCGCCGATATGGCCCTGCTGCGCCGTCTGGTGTTCGCCCTGGTGGCGGCCAGGCAGGACGCGCCCAAAAGCTGGAACACCATTGTTGTCGCCGGGGCTCCGCAGGCGGTGTTGTCGCGCCGGCTGGTGCTGGCCGGGCGCGAACAGCCTGTGGGCGCTGGGATCACGCCATGAGGCCGGTCTTCGTCAACATCGGCGAGCGGACCAACGTCACCGGATCGGCCAGGTTCAAGAAGCTGATCGTCGAGGGTGACTTCAACGCGGCCTTGGATGTCGCGCGACAGCAGGTCGAGGCCGGCGCCTCTGTGATCGACATCAACATGGACGAAGGCCTGCTGGATTCGAAGCAGGCCATGGTCACCTACCTGAACCTGCTCGCCGCCGAGCCGGACATCGCCCGCGTGCCGGTGATGATCGACAGCTCCAAGTGGGAGGTGATCGAGGCGGGCCTCAAATGCGTGCAGGGCAAGGCCATCGTCAATTCGATCTCGATGAAGGCCGGCGAGGCCGAATTCATCGACCAGGCCACCAAATGCCTGCGCTACGGCGCCGCCGTGGTGGTGATGGCCTTCGACGAACAGGGCCAGGCCGACACCGCCGACCGCAAGGTGGAAATCTGCACCCGCGCCTACCGCATCCTGGTCGACCAACTTGGTTTCCCACCGGAAGACATCATCTTCGATCCCAACATTTTCGCCGTGGCGACCGGGATCGACGAGCACAACAACTCCGCGGTCGATTTCATCGAAGCGACCAAGCGGATCAAGGACGCCCTGCCGCACGCGCGCATCAGCGGCGGGGTGTCGAACGTGTCGTTCAGCTTCCGCGGCAACGAGCCGGTGCGACGCGCGATCCACAGCGTGTTCCTCTACCACGCCATCAACGCCGGCATGGACATGGGCATCGTCAACGCCGGCGACCTACCGGTCTATGACGACATTGACGCCGAGCTGCGCGAGGCGGTCGAGGATGTGATCCTCAATCGGCCGAAGAATTTCAGCCCGACCGAGCGATTGGTCGATCTCGCCCCCAAGTACAAGGGCGACAAAGGCGTCGCCAAGGTGGTCGACCTCAAATGGCGCGACGCTCCGGTCGGCGCGCGGCTGAGCCACGCCCTGGTCAACGGCATCACCGAATTCATCGACGCCGACACGGAAGAAGCGCGCCTGCAGGCCGAGCGTCCGCTGCACGTCATCGAAGGTCCGCTGATGGACGGGATGAACGTCGTCGGCGACCTGTTCGGCGCGGGCAAGATGTTCCTGCCGCAGGTGGTGAAGTCGGCGCGGGTGATGAAACAGGCGGTGGCCTGGCTGATGCCGTTCATGGAAGCGGAGAAGCTGGCCGGCGGCGGGGGGCCACGCGAAGCGGCCGGCAAGATCCTGATGGCCACCGTTAAGGGCGACGTGCACGACATCGGCAAGAACATCGTCGGCGTGGTCCTGCAGTGCAACAACTACGAGGTGATCGATCTGGGCGTCATGGTCCCGGCCGACCGCATCCTCGACGAGGCAGTGGCGCAGAACGTCGACATCGTCGGCCTGTCCGGCCTGATCACGCCCTCCCTGGACGAGATGGCCTTCGTCGCCGCTGAGATGCAGCGGCGCGGCATGACTATTCCGCTGCTGATCGGCGGCGCCACCACCAGCAAGACCCACACCGCCGTGAAGATCGAGCCGCGTTACAGCGGCGGCTCCACCACCTATGTCCTCGACGCCAGCCGCGCGGTCGGCGTGGTGTCAGGCCTGCTGTCGCTGGGCGAGCGCGACCGGCTGCAGGCCGAGACGCGGGCCGAGTACGGACGCGTGCGCGAGCAGTTCGCGCGCGGCCAGGAGGTCAAGAACCGCACGCCGATCGAGGCCGCGCGCAAGAACCGGCTGAAGCTTTCCGACGCCCGCCTGCCCGAACCGGCTTTCCTGGGCACGCGCACCTTTGTCGAATACGACCTGGCGGACCTGGCCGCCCACATCGACTGGACGCCGTTCTTCCAGAGCTGGGAGCTGGCCGGGCGCTATCCCGCCATCCTTGAGGACGAGGTAGTCGGCGAGGCCGCGCGCGACCTGTTCGCCGACGCCCAGGCGATGCTGAAGAAGATCATCGACCAGAAGTGGTTTGAGGCGCGCGGCGTGATCGGGTTCTGGCCCGCCAACAGCGTCGGGGACGACATCGTGCTGTGGGCCGACCACGACCACCCGACGGAATTGGCCCGCCTGCACACCCTGCGTCAGCAGATGGTCAAGGCTCCGGACAAGCGCAATGTCGCCCTGGCCGATTTCGTCCACCCGGTCAGTCACGGTCACGACTGGGTCGGCGCCTTCGCCGTCACCGCCGGCCACGGCGAGCGCGAGCGGGTCGAGGCGTTCAAGGCGGCGGGCGACGATTACTCGGCCATCATGGCCTCGGCCCTGGCCGACCGGCTGGCGGAAGCCTTCGCCGAAGCCCTGCACCGGCGCGTGCGCACCGAGTTCTGGCCCTATGCGCCCGACGAGCCGTTCGACGTCGACGCCATGATCCTGGAACAGTACCAGGGCATCCGTCCGGCGCCGGGCTATCCGGCCCAGCCCGACCACACCGAGAAGGGCGTGCTGTTCAAGCTGCTCGACGCCGAGAAGACGATCGGGCTGAAGCTGACCGAGAGCTACGCCATGTACCCGACGGCGGCGGTGTCGGGCCTCTATTTCGGCCACCCGGAAAGCCACTATTTCGGCGTCGGCAAGATCGACCGCGACCAGGTGGCCGACTACGCCGACCGCAAGGGCTGGGACCTGGCCACGGCGGAACGTTGGCTGTCGCCGATCCTGGCCTACGAGCCGAAGTAGCGCGCCGGCCTACGGCAAACACACCATCACGATCCGCCCGGCGCGGATGCTGGCGTCGAGGCGGCCGGGGCAGCCCTTGTCGCCGTCGGGATCCATCACATAGGCGCCCTTGGGCAGAACCGGCTGCGGGCCTGTGGGGGCCGCCACCACCGGCACAGCCGGCGGCCGTCCGGCCGGGGCGGGCGCGGGACTGGTCTGGGCGACCACGGTGCGCGGCGGGGCCGGGGCGGTCTTGGGCGCGGGGGCGGCGACGGTTACCGGGCGGGGCGCGGGCGGCGGCGGAGTCGGCGCAGGCGGCGCGGGCGCCGGTGTCGGGCGCGGGGTCGCGGGCTGCGGGGTGAC
>CANJOB010000132.1 GCA_947475655.1 Caulobacterales bacterium | reverse complement strand
GTAGCTTCGACGCGGTCGTAGGCCATCACGCCTCCCGTTCCACAAAGGCCGGCGCGCGGTCGTCGGCGGCGCGCTGGTACACATGCCGATAGCGTTTGGTGGTCGCCATCCATTCATCCGGCGTCGAACCATCGGCGGGTTCAAATGAGTCGATGCCGCAGCGGATCATGAACGACGCCAGTTCGCGCAGCACCTCGCCCACGGCGCGGACTTCGCCAGTGTAGCCGAAGCGTTCGCGCAGGAGCCACGCCGAACTAAAGTGGCGCCCGTCGCGGAATTTCGGGAAGGCCAGGGCGACGACGCTGAGACGCGGCAGGGCCTGCACCAAGCTCTCGACTTCCTCGTCGGACTCCAGCCGCACCCCGACCTTGCGGCCCTGGGCCAACAGGCTCTCGCCCTCGGCCTGAAAACGCGCCAGGGACAGGATCACGTCGCCGGACGACGGGATCGCATCCTCAGCGCCGACCGTGAGATAACTGTCGTCGGCGGAGGCGGCCCGATCGCCGCTCAGCTTAATGAGGGTCGGCATAGACAGCCTCCTTGAACGGCGCCACGCCGACGCGGCGGAAGGTGTCGAGGAAGCGCTCGTCGCCTTCGCGCACGGAAAGGTAGGTGTCGACCAGGGTTTCGACCGCACCGGCCACCCGATCGTACGACAAGGCCGGGCCTAGCATCTCGCCGAGCGAGGCGTCTTCCGCGCCGGAGCCGCCGAGGGTGAGCTGGTAGAACTCCTCGCCCTTCTTATCGACGCCGAGGATGCCGATGTGGCCGACGTGGTGGTGGCCGCAGGCGTTGATGCAGCCGCTGATCTTGATCTTCAGTTCGCCGACCAGTTCGGCCTTGTCCGGATCGGCGAAACGCTCGCCGATATTGGTCGCCACGCTGATGGCGCGGGCGTTGGCCAGGGCGCAGTAGTCCAGCCCGGGACAGGCGATGATGTCGGTGACCAGGTCGATGTTCGGCGTCGCCAGGCCGGCGGTGGCCAGGGCCGCGTGCACGGTGGCCAGGTCGTCCAGCTTCACGTGCGGCAGCACCAGGTTCTGGGCGTGGGTGACGCGGATGTCGCCCAGCGAATAGCGCTCGCCCAGGTCGGCGATCAGCTCCATCTGTTCGGCGTTGGCGTCGCCCGGTGTGGCGCCCGGCGCTTTCAGCGAAATCTCGACGATGGCGTAGCCGGGCTGCTTGTGCGCGCGCACGTTGTTGCGCACGAACCGCGCGAACGCCGGGTTGCTCTCCCGCGCCGCCTCATAGGCGTCGGAGCGCGGCGGCAGGGTCTCGAACTTCAGCGGCGTGAAGGCGGCGCGGATGCGGGCCAGCTCTATGTCCGGCAGATCGATCGACTTGACGTCGATCTTCGCCCACTCCTCATCCACCTGGCGACAGAATTCGTCGATGCCGAGCGCCGCCACCAGGATCTTGATGCGCGCCTTGTACATGTTGTCGCGGCGGCCGTGGCGATTGTACACGCGCAGGATCGCTTCCATGTACGACAGCAGGTGATGCGTCGGCAGGTGTTCGCGGATCGTCGCGCCGATGTGCGGGGTGCGGCCCATGCCGCCGCCGACCATGACCTCGAACCCCAGCTCGCCGTCGCGGTTGCGGCGGATGGCCAGGCCGATGTCATGCACCTTGGCCGCCGTGCGGTCCTTGGCGCTGGCGGTGACGGCAAACTTGAACTTGCGCGGCAAGAACGAGAATTCCGGGTGGAAGGTCGACCACTGGCGCAGGATTTCCGACCACACGCGCGGATCATCCGCCTCTTCCGCCGTGGCGCCGCCGTAGGGGTCGGCGGTGATGTTGCGGATGCAGTTGCCGCTGGTCTGGATGGCGTGCAGCCCGACCTTGGCCAGATCATCGAGGATGTCCGGCGTGTCGCCCAGCTTGATCCAATGGAACTGAATGTTGGTGCGGGTGGTGAAGTGGCCGTAGCCCTTGTCGTACTTGCGCGACACGTCCGCCAGGGCGCGCATCTGCACCGGGCTGAGCGAGCCATACGGGATCGACACCCGCAGCATGTAGGCGTGCAGCTGCAGATAGAGGCCGTTCATCAGCCGCAACGGCTTGAACTGGTCCTCGGTGATTTCGCCAGACAGCCGGCGGCCCACCTGACCCCGGAATTCATGGGCGCGGTCGGCGAGCATTTCGCGGTCGATGTCGTCGTAGCGATACATGAGCCGCCTCCTAATTCTTACGCAGCAGGTCGATGCGGCCGCTGGTGTGGCCGCTGCCGACCGCGTTGATCAGGGCCGCGATCTCGGGACCGCCCTGCGCCTGCTTGCCGTGGGTAGGCTCGTTGGTGGGGCCGAGCGCGCGAAGGCGCTCGCGGTAGCTGACCGGAACGGTGACGCCGTCCTGCTCGGTGACGTCGATCGGATAGACCTCGACCACCACGGTGGGCTGCGCCTTGCCGGCGGCCACGGCGGCGTCCAGCGCCGCGCTGTCGTAGAACAGCTCGGCCTTGGCGAACTGCTCGACCCAGGCGCCGTTGCGCCAGAACACGACCTCGCCATCGATCAGGCGGTTGGCGGTAATGGTTTTCATCGTACGGCCTCCGCCAGCAGGGTCTGGGCCGCAACGTTTATGCTGGAGACATCCGCCAGGGCCATGGCCTCGCCGACGATCAGCACGGCGGGGCCGGACAGGCCCTCGGCGGCCTGGGCCAAGGTGCCCAGGGTAGCGGCGATCCGCTGCTCACCGGCGAGGCTGGCGCTGACGACGATCAGGGCCGGGGTCGCGCCGGCGCGTCCGGCCTCGATCAGCCGCTGCGAGACCTCGGCGGCGGCCGACAGGCCCATGTAGATGGCGACGGTGTGGTTGGGCCGGGCCAGGGCGACCCAGTCGAGCTCCGGCGTCTCGCCCGCCTTGCCGTGGCCGGTGACCAGGGTGGCGCTCTGCGCCAGGCCACGATGGGTCAGGGGCGCGCCGGCGGCGGCGCAGGCGGCCAGAACGGCGGTGACGCCGGGAACCACATGGCAGGTCACACCCGCCGCGCGGCAGGCTTCAATTTCCTCACCGCCGCGCCCGAACACGAACGGATCGCCGCCTTTCAGCCGCACGACCCGGCGCCCGTCGAGGGCCAGGGCGACCAGCAGGCGGTTGATCTCGTCCTGGGCCAGGGTGTGGCGCGACTTGCGCTTGGCGACGTCGATGCGCTGGGCGGACGCCGGCGCCAGCGACAAAATCTCATTGCTCACGAGGCCGTCGTGGACGATCACCTCGGCCGACTGCAGCACGCGCAGCGCCTTCACGGTCAACAGATCGGGGTCGCCGGGACCTGCCCCGACCAGCCAAACCTCGCCCTTCACCGCCCCAACGCTGCGGCCGCCCTCCCCTCCCTTGAGGGCGACGAGGCCGCTTTTGCGATTTTCAGGAGCGGAAAGGCGGGACATAAGCGTTTAGTTCTTCTATAAGGCGCGGACGCGACTGGCGGCGGTCTTAAAGGCCTCGTCTGCCTGCCGCAAGACGACAGATACAAGGACCGACCGACGCTAGATGGTGCGCTGGGCCGATCTCCGCAAACGAGGAGTTCTGCCGCGGGTGTGAGGATTTCTCTTATGGAACGCAGCGGCGACGGCAATCGGCGGCGGCTACCGCCTCTCAATGCCCTGCGCGCCTTCGAATCCGCGGCCCGGCATCTGAATTTCAGCCGCGCGGCCGAGGAGCTGGTGGTCACACCCGGCGCGGTCAGCCAGCAGATCCAGAACCTCGAGGACTATGTCGGCGCCGCCCTGTTCAAGCGCACGCCGCGCGGCCTGCTGCTGACCGACGCGGCCCAGACCGCCCTGCCGCCCCTGCGCGACGCCTTCGACCGCCTGGCCGAGGCCGCCTCCCTGCTGACCGCCGCCGTCGACGGCCGGCGCCTGACCCTCACCGCCCCGCCCTCCTTCGCCGCCCAGTGGCTGGTGCCGCGCCTGGGCAAGTTCGAGGCCCTGCACCCACAGGTCGACGTCTGGCTGCAAGCCGGGATGGAAGTGGTGGACTTCGCCGCCGGCGAGATCGACCTGGCCATCCGCTACGGCGCGGGGCGGTATCTGGGCCTGGAGGTCGAGAAGCTACTGGGCGAAACGGTGATCCCGGTCGCCGCCCCGTCCCTGATCGCCGAGCACAGGTTGGAGAGCTCCGCCGACCTGGCGCACCTCGTCCTGCTGCACGACGGGTCGCCCGACGCCGATGAGAGCTGCCCCGACTGGTCGATGTGGCTGACGGCGCGCGGCATCCGCAACGTCGACGGCGCGCGCGGGCCCCGTTTCAACCAGTCCAGCCTGGTGATCGAGGCCGCCGCCGCCGGGCGCGGCGTGGCCCTGGCCAAGAGCACCCTGGCCCAGGCCGACCTGGATAGCGGCCGCCTGGTCGCCCCGCTGCACGACGAGACGGCGGTCGATTTCGCCTATTACGTCGTCCACCCCAAGGCCAAGGGCCGCCTGCCGCAGGTGAAGGCCTTCGTCGCCTGGCTTCGCGCCGAGGCGGCCGAGCACGAGGCGGCGCTGCAGGCCATCGACGTCGGCGCCGGCATCTAGCTTGACTTGACAGGTCTTCCGCGCGGGCCGCGAATGGCGGCAGAGCCGCCGGGGAAGCCAGCCATGACCTTTGTCGCCGCGATCAAGAGCGCCTTCGCCAACTACGCCAACTTCAAGGGCCGGGCGTCCCGCTCCGAATACTGGTGGTTCTTCCTCTTCACGGTCCTGGTCAACACGCCGCTGGAAATCCTCAGCGGACCGGCCGACGACCCCAATCTGCTGTTCACCGCCATCAGCGCGGTCTTCAACCTCGCCGTGCTGGTCCCGAGCCTGGCCCTGGCCTGCCGCCGGCTGCACGACGGCGACCGCAGCGGCTGGTGGCAGCTGATCGCCTTGACCATCATCGGCATCATTCCGTTGCTCTACTGGCTGATCAAGAAGGGCACGGACGGCCCCAACCGCTATGGCGAGGACCGGCTGGGCGCCAATCCCGCCGCCACAGAATCTTAGTGTCCACAACCTGGGTTCCCAGTTCGACCGCCCGCGACAGACGGGGAATTTAGCCCCCGCTAAAGCGGTAACCGACGCCTGGCTCGGTCACGATCAGCTTGGGGCTGGCTGGATCGGTTTCCAGCTTCTGGCGCAGCTGGCCGACGAAAACGCGCAGGTACTGAGTGTCCTCGTCGTGCGCCGGGCCCCAAACACTGAGTAACAGCGCCTTGTGCGTAATCACGCGCCCGCCACCCTCCGCCAGCGCGGTCAAGACTTCATACTCCTTTGGTGACAGACGCACCGTCTTGCCCGCGAGCGTTACTCGCCGCATGTCGAAGTCGATCTCAAGATCACCGGCGCGCACGGCTTTCGGCGCTTCACCCCGATCCGGGCGCTCACGCAAGGCAACCCGAAGTCTCGCAAGCAATTCGCCCACGCCAAAGGGCTTCTCGACATAGTCATTGGCGCCCTGGTCGAGCGCTTCAATCTTCTCAAGCTCACGGTCCCGCGCCGACAGGATGATAATCGGTCCGGCGTAGAAGGCCCTCGCCTGGATCAGGACGTCCTTGCCGTCCATGTCGGGTAGACCCAGGTCGAGCACCACGGCGTCCGGCGGGTGGCGGGCGATCTCGCGTAAGGCTTCGCGGCCCGCGTCCGCCCGCACCGGCTCGTAACCGGCGGCGTCCAGCGCCGCCTTGAGGAAGCGGTGAATCTGCGGCTCGTCATCGACGACCAGGATGCGCAGGCGGCTCACCACATGCCTCCGGGCGTCTCTATTTCCTTGCGCAGGGAAATCAGGATGCGCGTTCCGAGACCGTCGTGGATAGGACTGGCGGCGGCGATACGGCCGCCCATGGCCTCGACGAAGCCCTTGGCGATGGCCAGTCCCAGGCCGGCGCCCTTGCCGCGGTCGGTGGCCTCCTCCATCCGCCTGAAACGTTCGAATACGCGCTCCAGTTCGGCGGTGGGAATGCCGCGGCCCTCGTCCTCGATGCTGATCACAACATTGCCCCGGTCCTCGTAGGCGGCGAGCTCAATTGCGGAACCATCGGGACTATAGGCGATGGCGTTTTCCAGGATGTTGACCAAGGCCTGCTCCAGCAGAGCAGCGTCGGCCTTGACCAAGGTCAGGGTGTCGGGAAACGCCTGCTCCATCTTCCGGCCGCCCAGCCGGCGCTCGACCCGCTCCTGGGCGGCCGCCAGCGCTTCGCGCACATCGGTCCAGTCGCGGCGGGTGACCAGCGCCCCGCCCTCCAGACGGCTCATATCCAACAGGTTGCCGACATAGCGATTCAGGCGCTCGGCTTCCTCCCGGATCGAAAGCAGCAGGTCGGCCTGCACGTCGTCGGCCAGGGTGCGGCGGTAGTCGATCAGAGTGGTGGCGGCGCCCAGAACGGTCGACAGCGGCGTGCGCAGGTCATGGCTGACTGAATTGAGCAGGGCGGAACGCAGGCGATCTGTCCGGCGCAGCGCCTCGGCGTCGGCGGCGTCGGCGGCGAACTCGGCCCGCTCAAGCGCCACGGCGCCCTGGTCAAGCATGGCCAGCAGGAACCGTTCGTCCTCCTCCGCACGGTCGGCCCTGGCCTCGACGCCGACCACGCCGACGCGGGCCTTCACCCCCTGCAGCGGCCAGAAGGTCCAGGCGATGTTGGGCAGAGTCCCAGCGCCGGCGCCGGCCGGTTCGCCGCGCTCCCAGGCCCAGCGCGCGGCGGCCATATCGGCGGTGGTCAGAGTCTCCAGTGAAGGGGCGCCGGCCTCCGGGGCGATGTCCCCGCCCGCGGGCAGCAGGACCACAGTCTTGGCGCCGGTGGAGGCAGCCAACTGCTCGGCCAGGGTCTGCGCCGCCTCACCCCGTTTAGCGGCCCCCGACAGACGGCGGCTGGACGCCAGCAGGGCGGTCACGGCCGACGCCCGGCGAGAGGTCGCCTGTCCCTGGTCGCGCACCCGGCCGGTGAGCCAGCCTGTGGCCAGGGCGCCGGCGAAGAACACGGCGAAGGTCAGCACGTCGGACGGGCTGCCGATCAGCATCGTCAGGCGCGGCTCGAGGAAGAAGAAGTTGTAGACCATCGCCGCCAGGCCGGCCGCCAACAGGGCCGGCCACAGGCCGAACGCCAAGCCGCTCACCAGCACGCTGAGCATGAAGATCATCGCCAGATTGGCGTCTTCAGCGAACCGTTCAGCCACCTGGGCCAGCAGGGCGGCCACGCTGACCAAAGCCAGGACGCCAAGGTAGCCTTGGGCATGCGCCCAGGGTTTGAACGCGACAAGCCGGCGCGGCGGCGGATGCGAGGACGCCTCGTCGGCGGTGATCACATGCAGGGCGACGCCGGACGCCATGTCGGAAAGCGCGGGGATCAGCGCCCTGCCGAACAGGGCGCGCCAGTAGGACCGCCGCGACTTGCCGACCACGATCTGGGTGATGTTGTTGCGTCCGGCATAGTCGAGCACGCTGACAACCAGATCGTCGCCGGTCAGAATAACCGTGGAGCCGCCCAACTGCTCGGCCAGTTTGAACCCCTCGTTCAGCTTGGCGGCGGCGAGGCTGTCTGGGGAAGCGCGGTTGGGCCGCTCGACGAATGCCACTGTCCAGGGCGCGTCCATCATCATGTCCGACAGCCGTCGCCCGACGCGGACCAGGGCGCTGGCGCTCGCATCGGCCCGGACCAGCACCAGTATGCGCTCTCCGGCCGCCCAGGGGCCCTGCACGCCTCGTTGACGCATGGCGATGAGCAATTGGTCGTCGACGGTCTGGGCGGCGCGGCGCAGCGCCAGCTCGCGCAGGGCGGTCAGGTTCTCGGGCTTGAAGAAATTGTCGGCGGCCAGACGCGCGGTTTCGGGCAGATAAACCTTCCCCTCCGTCAGACGTTGCCGAAGTTCGTCTGGGGTGATGTCGACCAGCTCGATGTCGTCGGCGCGCGACAGGGCGCCGTCCGGCACGGTCTCGCGCTGGCGCACGCCGGTGATCTTCCACACCACGTCGACCAGGCTTTCCAGATGCTGGACGTTCAGCGTGGTCCAGACGTCGATGCCGGCCGCCAGCAGCTCCTCCACGTCCTGCCAACGTTTTGGGTGGCGCGATCCGGGCGCGTTGGAGTGGGCGTACTCGTCGACCAGCAGCAGACCGGGCTTGCGCGCCAGGGCGGCGTCGAGGTCGAATTCCAGCAGGGTGCGGTCTCGGTGCTCGATCGGCTTGCGCGCCAGCACCTGCAGCCCGTCGAGCAGGCTTTCAGTCTCTTTGCGGCCGTGGGTCTCGACCACCCCGACCAGGACGTCGCCCTGATCCGGGCGGCGCCGCGCGGCGGTCAGCATGGCGTAGGTCTTGCCCACCCCCGGCGCCATGCCGAGGAACACCTTCAGCCGGCCGCGCCCCTTCGCCTTGGCCTGCGCGAGCAGGGCGTCGGGATCTGGGCGCGGCGGATCGGATGTCATGGGGCGGGGGGTCGCACCGGGAAGCGGGCGTCTAGGTCAAGATTGACTTGTAGCACGTTCACACGCGTTTGGCCGAGGAAGCCGAGCGCCGGCG
>CANJOB010000131.1 GCA_947475655.1 Caulobacterales bacterium | reverse complement strand
TTCGCCCAGATAGACCGCCAGGCCGCTCGATGAGACGGCGCCGGCCATGCTGAGGCCGCCGCCGAACAGCACCAGCACGTCCCACGGAATTTGCCTGAGGTCTTCCGCTTCCGCCAGCCTGCCGCCCGACTTGGAAGGCAGCAGAAAGAGGGCGAGCGCCGAGGCGACCGCTATGGTGGTGTCGTTCAGGCCCGGGACCAGCGGTTCGAACAAGGGCCGGAACATCCAGGCGACAGCGGTCGCGAAGAAGACCATGGCGACCCTCCTCTCGGCCGTCGACATCGGCCCCACCCGCTCGAGTTCCTCCTGCACCATGGCGGCGGCGTCGGGCAGCACCATCCTCACTGGATGAAGCCAGCCCAGAAGCGCCCAGGCCAAGAGCAGCATCAAGGCGGACAGAGGGACGCCGAGCAGCATGTATTGAGCGAACCCCACCTCTATCCCGTGCTCACGCGCTAGGTAGCCGACCATGAGGGCGTTCGGAGCAGAGCCGATGAGGGTCGCCCAGCCGCCAATGCTGGCCGCATAGGCGACGCCGAGCATCAAGCTGGCTCCCAGATTGTGCTGAGACCGCTCGTCCATGGTGTCGCAACGGTCCTCGATGAATGTAAGGACGGCGAGCGCCACCGGCAGCATGAGCGCGGCCGTGGCCGAGTTGCTGACCCACATGCTGATCGACGCGGTCGCGACCATGAGTCCGGCCAAGAGACGTCTGGGCGTCGCGCCGATGGCGGCGACGCAGGCCAGGCCCGCTCGCTTGTGCAGGCCGCACCGCGCCATCGCCGCCGCCAGGACGAATCCCCCCACAAGGAGGAAGATCACGGGGTCGGCGTAGGGAGCGGCGGCGGCCGTAATGCTGGACACACCAAACGCCGGGAAAAGGACCAGCGGCAACAGGGCAGTGACAGGAAGCGGAGCAGCTTCGGTGATCCACCATATCACCATCAGGAGGGTCACCGCCGCCACTATCTGGGCTTTGGGGTCGGGAGTGAACGGCGGAACGAAGGCCACCACGACGAAGGCGAGCAGGCCGATCACGAAGCCGGCCAGCTTCAGACGATCGCCCTGCGGCGCCTTCACGGTCGAGTCCACGGTGTCCTTGCCCCCCTCGGCTAAGTGAGCTGCCGGCCGCGGTTCCGGCGCATTCGGGCGGCTGCTCGCACGACGGCCTCTATGGACGCCTTGCCTCGCAAGGTGGCACATCCCGTCCCGGCGGCGGAAGACAATTCTGGCAATTGGCCTTTCCCGACAAGCGAGTGCGGCCGGCTCCGTAGCCGCCCGTCAGAGCGCCGCCGCCGGGGCAGTATGCCATCGACCCGGTCGTGAGGTGAAGACAAGGTGGCCCTCATTGCCGGCACTGTGCAACAGTGCGGGTAGCCCAATCAGGAACCTGCACATGCACCTTGCGCGCTTTCCCCGTGTTCGCTTCGCCCATCTGCCCACCCCGCTGGAACCCCTGCCTCGCCTCAGCGAGGCCCTGGGCGGCAAGGCCCAGTTCTGGGTCAAGCGCGACGACTGCACGGGCCTGGCCGGCGGCGGCAACAAGACCCGCAAGCTCGAGTTCCTGGTCGGCGAAGCCCTGCAGCAGGGCGCCGACACCCTGGTTACCCAGGGCGCGGTCCAGTCGAACCACGTGCGGCAGACGGCCGCCGCCGCCGCCCGCTTCGGCCTCGCCTGTGAGGTGATCCTGGAGCAGCGCGTGCCCACCAACGCCGTGGACTACAACCGCTCCGGCAATGTCCAGCTAGATGACTTGTTGGGTGCGAAGGCGCGCCGAGTCCCCGCCGGCTCGGACATGAACGCCGCACTGGAGACCGTGGCTCAGGAGGTGCGAGACAGCGGCGGGAAGCCTTATGTGATCCCCGGCGGCGGGTCCAATACCGTCGGCTCGCTAGGCTACGTTGAGTGCGCCGTCGAGTTGGTGACTCAGGCCAATGCGCTCGGGCTGGTGATTGACCGCATCGTCACCGCCACTGGGAGCGCTGGCACCCATGCGGGCTTGGTCGCGGGCCTGGCACTGATCGGTGCCGATATCCCCGTACTGGGCATAGGCGTGCGCGCGGCCAAGGACGCGCAGGAGACCAACGTCTTCAAGCTAGCCCTGGCCACGGCGGAAAAGCTGGGCCATCCGGAGCGAGTCACCCGCGAGCTGGTCGTCGCGGACTGCGACTATGTAGGCGAAGGCTATGGCCTGGTTGACCACGACGTGATCGAAGCCTTGAAACTCGCCGCCCGAACCGACGCCCTGCTGCTCGATCCGGTCTACACCGGCAAGGCGATGAAGGGACTGATCGCCCTCGCTAAACAGGGCCGGTTCGACGGTGAGACGGTAGTCTTCCTGCATACTGGCGGCGCCCAGGGGCTCGCCGGCTATCAGAGCGCTCTCTGACCGTGGCCCGGAAAATTCTGGGTGTCCTGGGCGGCATGGGGCCAGCCGCGACGCTCGAGTTCCTGGCCCAGCTGCAAGCTAGGACGCCCGCCATTCGCGACCAGGATCACCTGCGCGTTCTCGTGGACATCAACCCGCAGGTTCCAGACCGCAATGATCCGGAAGCCGAGCCCGGCCCGGTCCTAATGGAGATGGCCAAGGGTCTGCGCGCCGCCGGCGCCGAGGTGCTGGCCATCGCGTGCAATACCGCCCACCGCTACGCCGACCAGGTGGCGCGGGGGAGCGGGCTGCCGGTGATCGACATGATCGCCCAGGCCGCCGCCGAGGTGCGAATGCGGGGTGCGCATTCCGCTGGCGTGCTAGGGACTCCCGGCGCGGCTGCCCTCTATCAGGAACGGTTGGCCGACCAAGGTGTGCGGTACATACCGCTGGATCATGACAACCAAGCCGCGTTTATGCGGCTGCTTTACCTCATCAAGAGCGGCGACACGGGCGAAGAGGTCGTTGCAGGCGTCCGAGCGCTGGTAAAGTCTTTGGAAGCGGACGGTGCCCAGGCCATCATCGCGGGTTGCACGGAGGTGCCGCTGGTGTTGCGTCAATCAGACATGGACACGGTGCTGATCGATGCTGGCGAGTTGCTCGCGCTGCGCTGCATCGCGGCTTGCCTGTCGGACCAATAAGGGAGAGCACGGAGGGGGCGGGTGTGTTCGCTTTTGAGGAACGGAGCTTCCAGAGGTCCGCTAAGAGACGAGGCCGTTTAAAAACTCACGGCCGGTATGGGCCGCGTAGGTTGCACAGGCTCAGTAAAACCAACAAGCGGTGCGACTTCGCCCCGGACAACACGGCGGGCGCCTGTCCCCAAGCCCGGCCTTTCATCAGCGTGGCGGAGGGTCTCGAGGCCAAGCGTAGAATCCAAAGATGAAGGTTAGAGCCAAGAAAGGCCAAGGAAGGAACACGTCATGCGGCGGACTTTAACAGGAATTTTGATCTGTCTTACCGTTTCCTTCGGCGCCGCAAGCCTGGCGATGGCGCAGACGGCGCCCCGCTTTCCGCCGATCCCCCGTGAGCAGCTCACCCCGGAACAAAGGGCCTGGGCGGACTCCCTCGCCGCGCCGCCGCGTAACGGCAACGTCAACAATCCGCCTTACCGCGCCTATCTCCCGAACATGGCCCTGGCCACCCGCTGGACCGCCCTGTCCGACTATGTGAGGTGGAATACGTCCCTGCCGCCGCGGCTGAGCGAACTGGCGATCCTGGTCACCGCCAGACACTGGACCGCCCAGTACGAATGGCACGCGCACTATACCTTGGCCGAAAAAGGCGGACTCGATCCGAAAATCGCCGACCAGATCGCCGCCGGAAAGCGGCCTGAGGGCATGAAGGCCGACGAAAAGATCGTCTACAACGTCGCCACCGAATTGTATCGCGACAAGAACCTCTCCGACGCTACCTACAAGGCCGCGGTGGACATGTTCGGCCAGAACGGCCTCCTCGACATGATAGGGATCATCGGCCACTATGGCACGGTGTCGATGATCCTGATCTCCATGCAGGCTCAGGCGCCGAATGACAGTGTGAAACCGCTGGCGCCGCTGGCCGCGCCGCTGCCGAGGTGAGGACACCATGAACCGGAGCAGACGCAATATCCTCGCAACAGTCGCCGCGACGGCGGCGACGGCGGCGACGGCCACGGCGCAGCGCGTGTTCGCGCAGCAAGGTTCGCCAGGAGCTACTTATTCCTTCTTCGAGAAGAACGGCGTGCGCATCCGTTACCGGGACGTCGGCTCCGGCTTTCCGATCCTGCTCATCCCCGGCGGCGGCCTGCTATCGGAGATGGGCCGTTGGCCGACCGCCGTGATCAACGCGATGGAAGTCTGCAAGGATGACTTCCGCTGTATCACCATGGATCTGCGAAACGCACCCGGCGGCGAATCCACCGGTCCGGTCGCGGTCGACCGACCGTGGGACGCCTTCGCCGACGACCAGCTGGGGCTGATGGATTATCTCGGCGTCCAGCGGTTCATGTACTTCGGCAACTGCATCGGCGGCCCATTCGGGCTCAAGCTGATGGAGCGGGCTCCAGACCGCGTCGTCGCGGGCGTCCTGTCCCAGCCGGTCGGCCACCGGCCGGAGAACCCGGACGTGATGTACAATTCCGGCCGGGATAACTGGGGTCCCGAATTTCGCAAAAGGCGCCCTGAGGTGTCGATGGAAACCATCGAGAGGTATCTGCACAACCTCTATCGCGCCCGGCCGGACTTCGTTTACAGCGTTTCGCGCGACTTCGTCCGCTCCTGCCAGACGCCGATGCTTGTTCTGCCCGATGACGCCCCTGCGCACGCGTACCGGGCGGCCATCGACGTCGCGTCCCTGGCGCCGAAGGCCCAGGTGACAGTCTATCCGTGGGTGACCCCGCCCGAACTGAAGACTCGCACGGTTGAGCGCATGCGTGCGTTCCTGAAGGCGCATCAGCCCGCCGCGGGCGCCTAGCACCGCGGCGACGCGGCCACGTCCCGGCTTGCCTCATCCCCGCGGCGGACCGCCTGCCAGCGGGGCCAGGAGCCCACATCGCGCTCTGCCCGAGGCCGGACCGGTCCGCCCCCAGGCCATCCTAGGCCAGTATTGCAAGGAGCCGGAGCGCTGTCGTAGTCTCTCCGGCTAGGGCTGCCGATATCCGCAATCAATGTTTAGACTATTTTGGCCGAGCCGGCCGGCTCGGCCAATTGGAAGGCGGGCCTGTCCATGAGCGCCTGAAGACTGGGTGGAGGAACTTGTTTGGACGCTCCGGAACTGCAGGGTCTGTACGATCCGCGTAACGAGCACGACTCGTGCGGCGTGGGCTTCGTCGCCAACATCAAGGGGCGTAAATCGCACGAGGTCATCGTCGATGGCCTGAAAATCCTCGTGAATCTGGACCACCGCGGCGCTGTCGGCGCCGATCCCCTGGTGGGCGACGGCGCCGGCATCCTGATCCAAATTCCCGACGGCCTCTATCGCGACTGGGCCAGAGCCGAGGGCGTCGACCTGCCGCCGGCCGGCGAATACGCCGTGGCCATGTGTTTCCTGCCGCGCGACGAAGAGGCCCGCGCCGTGGCCATCAGCCAGTTCGAGCACTTCCTGGCCGTCGAGAAGCAGCCATTGATCTGCTGGCGGGACGTGCCGACCGACACCACGGGCCTGGGCGAGGCCGTGCTGGCGCAGATGCCCGTCATCCGCCAGGCCTTCGTTGGCCGCGGTCCCAATATCGGCGACCAGGACGCCTTCGAACGCAAGCTGCTGACCATCCGCAAACAGGTGCAAAACCCGCTGGCCGAGCTGGCGGTGAAGAAGAACCTTCCGGGGCTGACCCAGCTCTACATGCCGTCGTTCTCGACCCGGACGGTGGTCTACAAGGGCCTGCTGCTCGCCGACCAGGTGGGGACCTTCTACACCGACCTGACCAATCCGCTGACCGTGTCGGCCCTGGCCCTGGTCCACCAGCGGTTCTCAACCAACACCTTCCCGTCGTGGAAGCTGGCGCACCCGTACCGGTTCATCGCCCACAACGGCGAGATCAACACCGTGCGCGGCAACGTCAACTGGATGAACGCGCGCCGCCGCACCCTGGAGTCGGACCTGCTGGGCCCCGACCTCAACAAGATGTGGCCGCTGATCCCGCACGGCCAATCCGACACCGCCTGCCTGGACAACGCCCTGGAGCTGCTGGTCGCCGGCGGATACCCGCTGGCCCACGCCGTCATGATGCTGATCCCGGAGGCCTGGGCCGGCAATCCGCTGATGGATCCCAAGCGCAAGGCTTTCTACGAGTACCACGCCGCCCTGATGGAGCCATGGGACGGCCCGGCCGCCGTGGCGTTCACCGACGGCCGCCAAATCGGCGCTACCCTGGACCGCAACGGACTGCGTCCGGCGCGCTTCGTCATCACCGACCAGGACAATGTGATCATGGCGTCCGAGATGGGGGTTCTCCCCGTTCCGGAAGAGCGGGTGGTGCGCAAATGGCGCCTGCAGCCGGGCAAGATGCTGCTGATCGACATGGAGCAGGGCCGCATCATCGAGGATGAGGAGATCAAGGCCTCCCTCGCCGACGCGGAGCCCTACGCCGAATGGCTGGCCCGGACCCAGTTCAAGCTGGCGGACCTGCCGGCGCCGCCGTCCGGTGGGGAGGCGCCGGAGAACGATCCGTCCCTGCTGCTCGATCGGCAGCAGGCTTTTGGCTACACGCAGGAGGACCTTCAGTTCTTCCTCGAACCGATGGCCCAGACCGCGGACGATCCTATCGGCTCCATGGGCCAGGACATCCCCATCGCGGTGCTCTCCAGACGCTCGAAGCTGCTGTACGAATATTTCAAACAGAACTTCGCCCAGGTCACCAATCCGCCGATCGACCCGATCCGCGAGGAACTGGTGATGAGCCTGGTGTCGATGATCGGGCCTCGCCCCAACCTGCTCGGCCGCCAGGCCGGGGCGCACAAGCGGCTGGAAGTCTCCCAGCCGATCCTGACCAACGATGACCTGGCCAAGATCCGGGCGATCAGCGAACTGCTGGACGGCGCCTTCCGCACCGCCACGCTCGACGCCACCTGGGCAGCCGAGGAAGGCCCACAGGCGTTGAAGGCGGCGCTGGACCGCCTGTGCCACGAGGCGACCGATAGCGTCCTGGCCGACATGAACATCCTGATCCTTTCGGATCGGGCGGCGTCTTCGGACCGCATCCCCATCCCGGCCGCCCTGGCGACGGCGGCGGTGCACCATCACCTGATCCGCCAGGGCCTGCGCATGCAGACCGGCCTGGTGATCGAGACCGGCGAAGCGCGCGAAGTGCATCACTTCTGCGTCCTGGCCGGTTACGGCGCCGAGGCGGTGAACCCTTATCTGGCGTTCGAGACCCTCGAGCATCTGCGGGTCCAGAACAACTACGGCCTATCGGACTACGATGTCCGCAAGAACTACATCAAGGCGATCGGCAAGGGCATGCTGAAGGTGATGTCCAAGATGGGCATCTCGACATACCAGTCCTATTGCGGCGCGCAGATTTTCGACGCGGTGGGCCTCAACTCCGCGGTGGTCGAACAGTATTTCACCGGCACCGCCACGACGATCGAGGGCATAGGCCTGGATCAGATCGCCGAGGAGTCCGTCCGCCGCCACCGCGACGCTTTCGGCGACAGCCCTATCTACGCGACCCAGCTCGATGTCGGCGGCTCCTACGCCCTGCGCATCCGCGGCGAGGAGCATGCCTGGACCTCAGACACGGTCAGCCGCCTGCAGCATGCCGTGCGCGGCAATCTGCCGGATGAATACAAGGCCTTCGCCGCGGGCATCAACGAACAGTCTCAGAGGCTGCTGACCATCCGCGGACTGATGCGCTTCAAAGTGGCGCAGACGCCGCTGAACCTGGACGAAGTCGAGCCGGCCAGCGAGATCGTCAAACGTTTCGCCACCGGCGCCATGAGCTTCGGCTCGATCAGCCGCGAGGCGCACACGACGCTGGCCGTGGCGATGAACCGCATCGGCGGCAAGTCTAACACCGGCGAGGGCGGCGAGGAGGTCGACCGCTTCACGCCGCTCCCCAATGGCGACTCCATGCGTTCGGCGATCAAGCAGGTCGCGTCCGGACGCTTTGGCGTGACCGCCGAATACCTGGTCAACGCCGACGACATTCAGATCAAGATGGCCCAGGGCGCCAAGCCCGGCGAAGGCGGCCAACTGCCCGGCCACAAGGTCGACGCCAACATCGCCCGGGTGCGGCACTCCACGCCCGGCGTCGGCTTGATCTCGCCGCCCCCGCACCACGACATCTATTCCATCGAAGACCTGGCTCAGCTGATCCACGACCTGAAGAACGTTAACGGCAAGGCCCGCATCTCCGTGAAGCTGGTCTCGGAAGTCGGCGTCGGCACGGTCGCGGCGGGCGTGGCCAAGGCCCGCGCCGATCACATCACCATCTCCGGTTTCGAAGGCGGCACCGGCGCCTCGCCCCTCACCTCCCTGACCCACGCCGGCTCTCCCTGGGAGATCGGCCTGGCCGAGACCCAGCAGACCCTGTTGCTGAACGGCCTGCGCACCCGCGTGGCGGTTCAGGCCGACGGGGGCCTGCGCACGGGCCGCGACGTGGCGATCGCCGCCCTCCTCGGCGCCGACGAATTCGGCTTCGCCACCGCGCCGCTGATCGCGGCCGGCTGCATCATGATG
>CANJOB010000130.1 GCA_947475655.1 Caulobacterales bacterium | reverse complement strand
GCGCTGGGCCATGGCGAAACGGGTGACGCTGTCCATCAGGCACAGGACTTCCATGTCCTGGTCGCGCATGTATTCGGCGATGGCCAGGGTCATGTAGGCGGCCTGGCGGCGCTTCAGCGCCGGCTCGTCGGAGGTGGCGACGACGACGATGGCGCGGCGCAGGCCTTCCTCGCCAAGCGTCTCCTCGATGAACTCCCGCACCTCGCGGCCGCGTTCGCCGATCAGGCCGACGACCACGGCGTCGCAGTCGGCCTGGCGGGCCAGCATCGACAGCAGCACCGACTTGCCCACGCCCGAGCCGGCGAAGATGCCGAGGCGCTGGCCGCGGCAGGTGGTGGTGAAGACGTTCATGGCGCGCACGCCCAGGTCCAGCCGCGCCCCTACGCGACCCCGCGCGTGGGCGGCGGGCGGCGGCGCCCGCAGCGGATAGGCGGCCGGTCCGCGCGTCAGCGGTCCCTTGCCATCGATCGGTTCGCCGAAAGCGTCGATGATGCGGCCCAGCCACGCCTTGGTCGGCCGCACCGTGGCGCCTTCAGGCTGGATGCGGATTTCGGCGCCCGGCGCCACGCCCTCGACCGGGCCGAACGGCATCAGCAGCGCGCGCGAATCACGGAAGCCAACCACCTCGGCCGCCAGGGGCGAGGCGCCGACGCGTTCGATCTGCGCCCAAGCGCCCACCGCCAGACGCGTCAAACCGCCGCGCGCTTCGATCAGCAGGCCGTTCACCGCCGCCACCCTCCCCGACAGGGTCAGGGCGTCGACGTGTTGGACGGCGGCGATCAGGCTTTGCACGGGGACGGGAATCCTTTGCGGATACAGGGGTTTCAGCCTGGGCCAACATGGTTTCCAAGGCATGAAGAGAGCCTGCGGCGCGCCGCCGCTGAAGCGCCTGTGGACGGCTCGGATTCAGAATTCGACAAAAATCGGATTCGGAGTCCGCGCGGCCCTTGCCGCCGATTCGCAAATCACGTTAACGATTCGGTCCGAGACGACGTTCACCATTAACCAGTCTTAAATTAACTCGTTGGCAATCTAGCCTCGAGCTTGGAGCTGGACTCCGAGAGTCCGCAATTGATTCCGCCCACGGGCGGGGAGGGGCCGATGCGCGTACTGCTGATTGAGGATGATCGCGCTACTGCGAAGATCATCGAGTTGATGCTGAAGTCTGAAGGTTTCAACGTTTATACGACGGACCTCGGAGAAGAGGGCATCGATCTGGGCAAGATCTACGATTATGATCTTATCCTGCTCGACCTGAGCCTTCCCGATATGAGCGGCATCGACGTGCTGAGGACTCTCCGCGTCGGCAAGATCAACACGCCGATCATGATCCTGTCCGGCTCGGCCGAGATCGACACCAAGGTGAAGACCTTCTCCGGCGGCGCCGACGACTACATGACCAAGCCTTTCCACAAGGACGAACTGGTCGCCCGCATCCACGCCGTGGTCCGCCGCTCCAAGGGCCACGCCCAGTCGGTGATCAAGACCGGCGACATCCTGGTCAACCTGGACGCCAAGACCGTCGAAGTCGGCGGCGCGCGTGTCCACCTGACCGGCAAGGAATACCAGATGCTGGAACTGCTCTCCCTGCGTAAGGGCACGACCCTGACCAAGGAGATGTTCCTCAACCACCTTTACGGCGGCATGGACGAGCCCGAGCTGAAGATCATCGACGTCTTCATCTGCAAGCTGCGCAAGAAGCTGGCCGCCGCCGCCCACGGCAAGCACCACATCGAAACCGTCTGGGGCCGGGGCTACGTCCTGCGCGATCCGCAGGAAGCCCATCAGGCCGCCTGAGGCGGGGTCCGACATGATCCTGCAAGCGCCCGCCGGACCCGTCCGGCGGGCGTTCGCTTTTCGGAGCTTGAGCATGTCCGCGAACCCCGCCAAAAAGAGTCATGGCCGGTCCGGACGTGACGATCTTCCACAATCCCGCCTGCGGGACCTCGCGCAACGCCCTGGCGATGCTCAGGGACCAGGGCCTCGATCCACGCGTGGTCGAGTACCTGAAGGCCGGCTGGACCCGGCGCCAGCTCGAAGCCCTGCTCAAGAAAATGGGCGCCAGGCCGCGCGACATCCTGCGTGTGCGCGGCACGCCGGCCGAGGATCTGGGGCTGACCGATCCGGCGGCCTCGGACGCCAAGATCCTGAACGCCATGGTCGCCCACCCAATTCTGGTGGAGCGCCCGATCGTCGAAATGCCCGCCGGGGCGGCCCTCGGGCGGCCGATCGAGCGGATTTCGCAGCTGGTCGGAAAGGGCTGAAACAGCCAAGCTTATCCGTGACATATGGACCTAATGTCGTCTTAATGGCTTGCGAAGGGTGTGCCGTTCTTGGCAGTTTCCCGGCGCCGGACTTGCTGGGCATCGGTCCAGAGGCGCCATTTTGACCCGGACCGAAGGAAGACCCATGCAGGAGTTCGACCCCCGCCGACCGGTTCTGCGCCTGGCCCCGCGCCTGGCCATGGCCGCCGGCGGCCTGTTGCTCCTAGGCCTGGGCTGGCGCCTGACCGAGGGGGTCGGATTCTCCACCGCGCCGGCGATCGACCCGGCCGCCATCGCCATCCTGCAGCACCAGGCCTTCGTCCAGGCCGAGACCCAGCCCGGCTTCGCCCACCCCGAGAGCATCCCGGTCAAGATCCTGCCGGGCGAGACCTTCGCCGCCGCCGTGCAGCGCGCCGGCGTCACCGCCGCCGAGGCGCAGATGGCGGTCAACATGCTGGCCAAGGCCATGGACACGGTGAACATCAAGGCCGGCCTGGCCTTCGACGCCGCCATCGCCCGCCCGAGCGGCGAGAGCGGTCCGGCCCGCCTGATCGGCCTTTCCATGCGCACCGGCCCGGCCACCGCCATCACCCTGTCGCGCACCTTCGACGGCGCCCTGCGCCTGCGCGAGATGGCCGAGCCGGTGAAGGACGAGACCACCGTCGCCCAGGGCGACATGGCCGGCTCGCTGTACGAGAGCGCCGCCCGCGCCGGCGCCACCCCCGCCCTGACCGCCCAGGTGGTCAAGCTGTTCGCCCACAAGCTGGACTTCAGCCGCGACATCAAGGCCGGCGACCATTTCCGCCTGGTGTTCGACCGCAAGGTCACCGAGAGCGGCCGCACCGTCGACACAGGCGACCTGCTCTACGCCGAGATCGGCGCCAAGGGCGGTAAGACCCGCTTCTACCGTTTCGAGCGCGCCGGCGGCGACGCCGAGTTCTTCGACGAGTTCGGCAAGAACATCCGCGGCTTCCTGCTGCGCACCCCGGTGGACGGGGCCCGCGTCACCTCCACCTTCGGCCGCCGCCGCCACCCGATCCTCGGCTACACCCGCGCCCACCAGGGCGTCGACTTCGGCGCCGGCACCGGCGCTCCGATCCTGGCCGCCGGCGACGGCGTGGTGATCCAGGCCGGGCGCCTGGGCGGCTACGGCAACTGGCTGCGGCTCAAGCATTCCGGCGGCTGGGACACCGGCTACGCCCACATCTCCCGCTACGCCAAGGGCATCCGCCCGGGCATGCGCGTGCGGCAGGGCCAGGTGGTGGCCTATGTCGGATCGACGGGCCTGGCGACCGGCCCGCACCTCCACTACGAAACCTTCCAGAACGGCCGGCGGGTCAATCCGCTCTCGGTGAAGGTGCCGCAGGGCTCGACCCTGACCGGCGGCGAACTGGCCTCGTTCCGCAACCAGAAGGCACGCGTCGACACCATGCTGGCCCAGGCCGGCGGCGAGACCTTTCACGCCGAGGCCCCGACAGAAAACGACGTCACCGGCAACGACACGCGCAAGCTAGCCGAGGCCGACCTGGCCAAGGTTCACGGCGGCTTGCGCCCGACGCTTCGTCGCTAATCCGACCTAACCGGGAGCTTTTTCCCGTTCTTCGACGTTCTTCCGGCGAACCTTCACCGGAGAGATGCCGATGCGCGCTCAAATCATGGTCAAGACCGTCGCCGCCGCCCTTGCGGCCGCCACATTCGCCAGCGCCGCCATGATGGCCGCGCCCGCCGCCGCCCAGCCGTTCCCTTACGGCGGCCCCGGCTACTACGGCCCGCCCCGCTACTACTACAACGGCCGCTGGGTTGATCAGAACCGCTGGGAGGCCCGGCGCGAGCGCGAATGGCGTCGCAACCAGTACCGGCGCTACCGTAACAACGACAGCAGCGACGCCCTGGCCGCGGGCATCATCGGGTTCGCGCTCGGCGCGGCGATTCTGGGCAGCCAGAACGACGCCAGCCGCGCCTACAGCTATAGGGGCGATCGCGGCCACGTCGCCCGCTGCCGCGCCCGCTACCGCTCCTACGATCCGGGCTCGGACACGTACATGAGCAACGACGGCTACCGCCGCTACTGCGTGCTGTAGCCCTTACGCCAGAGCCTTCGTCGCCAGCTCCAGCACGTTGTTCGACAGTTTGGGGTGGGCGGCGATGCGTTCGAGCTGCGCCTTCATCAGCGCGCCCAGTTGCGGCGTGTAGCGCCGCCAGCCGCCCAGGCTGTCGACCAGCCGCGCCGCCGTCATCGGATTATAGGCGTCGACGGCCAGAATCTGATCGGCCAGGAAGCGGTAACCGGCTCCGCTGGGGTCGTGGAACTTGGCCGGGTTGCCGACCGCGAAGGCGCCGACCAGGGCGCGGAAGCGGTTGGGGTTGGTGGCGTCGAAATCGGGATGGGCGGTCAGGCCGAGGATGCGGCCCAGCGCCCCCTCGGCCGGGTCGCGCGCCTGGACGGTGAACCACTTGTCGATCACCAGCGGCTCGTCCTTCCACTTCTCGTGGAAGGCGGCCAGCGCCTCCTCGGCGGCCTCGCCCCCGGACTGCATCAACGCCGACAGGGCGCCGATCGCGTCGGTCATGTTGGCGGCGGCTTCGAAGTGGCCCTTGGCCAGCTCCATGTTGATCGACACCGGCTCGGCGATCAGCAGATCCATGGCGGCGTTGCGCAGGGCGCGCCGCCCCGCGGCCTCGGCGCTGGTCGAGAATTCGCCGCCCTCCTGCATGCCGGTGTGCAGCCGACGCAGCAGTTCGCCCAGGTGCACCGCCAACCGCGTGCGCAGGGCCTCTCGCGCCTCGCGGATCGCCGCCGGATCGGCGGGGACCATGTGCAGGGTCAGGTCCTGCTCGCTGGGCAGGCTGAGCATTAGGGCCTTGAATGCCGGCTCGGCCGACTGGTCGTCCAGGGCGCGGCCGAGCGCGTCGGCGAAGCGGGCCTCGCCCACCTCGTCCGGGGCGCCCGCGGCGCGGGCCAGGATCAGCGCCTGGGCCAGGCCCTGGCCAGCTTCCCAGCGGTTGAAGAGGTCGGTGTCGGCGGCCATCAGCACATAGGCGTCCGACGGGCGCGACACCGCTTCCAGGCGGACGGGGGCGGAGAAACCGCGCAGGGCCGACAGCACCGGGCGACGTTTGAGGCCGTCGATGGTGACGCTCTTGCTGGCCTGGTCGAGCACCAGCACCGCGGTATCGCGCAGCACCGCGCCGTCGTCGTCGAGCAGGCCGTAGGCGATCGGCAGCGGCAGCGGCTTCTTAGTCGGCTGGCCGGGCGTCGGCGGGGTCTGCTGGCTGAAGGTCAGGGTCAGGGCGCCCCTGTCGGCGTCATAGGCCTGTTCGACCGAGACGCGCGGTGTGCCGGCCTGTTCGTACCAGCGGAAGAAGTCGGTGAGGTCCGTAGCGGACGCCTTGGCGAAACAGGCGATGAATTCCTCCACCGTGGTGGCGTGGCCGTCCCAGGTGTCGAAATAGAGATCCATGCCGGCGCGGAAAGCCTCCGCCCCCAGCAGGGTCTTCAACATCCGGATCACCTCCGCGCCCTTGTCGTAGACGGTGGCGGTGTAGAAGTTGTCGATCTTCAGATACTGCGACGGCCGCACCGGGTGAGCCATCGGCCCGGCGTCCTCGGGGAACTGGCGCGCACGCAGGGCGCGCACATCCTTGATCCGCTGCACCGCCGCCCCGCGCTGGTCGGCGCTGAAGCTCTGGTCGCGGAACACGGTCAGGCCTTCCTTCAGGCACAGCTGGAACCAGTCGCGGCAGGTGATGCGGTCGCCGGTCCAGTTGTGGAAATATTCGTGCGCCACCACGCTCTCGATGCGCTCGAAGTCGAAATCGGTGGCGGTCTGCGGATCGGCCAGCAGCAGGGAGCTGTTGAAGATGTTCAGCCCCTTGTTTTCCATCGCCCCGAAATTGAAGTCGCGCACGGCGACGATCATGAACAGATCGAGGTCGTACTCGCGCCCGAACGCCTCCTCGTCCCACTTCATCGAGCGCTTAAGCGCGTCCATGGCATAGGCCGCGCGGTCGGCCTGGCCTGGGTCGACGAAGATGCGCAACGCGACCGCGCGCCCGCTCATGGTGACCAGGCTGTCCTCCAGCACGTCGAGCTCGCCGGCGACCAGGGCGAACAGGTAGCAGGGCTTGGGATAAGGGTCGTTCCACACAGCGAAATGGCGGCCCTTGGGCAGCTTGCCGCTCTCGACCAGGTTGCCGTTCGACAGCAGGTGGCGGAACGCGGTGTCGGCCTCGATGCGCACGGTGAAGCGGCTCAGCACGTCGGGACGGTCGGGGAACCAGGTGATGGTGCGGAAGCCCTGGGCCTCGCACTGGGTGCAGAAGCGGCCGCCGGACATGTAGAGGCCCATCAGAGCCTTGTTGGCGCTGGGGTCGATCTCGACCTCGGTCTCCAGCACGAAGGCGTCCGGTACGCCCTCGATGGTCATGCCCTCGTCGTCGATGGCGCGGCCGGTCGGCCCGATCTGCTGACCGTCGATGGCCACCGAGATCGGCCGCAGCCGCTGGCCGTCCAGCCTGAGCGGCTCAGTGTGATCGCCATTGCGGCGGATGGTTAGCTTGGCCGTCACCCGCGTGGCGGACGGCTCCAGCACGAAGGTCAGGTGGGTCTCGTCGACCAGGAAGGAAGGCGGCCGGTATTCGGCCAGGCGGACGGGTTGGGGGGTGTCGGTGCGCATGCGCCAGATGTAACGCGCCAAGCCGCCCGGCGGGAGGGGCGGCGGGGAATGATTTGCGGTTTAGGCCGCTTCGGTGGCGGCGGCGGGCGCCGAGGCGGGCTCGGCGGCCTCGTCCTCGGGAATGGCCTGGGCGGCCTGGGGCATTTCCTGCACGAAGCGCTCGATGGCGGCGGCGCGCTGCGCCAGGGCCTGGATGGCCGGTGGCGCATCCTCGGGCATGTCGCCGACCAGTTCCATCAGCTCGCGGGCGATGGCCTGCAGGGCGGGGGCCTTCATGATCAGGCGCGCCTGACGCTCGATCTTAGCCGGGTCGCGGTCGTATTCGGCGCCGGGGGTGCGCCAGCCGCCCCAGTCCTGCTCGTCGGTGACGACGATCGGGTAGGTGCCGGGGAAGGGGTGATGGGCGCAATCGGCCGGCTGCTGCCACTTGTTCTTGGCCCGCAGCAGACGCCAGTGCTCGCCGCCTTCGAGGTCGGTCGGCTCCTCGGGACGCAGTTCGTGGGCCTGGAATTCGCGGCCCAGCCCCAGGTCATAGGTGACCTTGAGCGGTTCGTCGAAACCACGCGCCCACACCGGGGTGATCTTCTCGATCACGCCCCAGACGCCGACGCTGTCGACCCAGACGCGCTGATTGCGCTGAAATACGGCTTTGGCCATGAGGTGAGTTAACCGCAAAAGCCTTGCAGCCGCGTCAACGCACGCGGTTAACGGAAAATGCCATGGAAAAGGCCGCGCCCCTCGCGGAACGCGGCCCCTCTCTTCCGTAAAAGCGCTTATCTAGTGCTTGAGGATCTCGCGGCCGGCGTCCTTGACCGCGCCGGCGACCTTCTGGGCCTTGCCCTCGAGGCGCTGCGCGGCGCCCTCGGCGGCCAGCTTGTCGTCGCCCGTCGCCTTGCCGATGCCTTCCTTGGCGGAACCGGCGATGTCCTTGGCGGCGCCCTTGACCTGATCTTTGTGCATGATGTTGAAATCCTTGACTGTTACGGCGTCCCGGGAGCGATGCCGCCGTTGAGTTGAAAGCGCGCGGCGCCGGCTTTCGTTCCGCCTCTGGCCTTGGCGGCCCTGGCCCGCTAAACCCTGCCGTCCCCGATTTTCAAGCGAGCCCCACGACCATGGCCCAGCAGTTCATTTTCCAGATGCAGGGCCTGACCAAGGCCTATCCCGGCGGTAAGAAGGTGTTCGAGAACATCTGGCTGTCGTTCTACGCCGACGCCAAGATCGGCGTGGTCGGGGTCAACGGCTCGGGCAAGTCGACCTTGCTCAAGATCATCGCCGGGATCGACAAGGAGTTCAACGGCGAGGCCAAGGCCGCCGAGGGCACCAAGATGGGCTACCTCGAGCAGGAGCCCCACCTGAATGACGACCTCAACGTCTGGGAGAACGTCATCTCCTGGTGCGAGGAGAAGAAGCTGGTCGACCGCTTCAACGCCGTCGCCGCCGAAATGGGCGAGACCTACACCGACGAGCTGATGGAGGAGATGACCGCCCTCCAGGAGAAGATCGACGCCGGCGACCTTTGGGACATCGACAGCCGCATCGAGATGGCCATGGACGCCCTGCGCTGTCCGCCCAACGACAGCGGCGTCGAGAAGCTGTCCGGGGGCGAGAAGCGCCGCGTCGCCCTGGCCCGCCTGCTGCTCTCCAAGCCCGACATGCTGCTGCTGGACGAACCGACCAACCACCTCGACGCCGAGAGCGTGGCCTGGCTGCAGCACCACCTG